>JAJCXX010000069.1 GCA_029263195.1 Acidimicrobiales bacterium
TCCCACCACCGACACAGTCTCCGGACCGGTCACCTCGGCCACCGATGTGATTTGTCTGGCACCGTCGCGGCCCCTTCCCACCTGCACGATCAAGTCGACTGCTGCGCTGAGCTGCTCACGAACCGCAGCGAGAGGTAGGCCGGATCCGGCCATGAGCGCCAGGCTCTCGACTCGTCTGAGGACATCGACGGGCCCGTTGGCGTGGCAGGTCGAGAGGCAGCCGGCGTGGCCGGTGTTGAGAGCCTGGATCATGTCGAGTGCCTCTTCGCCTCTCACCTCCCCGACGATCAGGCGGTCGGGCCTCATGCGCAGCGCGTTGCGAACGAGATCCCTGATCGTGACCAACCCCACTCCCTCGACCGATTCGGGTCGAGCCTCCAGCCGCACCACATGGGGATGCGGGAGAGCGAGTTCGGCGGAGTCCTCGACGGTGACGATCCGCGCCGATCGATCGATGACGGTGGCGATGGCGTTGAGGAGTGTGGTCTTGCCGGCGCCAGTGCCCCCGCTGACCAGGATGTTGGCGCCGCCTTCGACCGCTCCGACGATCAGGTCGGCCACCTCGGCGGAGGCGAAGTCGAGCAGCGACAGCTTTCGCAGGACGAACCGCCGGATGGTCACGTAAGGGCCGTCGAGGGCGACGGGTGGCACGATCACGTTGACCCGGCTGCCGTCGGATAGCCGACCATCGACCCACGGGGTCCGCCGATCGACTCTTCTCCCGATCGGAGCGACGATCCTCTCGATCAGCCGATCGATCTCGGCCCGATCCAGCACCAGCTCGGTCACCGAGATCTCGCCGGATCGTTCGATCCAGACCGGGCCGGCGCCGTTGATCATGACCTCGCTCACGTCGGGGTCGGCCAGGAGCACATCGATGGCTCCCAGGCCACTCACGCGTGCTTTGACCCGACTGGTGATGTCGTCGCGCTGGGCCGCCGACAGCAGCGGAGCGTGTCGGGTGACGATCCTTTCGAGATCGGCGTCGCCGACACCCTGGTCGAGAGTGTCGCGATGCACGAGATCGACCAACAAGTCGAGATTGGGATGGCCCGTCGAGGGGGTCACTTCGCCACACCTAGGCTCGAATCGGCCGGGGCCAGCCTGGGCGCGTCAACAGATCTCCCGACTCCGCCCTTCACGGACCAACAAACAGTGAGCACAACGACTCCGGAGCAATAGACGCTCGACGGGGAAGTCGTTGCGCTGACCATAGACAACCCACACCACGATGACAACGCCCCCCGAAGCTCGTTCTATTGCCGGGCGCGGCGGTCTTCAATCCTCCACTTCGAGTGGGAGATCGAAGTCGACGATTTCGGAGTGTGTCGGGACGTTGCGGGCGAGTTCGGTGATGAAGTCGTGGTCGCCTCCGATGTAGAGCGACCAGAAGTCGACGTCGGTCGCGACGAACCACCGATGGTCGTCGGGCCAGAACAGGTCGGGGTGACGCCAGGTGGCCCCCGATCCGGGGTCGTCCAATTGGGTTGTCGCCGACACCGGGCCGGTCAACAGGTGGTAGGAGCGGTTCGGCAAATCGAAGCGTGGAACCTGACGCAATGAAGCGGTGACCGCGCCATTGCGACGTTTGTCTTCGTCGCGCAGTCGCGACCGCTCCTGTTCGCGAGCGTCGCGGTTCGTATCGTCGGGCGGTTCTTTCCACGCGACGTGGGTAGTGCGGTTGGCGAAACCGTGGCCCTGCCACACCGCGAACCACGCCCGATCAGGGCTGGACGTGTGCCGCTCACCGATCGAAGCGACGACCGCAAATAGGTCGCGGTACGCAATCGACCAGCCTCGGGGGATCGGGTCCGGAGCACGCACGCGCAGGACCAATGGGTACTGATTGGGCACGAGCGCCCCGACGGTTCCCCCCACTCCGCCACACGCTCCCGCTATCCACTCGGCAGGATCAATCGTCACCGCGTATTGGACGTGCTCGCCGAAGATCATCGCAATAGGTTCGTACGGCGGGTCGGGCGACGGGTCGAGCAGAAATTCGGCCGGGATACTGCGATACCCGGCTCGAGGCTCGTGTTCAGACGACATGCAGGAACGGTAGCAACAGGACTGGATGCCCTCCGGTCGATTCACTTCGCCACCCCCAGCACCCGCATCGACCGGGGTGATCTCGTGGTGAGGATTCCGGCGTCGACCGCCCTGGCGATCGCCGGATCCCACGGAAGTCGACACCGCAACGGAGCGCCCGTGGCCGCGGTGACATCCGATGTCGTGAGCGCTCGGCCCGGCTCATCGATCACCACCAGACTCGAACCGGCCGGGGCCCGCCCGACCCGCCGCAGGCCGAGATAGCAGGGCCGCAGAACCAGCAGCGACTCGCCCCGTCCGCTCCACCAGAGCCCCGCCGCCGCGGTGACGCCGGCATCGACGACCACCGGACGCGACGAGCCCGCCAGCACCGCCGCCAACACCTCGAGACGCTCCCCCATCACCAGCCCGACCCCGTCGCCCAGATGCAACAGCGAGAGCCGATCGGTCACCGGCGACTCGAGTTCGGCCAACGCGTCGACGGGCACATCGGGCCCGGCCGCCAGCCAATCACCCACGCCCGGAGCACCCGATGCCGGCACTCCGAGAATCGACGGCTGATCGCCCCCGAGATCAACCAACAGACAATCGACCCCGGACGCCGCGGTGCCCAGCGCCAACCCGGCCGCGACAACAGAAGTCCCGACTCCGCCCTTCACGGACCAACAAACAGTGAGCACAACGACTCCGGAGCAATAGAGGCTCGACGGGGAAGTCGTTGCGCTGACCTTAGACAGCCCACATCACGATGACAACGCCCCCCGAAGCTCACTCCGTAGGGTTGACCCATGGAGGACCCACGGGACCAACCACGAGAGGCCGCATTCTTCGACCTCGACAAAACCGTGATCGCCAAGGCGGCCATGCTCGCCTTCGGGCCGAGCCTTCAGCGCGCCGGGATGCTCAATCGTTGGCTGGTGGCCCGGGCCCTATGGGGCCAGATCGTCTTCCGTTATCTGGGAGCCGACGAGGGCCGGATGCAGAAGATGCGCGAGACGGCCCTACGGATCGCCACCGGGTGGGACCAGCACCGAATCTCGGCTCTGGTCGACGATGCCCTCACCGAGATCATCGACCCACTCGTGTTCGAGGAAGCCATCGAGCTCATCGACTCGCATCGTGCTGCCGGACGCCGGGTCTATCTGGTGTCGGCATCCCCCGAAGAGATCGTGCTGCCGCTCGCCCGACACGTCGGTGTCGACGATGCCATCGCCACCCGGGCCGAGATCGACTCCGACGGTAAGTACACCGGCGGTGTGGAGTTCTACTCCGCCGGTGACAACAAGGTCACCGCCATCGAGGAGCAGGCCCGACTCCACGACCTCGACCTCTCTTCATCGTTCGCGTACTCCGACTCCATCACCGACCTACCGATGCTGGAGGCGGTCGGCCACCCCGTTGCGGTCAACCCCGACCGGGCACTGTTGCGTGAGGCCCTCGCCCGCGGCTGGGAGATCAGGATCTTCGAGATCCCCCGACCGTTGCGCGAGCGCAGGACCGTCACCCCACCAAAGCCGGTGGTGGTCGGTGTCGGCGCCGCCGGGGCTGCCGTGGCGACGGGCGCCGCCCTCTGGTGGCGCTATCGCCTGCAGGCGCGATCGAGAAGACGTCGGCTGTTTCGACTCTGATTATCGGTCGGGTCGGAGGGACCCACGGCGACGAGTCAGACGTCGCGTACCTTGCGGGCGAGCAGGAAGACCAGACCGCCCAGCAAGAGGATGAGAAGAAAACGCTTCTTGTTCATGGTCCGAACATAGTCATCGCGCCCGACAATGTGGGCGCGATGTTGGCGGAGGTGGACGGGAATCGAACCCGCCGGACGGGGAACACCCGTCCCGCCCGCTTTGAAGGCGGGGGAGCCCACCAGGCGCTCGGACACCTCCAGCGGGAAACCTACCGCCAACCGTGAACGGTCAGACGCTCAGAAGATCGCGGGCGCCAGTGTCGGATGACGGGTGCCGAAGCTTCGACATGGCCCGGGCCTCGATCTGACGAATGCGCTCGCGGGTGAGGCTGAAATGCTCTCCCACCTCTTCGAGGGTGCGGGGTTCGCCGCGGTCGAGACCGAAACGCAGTTTGAGAATCTCGCGTTCGCGTTCGTCGAGCGGAGCCAGAAGACGGGAGATCTCATCGGGAAGCAGCGACGTGGCGGCTACCTCGAACGGCGAGTCGGCCGACCGGTCCTCGACCACATCGCCGAGTTCGGCATCGCCGTCCTCGCGCAGTGGCTCCGAGAGCGACAGCGGTTCGGCCGCGAATCGCAGCGCCTCGGTGACCTTGTCCTCGGGCATCTCGACTTCGCGAGCCAACTCTGCGACGGTCGCGGATCGACCGTTCTTGAGCTCCAGGCGAGCACGGGCCTTCTGAAGTCGGGCCAAGGTGTCGCCGGCATGGACCGGTAGCCGAATGGTGCGGCCGGTGTTGGCGATGCCACGGGTGATGGCCTGACGGATCCACCAGGTCGCGTAGGTGGAGAACTTGAAACCCTTGCGCCAGTCGAACTTCTCGACCGCATGCATGAGACCGAGGTTGCCCTCCTGGATCAGGTCGAGAAGAGGAAGTCCGGAGGCCTGATATTTCTTGGCGATCGACACGACCAGACGAAGATTCGACTGGACGAAGGTGCGTTCGGCGTTTTCGCCCTTACGCAATGTTCGGCGCAACTCGCGCTTGCGGGGCGTTGTCAGGACGATGCTCGGATCTTCGAGTTCGATGCGCGCCGCCGCGCCGGCTTCGATGCGCTGGGCCAGATCGACTTCGTCGTCCTTGGTCAGTAGCGGGTACTGACCAATATCCGTGAGATACAGGCGAACAAGATCCTCTTCGTCTCGCTCCACACGCTCTTTGGCCACGGATTTCCCTTCGCTGCTCAGGTGATTCCACGGATATATCGGAGGCTCACGGGTGCCGGCCCGTCTCTCCGTCAGTCGAACGATAGCGACGAATACAGAACTCGCCACCGGAGATACACCATGGATGCAATCGGAATGTCGGCCCGGCTACATGATCAGAATGACCGCACAACGTGAAAAAATGGGCCATTCAGCCCATGAATCGCCTTCTGGGCCGTGCTAGGCAGGCCCAAGAATGGGCGGGAGACCACCGGCACCAACTACGAGGCTTTCGGTCTCGACAACGTTCGCACCGACACGCTCAACGGTCTGAGGATCGATCAACAATCGCTCGAGAAGGGTTTCGCCGTCGTCGCGATCACGGCGCAGATCGCTCAGCATGAAACCGACGACTCGGGTGAGAGCGGCGTCGGAATGCTCGGTTGCCAGTCTCTCGACCGCAATGCATCGAGTCGTCAATCGAGCCAGCAGGACTCGGTGGGTGATCGCCAGTCGCTCGAGCGAACCGCGAGTCTCGTCGAGCGTGTCGAGGGTCGATTCGAGTTCAGGAGATGCTGCCGATGAACTCGACTGGCCGACTAGCAGACCGTCGGGAGCAAGAGCCGCGAGGTCGTCGGCGTGCCAACCCATGTGACGGCTCGCCGTGGCCAGCGAAACGGCGACATCGGAACGATCGGCCTCGCCCGCCCAGCGGCCCAGCATGGCGAAGAGACGCGTACAGGACCAATGAAGCCCGTCTACGACACGAGCCGTTTCGACGGCCGTGAACCCCTCGGTCACCAATCCTCCAGGTAATTGACAAATCACAACAACTCGGCGAGTTTCCCGACCGTACTCCGCGGCCATGGCCCGAAGCTGCATACCCCCGGGGAACCATCGATTCACGGTGTCGCCGCGCCATGAGCAGCGCCGATTGCCCGAAATCAGCCTCGGTAGGAGTTGATGACCGGCATTCTTCGATCTCGGCCGAATGCCTTGCCGGTGATGCGAACGCCCAGAGGTGACTGGCGGCGCTTGAATTCGGACAAGTCGACGAGTCGACATACCTTTCGAACCGTTTCGGTGTCGGCCAGATCCATCGAGATGACCTCGGCCACCGTGTGATCGCCTTCGATATAGGCCTGAAGGATCGGGTCGAGGATCTCATAGGGCGGGAGAGACTGATCGTCTCGCTGATCGGGGCGAAGCTCGGCCGACGGGGCCTTCTCGATCACCGACTCCGGAATCAGCTCACGGTCGGAGACGAGATTGCGCCAACGGCAGAGCTCGTAGACGGTGAGCTTCCACAGGTCCTTGATCACCGCGTAGGCGCCGGCCGTGTCGCCATAGAGAGTGGAGTAGCCCACGGACGACTCGCTCTTGTTGCCGGTGGTGAGCACCAGCCATCCGTGCTCGTTGGCCAGCCCCATCAAGATCACGCCCCGGATCCGCGACTGAAGATTCTGGTCGGTGAGGTCTCCGGTTTCGATCCGTCCGTCGGAGAGAGCCGGCTCGAGCATCGACGACAGAGCGGCATGAGCGGGCTCGATCGGGATGGTGCGAGATCCGATGCGCAGATTCGCGGACAACGCCTCGGCATCGGAGACCGAGTGGCTGCTCGAGTAGCGCGACGGCATCAGCACGCCGTGAACGTGTTCCGGTCCGAGTGCGTGGGCGGCGATCGCCGCAACCAGCGACGAGTCGATACCCCCAGACAGGCCGATGCACACATCGGTGAATCCCGACTTGGTGACGTAGTCGTGGGTGGCGAGAGCAAGGGCCCGCCATCGCTCCTCATTGTCATCGAGATGCGATTCCATGGGTGCGACAACCGGCGGCCGCTGAGCGTCCCGAGGTGGGGTCACGGCCACGACCGGATAGGTGTCGAGGGTGGGCTTCGCCGGAGGCAACTCCACATCGACCAGATCAACCGACTCGGCGAACTGGGCGCAACGTGCCGCGACCTCGCCGTCGGCTCCAACGACGAACGAACCGCCGTCGAACACCAGCTCGTCCTGGCCTCCCACGAGATTGGCGTAGATGATCGGGATTCCAGCCTCGGAAACCCGCTGCCGGATCACACTCTCGCGGATCGCTGATTTGCTCTCGCCGAACGGCGAACCGTTGACGTTGATGACGAGCCGGGCGCCGCCACGGGCGAGCTGTGAGACCGGCCCGTCGGGAATCCATGCGTCCTCGCAGAGGGTCAGACCGACCGGCACTCCGGCGATCTCGAACAGTGACATCGAATCGTTGCCGGGACGAAAGTGACGCATCTCGTCGAAGACGCCGTAGTTGGGCAGATGGCGCTTGTGGTAGCTGCCGACGACACGGCCTTCGGCGCACACCGCCACGGCATTCCAGACACCGTTGACGTGGCGCACCATCTCATCGGTGCCCGGCATCCAGCGAGCATCGGATCCAGCACCGTCGGCGAATCCGATCACCGCCGCGCACCGGTCGGTGGCCGCGGCGAACTCATCGAGAGCCGACCGGCTGTCGGCCACGAAACCCGGCTTCAACAGCAGGTCCTCGGGGGGGTATCCGGTGATGGTCATCTCGGGCATGATCGCCACGTCGGCGTCGGACGCGTCGGCCTCCGCCAGCGCTTCGAGAGCCCGGCCCACGTTGCCTTCCAGATCACCCACAACCGTGTTGATCTGGCATATCGCCACTCTGAGAACGGAATTCGCCTCGATCATCGGCTCAGCCTAGAACTCCTCAGGACAGTGCGGCGCAGATCGTGTCGGTGACCAATGACGACACCACGTAGGGGTCGGCGTTGGCGTTGGGGCGACGATCCTCGATGTAGCCCTTGCCCTCCTTGGCGACCTGCCACGGAATTCGGATGGATGCGCCACGATCGGACACGCCGTAGCTGAACTGATCGAATCTCTGAGTCTCGTGAACCCCGGTGAGACGGTCTTCGATACCGACACCGTAGGCGTCGATGTGCTCCTCGGGCTTGCCGAGAGCACCCATGGCCTCACACGCCGCCACGATGTTCTCGTAGGGTCCCTCGCGCATGGCCTTGGTCGAGAAGTTCGTGTGCATGCCGGCGCCGTTCCAATCGCCGGGCATCGGCTTGGCCTCGAAGCTCACCTCGACGCCGTGGTCTTCGGCGAGACGGAACAGCAGGTAGCGAGCCACCCAGAGATGGTCGCCGACCGTGACGGTGTCGACCGGCCCGATCTGGAATTCCCACTGGCCCGGCATGACCTCGGCATTGGTGCCCGAGATCGCCAGTCCGGCTTGGATGCAAGCCAAGGTGTGTTCCTCGATGAGGTCGCGGCCATGGATCTTGAGAGAGCCGACACCGCAGTAGTAGGGACCCTGAGGGGCAGGGAATCCGTTGGGCGGAAATCCGGCCGGCCACCCAGTGGCCGGGTTGATGAGCGTGAACTCCTGCTCGAGTCCGAAGATCGGCGCCTGGTCGGCGAATCTGGCGAGGCTGGCGGCCGCCACGGCCCGGGTGTTGGTGGGATGCGGCGACATGTCGGCCGGAAGCAACGTCTCGCACAGAACGAGAATGTCGTTCTCGCCACGAGTCGGGTCGGGGCACTGGAAGACGGGCTTGATCACGACATCGGAGTTGTCGCCGGTCGCCTGGTTGGTGCTCGAACCGTCGTAGCCCCAGAGCCCGGGATCCTCGCCGTCGGCCAGGATCTTGGTCTTGGAACGAATCTCACGAGTCGGCTCACTGCCGTCGATCCACAGATACTCAGCCCGGTATGCCATATGAGTTCGCTTTCTCCATCAGCCCGTGCCTCGGACTCGAATGATTGTTGGTAGCACCAACTACTTGGCGACCAAGGCTAAAGCGTTCCAACACAGGATTTCGGACCTGTTGCACATTTGTGAACGGCATGTGAACGACCACTATGTCGAGGCGACAGACGACCGCGAGGCTGGCATCATCAGTTTCGGGCACACCAGCATCGGAGACCGGCGTGGAACGTCAACAGGACTACGTGTTGCGAACGGTCGAGGAGCGCGGGGTCCGCCTGATCCGGCTCTGGTTCACCGATGTCCTCGGACGCCTCAAGTCGGTTGCGATCACACCGGCTGAGCTCGACTCGGCCTTCAGCGAAGGCGTCCAATTCGACGGAACCGCCATCGACGGTTTCAGTCGGGTCCACGAATCCGACGTTTTGGCTCGCCCCGACGCCACGTCGTTCGAACTTCTTCCCTGGGCCCAGGAGAGCGAGTCCTCCGGACGGATGTTCTGCGATATTCACAACCTCGACGGCACTCCATTCGAGGGCGACCCTCGCCAGGTGCTGCGCCGCAATATCGATCAGGCCCGGGAGCTCGGTTATGTGCTCATGGCCGCGCCGGAAGTCGAGTTCTTCTACTTCGCGTCGGGGGACCCGGCCGATGGGCCACCCCAGCCCCTCGACACCGCGTCGTATTTCGACCTCACCACGGCCGACGTGGCGAGCGATCTCAGGCGGCGCACCATCCACATGCTCGAGGCCATGGGCATGCCGATCGAATACTCGTTCCACGAGGACAGTCCGAGCCAGCACGAGATCGATCTTCGATACACCGAAGCGCTCGACATGGCCGACAACGTCATGACCCTTCGCCTGGTGGTGAAGAAGATCGCCATGGAACAAGGCACCTACGCCACCTTCATGCCGAAGCCCCTCAACGGAGTGCAGGGTTCGGGCATGCACACCCACCTCTCGCTGTTTCGAGGGGGAGAAAACGCCTTCCACGACCCCGACGACGAATCTGGAATCTCCACCACGGCCCGCCAGTTCACAGCCGGCATTCTCCGTCACGCCAGAGAAATCACCGCCGTCACCAATCAGCTCATCAACAGCTACAAGCGATTCGCCGAAACATCCGAAGCCCCGCCCTACGTCGCCTGGTCTCGGAACAACCGCTCCGCTCTCATCCGGATCCCTGTTCGAAAGGTCGGCAAACCCGAATCGGCTCGCATCGAGTATCGGGCTCTCGACGCGGCCACCAATCCGTATCTCTCGTTCTCGCTGCTGCTCAAGGCCGGGCTGCGCGGAATTGCCGAGGAATACGAGCTCCCGGAAGCCACCAACGTCAACCTGTTCGAGCTCGACGACCGTCAACGACGCGAGATCGGCATCGAGCCACTACCCCGCTCGCTAGACGAGGCCCTCGACGTGATGGAAGGGTCAGAACTCGCCCGCGAGACCCTCGGCGACCACATTTTCGAATGGTTCCTTCGCAACAAGCGGGCAGAGTGGGCAGAGTTCCAGTCTCAAGTCACCCCATTCGAACTCGAGAGATACCTACCGCAGTGGTGACAACTGGTTGAACCCCATGGATCCGATTCTCGTCTACCCCGACCCCACGCCACCCGAGTTGGCCCGCGCCCTCGACCTCGGTGGCTGGTCGTGGACGGCGGTGGCCGACACCGACGCAGCGCGACGCCATGAACCGCTCGACGGATGGTCGGGAGCGATCATCGTGGCCGAACCCGACGGCGGCAACATCGACGAGCCGATCCGATTCTGCCGCACGATGCGCGGATCAGACTTCGCATTGGCGCCGATTCTCATACTGGTCGGCGGCGGCAACCTCTCCGAGCTCGAAGCCCACGGCGACCAGTTCGACGACTTCTGCCTCAACCCATTTCATCCGCTCGAGCTCGAGGCTCGGCTCGGCCATGTGTTCCGACGGGCCGGCCACGACTCGAAACCCGATCTGATCGAGCACGGTCCGCTGATAATGAACCTCGAGACCTACCAAGCCGTGATCGATGACCGGCCCCTCGACCTCACCTACATGGAGTACGAGCTGCTGCGTTTCCTGGCTGCCCACCCCGGCAAGGTCTTCGGTCGTGAGACGCTTCTGAGCCGGGTGTGGGGCTATGAGTACTACGGCGGGGCGAGAACAGTCGACGTTCACATCCGCCGGCTTCGGGCCAAGCTGGGCGAGGAGCACGCCAGCATGATCCAAACCGTGAGGTCAGTCGGCTACTCCTTCGGCAAAAGCCGCTGGAGCGCCTGAGACCTACCGCCAGGGATTCGAATCCGAGATCGTCAGATACTCGTTGGGTTCACCGCTCGAATCGACGTTGTCGAGATCACGATCGCGGCCGAGCAGCCACCCGAGCAGGCCGGCGCCGGCCGCTCCGCTCATCGCAACGCCAACGGGCATCACGACCACCAGCAATACGACAATTACGACAGCTCCGGCCATGACGGCAGTCTGTCAGACCGGTGGGGCGTCGGGCGAGACCGGTGCCTCGGCCGACCGGGCTGACCCGCCTCCGCAGTGGAGTTCATCAGGAAGGGGAAACCAGCGCAGATGCTCGAAGTCGGAACTCACTTCGGGCATTCCGATCGGCTCGGGCTGATCGACCTCGGCGTGCTCGAAGATTCGGCGAGCCTCGGCCAAATAGTGATCGAGTGAGGCGGCCGACGAATGGTGGGGCCGCGGTGGATATTCCATGGCGCCGCTCGAGTAGTCGATGTCGGCGAGGCTCATGGGAACAACAGCCGAACCACCCCGGTGGCGCCAGATTCCGGAGTTGGGTTCGAGCCAGTAGTAGGGAAGCAGCTCGGCCCCGTGTTGGGCAACGAGATTCACCGCTTCGACGATGTAGTCGAAGACCGCCTCGTCGATGAAATAGTTGAAGTTGACGCGCACCCAGCCCGGCTTGATGCCCTCACATCCTCTCGAGATCTCACGTTCGAACTCGTGAGATTGCACGATGTCGATGTGGAGGAGGCGGTGTCCGTAGGGACCCGCACACGAGCAGCCACCCCTCGATTGGATTCCGAAAAGATCGTTGAGAAGGGCCACGACGTAGTTGTGGTGGAGATGTCGATCACCGTGGCGCACCACGAACGACACGATCGACAACCGCTCGGCATCGTGATTGCCGAGGACCCAAACCGCCGGGTTCTGTTCCCATGCCGCAACCGCACGAGACACGAAACTCTCTTCACGTTTTCGGATCTCCTCGGTGCCGACGGCTCCCTTGAGTTGGAACACGAGTCCGGCACGGATCGACTCGACGATCGCAGGGGTGCCGCCCTCTTCGCGATGCTCGATGTCGTCGAGGTAGTCGTGTTCGTCGGCATTGACGAATTTGACCGTTCCGCCTCCAGGCACATCGGGCACACGGTTGGAGAAAAGTTCCTTGCGGGCCACCAGCAACCCCGGTGTGCCCGGTCCGCCGATGAACTTGTGAGGCGAGATGAAGATCGCGTCCTTGTAGGCGAGATTGCCGTTGGCGGGTGAACCCATCGAGATCTCGACGTAGGGAGCGGCCGCCGCGAAGTCCCAGAACGACAGGGCATCGTGGGCGTGGAGCACCTCGGCGATGGCATCGGTGTCGGTCACGATTCCGGTCACGTTGGACGCGGCCGAGAACGAGCCGATCCGCAGGGGCCGATCGGCGTGACGTTGAAGCTCGGCGGTGAGGTGATCAATATCGATGTGACCGTTTTCGTCCTCGTCGATGGTGACCACGTCGGCCAGCGATTCGCGCCACGGCAGTTCGTTGGAATGATGCTCGAAAGGACCGATGAACACGACCGGTCGCTGACCCGACGGAATGTCGGCCAGTTCGGTGTGAGTGTCCGTGAACGCGGCTGGAACTCTGAGCCCGAGGACACCGACCATGCGGTCGATCGCGTAGGTCGAGCCGCTGCCGCAGAACAACACAGCGTGCTCGTCGGTGGCTCCGAGACTCGAACGAATGATCTCGCGGGCATCCTCTCGGAACCGGGTGGTCTGAAGCCCGGTGCCCGATGATTCGGTGTGGGTGTTGGCGTAGAGCGGCAGTACCGACTCACGGATGTAGTCCTCGATGAACGACAACGAACGACCTGACGCCGTGTAGTCGGCGTAGACCACCGGACGCGGACCAAACACTCCGTCGACGACCTGACCGCGACCGATGACCGAGCCGCGAATCAGCGAGATGAGACGGTCAGAATCCATGCCCCGAGGTTACGCCCCCAACGGCCGTGATCTCATACCGTGGCGATCGCCTCGATCTCGACCCTCGCACCCAACGGCAGCGCGGCCACGGCCACCGCCGAGCGGGCCGGACGATGCTCACCGAACTCCTGGACGTAGATGGAGTTCATCGCCGCGTAGTCGTCGATGTCGGCCAGGAACACTGTGGTCTTCACCACATCCGACAACGACACGCCAGCCGACAACAGCACACCGCGCAGATTGACGAACACCCGACGCAGTTCCGGCTCGAGCCCCCCGCTCACCAGAGCGCCATCGACGATGCCGATCTGGCCCGCCGTGTAGAGAAGGTCGCCTCCGCGAACGATCGGCGTGTAAGGACCCACGGGCTTGCTCATGTTGCTCTCCTGGTGACGACTCAGGCCAATCTATGCGGCCACTGCGGCGGGCGACCGAGATCGATCCACACCGCGGCGGCAACGGCTGCGAAGACGGCATCGCTCCCGTTGACCGGTTCTCCCCCATCGGCGACCACGGAGACCTCCACCCGTGGGGTGTCGACCGCCCTCAGCACCCCGAACGATCGAATGGTCAGGTCGTGGATCGTGCCGTCGTCGTCGACCGCCAGCGACTCGCTGGTGACCCAGGAGACCGCCATGTGGGCCGCACCGATGCAGTAAGAACGCAGCACCGTTTCGTCGAGAGGATCGCCGCAACGCACCTCGATCCGTATCTCCCCGTCATCGCCGACTTCGGCCGTGGCACTGCCCCCGCCGGGCGCGTCGATCCATCCGACCTCGCCACGCAGGCCGGCCAACAACACCGCGGCCTCCACCCAGCCTGCACCGCGGATCGCACTCGATACGGGTGGGCCGACCACGTCGATCTCCACCACCTCGACGGCGGGCGCCACCGAATGAATAGCCTCGGCTATCCCGGGGGCGCGGACCACATGCACCACGCCACTGCCGTTGGCCATCATGCCCGCGGCGATGGGCGGCCGCTTCGGACCCTTCCGTACCGAATCCTCTCGGGAGTAGCAGACCTTCACCGGTCGGCCGTGCTGGTCTGCGAGTCGCCGAGCCACCTCTGCTACTTCGCTGGAGTTCTTGGCTCCGAAAGCTCCACCGTTGGCGAGGGGCGAGACCGCCTCACCACCCGGCTCACACCACGACGAGTCGGTCTCCAGATAGGCCGGCTCGACCCAGGTTGTGGTGAGCGTGAGATCCCAATCTCCCTCGGGCACGGCCAACGGCGGGGCCCACTCTCCCGTGGTCCGGCGGCCTTGGACCTTTCCCGCGAGTCGAACGGCCTCGTTGCGGGTCTCGGCCACGATCCAGCCCGAACCGACGGCGTCGGGCACCGCCACGAGGCCGTCCGATGGAGCGGTATCGGACGCGAATCCACTGCGCCCCAATGCCACCGATGGCCCGACGTCTTGAGCGGCCGAACCCTCGAGCTCGGCCCGGCGTTGAGCCGTGGCCTGATCGAACGGCGCGGCGTCGGAGACATCGATCGCGTCGAACTCGCACCAGGCATCGACCACCGATTGCCATCCGGTGCAGCGGCACAGGTGGGCTTGCAGGGCCTTGGCTGGACGTTGTCGATCGTCGTGGCCGACACCTTTCGACCTCAGCCCTTCGAACCGGCAGATGATTCCGGGTGTGCAGAATCCGCACTGGCTCCCACCGGTCGAGTGAAATGCCTCCGCCCAGCGGGCTGAAACGTCGGGTCCGAGACCATCGACGGTGGTCACATTCCTTCCGTTCACACGGCGGGCCGGCGTCACGCAGGAAACCCGCGGCTGGCCGTCGACCAGCACGGTGCAGCAGCCGCACTGCCCCTGCGGACTGCACCCGTCCTTGACCGACGTGATCCCGATTTGATCGCGAAGGACATCGAGGAGCGTTCCCGTCGCATCTTGCACCACGATCGGGGTTCCGTCGACGGTGAATTCAATGGCCGCTCGAAGTCCGTTAGTCACGCAGGAAGGTTACGGTCGGTCTCCGTGAGCGCTATCAATCGCAGAACATTCTTGATGGGCACCGTCGGAACCGGCCTGTTGGCAGCATGCGGCGGCGGCACCACCACCGCTGGGCAGTCCTCCACGACAACTCTCGCCACGCCCTCCGAGCCGGCGTTTCTCGCACCGGCATTTCCGATCGGTGGTAGCGAATCGGTTACGGCGGCCGGCCTCCCCCAGAGGCTCACATTCGTTCTCAGAGATGGCGTCGACATCATGCGCCGGACGGCACCCGCGTCGACCAGGATTCCGATCACGCTCGACGGAGTCGAGGTGGGTGGCGGGGCATCGTCACGCCACGACGACGGCATCATCACCCCCTACTACCCCATCATCTTCACTCCTCCTGAGCCCGGTAGCTACGTCGCCACACTCGTCGACCATCCCAACGTCGACCCGGTCACGTTTCTCGTCAAGGATCGCTCCGAGGTGTCGGTTCCGTTCGTCGGCGATCAGATCCGGCCGGTCGACACCCCGACATTTGAAAACCATCGAGGAGTCGAACCGGTGTGCACACGGGCGGTGCCGTGTCCGTTTCACACAACCAATCTCAACGACTTTCTCGACAATGGCCGGCCGACGGTTTTGGTGATCGCCACGCCGGGCTTCTGCCAGACCGACATCTGCGGCCCGGTCGTCGACCTCTTGATAGACGCGGCCCCCGATCGGCCCGACGTCGACTTCGTTCATGCCGAGGTCTGGGCAGACCCTTCGGTGTTCCAGACCGGCAAGTTCCCCGACACCACCGCAGCGGTCAACGTCAACGAACTCCCATTCGAGCCGGTGATCTATCTGGCCGACGCCGACGGCACCATCATGTCGTTGCTGTCGACCACCTGGGATCGTTCCGAACTGGCCGAAGCCCTCACCGCCATCTGACCGCGGCTCAACGCGGCGGGATCAGGAGAAGCTGTCGCCGCAGCCGCAACTGGACTTGGCGTTGGGATTGTCGATCGAGAATCCGGCACCCTGAAGTCCATCGGCGTAGTCGAGAGTGGCTCCGGTGAGCATCTTCGCCGAAGACGGATCGACCACCACGCTGACCGCTCCGGCCTTGGAGATGAGGTCGTCGTCGGCTATGTCGGCGTCGAAGAACATGTCGTAGGAGAACCCAGAGCAGCCACCCGGGCGAACTGCCACGCGCAGAGCGAGGCCTTCCTCGCCTTCGGCTTCGATCAGCTCTCCAACCTTCGAAGCTGCGTTGTCTGTGATGGTGATCATGATGAGGTCTCCTATTCGGCGGGAGTCCATGCCCGCTCAACCAGTGAACGAGACTCTAGCCCTCAGTATTCCCTCCGACACCGGAGGCCCTCGCGGAGACCGTCGGACTCGAACATCGGCCCGCAAGTAGGATCCGGCCGTGGCATCCAGTGCTCCACCCAGTCCCGACGACATCACTGCGCTACTTCGCGGCGTGATCGATCCCGAACTCGGATCCGACATAGTCGAGCTGGGCATGGCCCGTTCGGTGCAGGTCGACCCCGCCGGAGTGGTCCAACTCGAGATCGCCCTCACCACAAGCGGTTGCCCACTTCGGGCCCAGATCCAGAAAGACATACGCAGCCGACTCGAGTCACTTCCCGGCGTGTCGAGGGTCAAGATCAACTGGGGTGAACTGACCCAGGACGAGAAGCAGCAGGCGATGTCGAAGGCCCGGTTCAACGTGAGCCAGACCGCCCCCGACACTTCGATACCTGCCACCGCCAAGATCCTGATGATCGCGTCGGGCAAGGGTGGTGTGGGGAAGTCTTCGATCACCACCAACCTCGCCGCCGCCCTCGCCGCCACGGGATTCACCGTCGGGGTGATGGACGCCGACATCTGGGGATTCTCCGTGCCGCGAATGCTCGGCGTGGAGGGAGATCTGCTCGCCCACGAAGGCAAGATCTCCCCGGTCGCCCGCCAGATCGGCGACGGTCGAGTCGAGGTCGTGTCGATGGGATTCCTGGTCGATCAGGAAGACTCTGCGCTCATGTGGCGGGGACTCATGCTCAACCGGGCCGTGCAGCACTTCTGCCAGGACGTTGCTTGGCCCGCCGACCTCGACTATCTGCTGATCGACATGCCGCCGGGTACCGGCGACGTGCAGATGGGGCTGGCCAAGATGCTGCCCCGATCCGAGATGATCATCGTCACCACGCCGGCCCTCGCCGCCCAGAAGGTCGCAGCGAGGGTCGCCGACATGGGGCGCAAGAATTATCTACGCATCGTCGGCGTGATCGAGAACATGACCGAGTTCATCGCCCCCGACGGTTCGAGCCATGCCCTGTTCGGCACCGGCGGCGGTCGCCAACTAGCCGACGACATCGGCACGCCATTGCTCGGTGCCATACCGATAGAGCCGGGCGTCTCGACCGGTGGCGACCAAGGAGTCCCCGCCTCGCTCGGTGAGGGTCCGGCTGCCGAGGCGCTCAAGTCGATAGCGGCGTCGATCGTCGACGAACACGTGCCCCCGGTCGAGATGGCCGGGTGCAGCGCACGAATGCTCGATGCCGCAGTGGCCGCACTCGATGCGCTCGACGAGCCCGACAGCGATTCCGCCGCTGCTCACTGACCTCAATTCCGGCTCGTAACCGCCGATCTGGAACACAAGTCCGTGGGCAGCGTGAGGTGCAGATGAGTTCGTGGGATCGCCGGTTGGCGGCAGCTACCAGAATCGACACCGATTCTGGTCGTGCCGCGCCGACACGACGCACCGATTCCTTCGGACTCCCCGACGGAATCCACCCCGATGATCTCGATGCCCTGGAGGCGCTGCTGCGTCATGCCGGCGCGGTCGACGACACTTTCTCGACGACTCTCCTCGTCCGCACAATCGGCGACAACAACTCCATCGGTCCGAGCATCGAGATCACGATCACCGGAGATCGAGCCGGGGTCGATGTCTCGATCGTTCGGTCTGGGCAAGAAAAGGGGCCGGATCGGATAACCGGTCTGCCCGGTCGAGCCCACGTGATATCCGAGATCGACCGGGCCCTGGCTGACAGCCGCGGATCGGACCACAGCGTCGGGGTGTTCACTATCGACGTCGATCGCTTCAAGGCAATCAACGACTCGCAAGGATTCGAGTTGGGCGATCAGCTAATCGAGGTTCTCGCAGCCGCTCTCGAGAAGACCTTGAGGCCACAAGATTCCCTGGCGAGAGTCGGCGGAGACGAATTCACCATCGTCTGCCCCGAAATCTTCGGCCCAGCCGAGGCCTTGCCCATGGCCGAGCGATTTCGGGCGGTCTGCAGCGACGCCCCGACCAGCAGTCCCCTGAGTCATCTCACCGTGTCGATCGGCATCGCCCTCAGCGGAGATTCAAGCTCGGGCGGCACCCTGATGAGCGAGTCCGAGACCGCCCTCTACAACGCCAAGGGCATGGGGCGCGACAGGTGCGAACTGTTCGACGACGACCTACGATCCAGAGCCGAACGTCGGATCGGCGTCGACCAGCGCCTCCGCCAAGCACTCGACGACGACGCCATAGAGGTTCACTACCAGCCGATCGTCGACCTTCAATCGAGACAGATCATCGGCGCCGAGGCCCTGTTGAGGATCGTCGGCGAAGACGGCAAGCATCTCGATCCGAGAGAGCTCGTGTCGGCAGCTGAGGACAGCGGACTGATCCGGCGCATCGAAGAAACGGTGATGCGGCACGCCGTGTCGACCATCGAGTCGCTGCCAAACGCCGACAGCGATCCATTGTTCATGTCGTTCAACATCTCCGATCGGCGTCTCACCGACACTCGGTTCCCGTTGTCACTCGCCCGCACGCTCCACAACGCGAGAGCCTCGGCCGAACAGATCCACCTCGAGATTCACCCCGCCGCGCTATCGGGCTCGGGATCGGCCGTGCGATTGATGACACAACTCCGCGCCTTGGGCGTGACCGTGGTGATCGACGAGCTGTCGAGCGCACTCCAGGGAGACTTCGTGAACCCGAACTCGGTCGACTCCGTCAAACTCGACCAGCGGCTGATCAAGGACATCCACACCGACCGTGGACTCACACGCGCCAAGGTTGTGATCGACGGAATCACCGAACGAGGTATCGACGTCTGTGCCGTCGGCATCGAAACCAGCGAAGACCTCCGGGTGGTCACCGATCTCGGATGTCGATACGGCCAGGGCTACTTCTTCTCCCCGCCACTGAGCCGACTGGACCTGGCTGCCCTCGTGAGCCGCCAGATGCTCATCGAGACCAGCGACTGAGCCGACTACTCGTCTCCAGGGCCGAGCTCGATGGGGTCATCGCCGATGTCGTCGTCGGTGATCCACACATCGTCGACCACGGGGGAACCGCCCCAAGTGGCGAACCCGGCAGGTCCATAGGAACCCCGGCCCGCCGAGACTCGATTTCCGAACCGGTGCATCAGCGCCACCCGAACGATGGCACGGGTTGGGGGCAGCATCAGGAATATTCCGAATGCGTCGGTCATGAACCCCGGAGTGAGCATCAGCGCCCCAGCGAACACGATCAACAATCCATCGACGAGCTCTTTCCCCGGCAGTTCACCCTGGGCCAGCTTGGTTTGGATTCGAGCGAGCACGCTGAGCCCCTGCTGACGCAGCAGCCAAGCACCCACAACGCTGATGAGAATCAACAAGCCCAGCGTCGGGAGCACACCGAGTGAAGACCCGACCTGAATCACCAGGTAGATCTCGATCACCGGAACGGCGAGAAACAGCAGCAGAATGATCCCGAACACCTACTGAGCGTAGGGGCCACGACGACCACATAGGCTGGCGCGACCGTGGCTGGATCCGACGACACCCGCGCCGACCGACCACCATCTGTCGACAAACTCGCCAGATCGATGACCGACACCGGCCTACCCCACCCCATGTTGGTTGATGCAGCCCGCCGCGCCATTGCCGAGGGCAACCCCGAAAACGCACGTGACATCGCCATCGAGGCGCAGCGACGGATGCTCACGCCGGTGATCAACGCCACCGGGACATTGCTCCACACCAACCTGGGCCGAGCCCCCCACGCCTGGCAACAAGACGAGGGCTACAGCAACCTCGAACTCGACCTCTCGACCGGCGAACGCGGGTCACGCATGGACACCGCGCCTGCTCTGATCGCCCGAGCCTGCGGAGCCGAGGCCGCGATCGTGGTCAACAATTGTGCGGCCGCCGTGCTGCTGGTGCTGGCCGCGCTGGCCGAGGGCCACGGTGTCGCAGTGTCGCGTGGCGAGATGGTCGAGATCGGAGGCGGGTTCCGTATCCCCGACGTGATGGCACGATCCGGGGCTCGACTCATCGAGGTCGGAACCACCAACCGCACCCGCCGCAGCGACTTCGCACAGGCCGTGGACGATCCATCCAACGATGTCGCGGTCGTACTGCAGGTTCACCAGTCGAACTATCGCATCGTCGGATTCACCGAGGCCCCGTCGGTCACCGAACTGGCCGACCTCGGACCACATCTCGTGGCCGACATAGGTTCGGGTCTGCTCGACAGCCGTTGCCCCTGGCTCGATGCCGGCCCGCCGGGCTGGCTGTCGGATGAACCGGCCGCTCGCCAGACCCTGGAGTCCGGAGCCGACCTCGTGACCTTCTCCGGAGACAAGATCTTCGGTGGACCCCAGGCCGGCATCATCGCCGGCCGAGCCGATCTCGTCGCCAAGTGCGCTCGCCATCCGCTGGCTCGCGCGCTACGCCCCGGTTCCCTGGTGCTCGGAGCTCTGCAGGCCACCGCCCTCGCCTACCTGCGGTCCGACGGCCAGGCCATTCCGTTTTGGCGCATGGCGTCGGCCTCGCTCGACCAACTCCGAGACCGAGCCGGCGGCTACACGTCAGGTGAAGCGATCGATACCGTCGCCACGCCCGGCGGGGGCACTCTCCCCGGAGTCGAGATTCCCTCCATCGCGATATCGACACGAGGCGACCACCGCAGAGAGCTCCGCAACCGAACCCGCCCGATCATCGCTCGCGTGGTCGACCAGCACACGATCATCGATCTTCGGACCGTCCATCCGTCCGACGACATCGAGGTGGACCAGGCACTCCAGGAGCTCGACTGATGCTGCACCCCGCCGATCCCCACAACCTCGGCAATCCATGCACGTCGTAGCCACCGCTGGTCACGTCGATCACGGCAAATCCACACTCGTGACGGCTCTCACCGGCACCGACCCCGATCGGCTGGCCGAGGAGAAGGCGCGGGGCCTCACGATCGATCTCGGCTTTGCTTCGATGAAGCTGCCCTCGCAGCGGGGAGTCGCCTTCGTCGACGTGCCGGGCCACGTTCGGTTTCTCAAGAACATGCTCGCCGGGGTCGGTGGCGTGAGCGCGTGTCTGTTCGTCGTGGCGGCCACCGAGGGATGGAAACCGCAGTCGGAAGAACATCTCCGAATTCTCCAGTTGCTGGGCATCGAGCACGGGCTGATCGCCCTCACCAAGGTCGGCCAGGCCGATCCCGATCTACGGGAGTTGGCACGCCTCGAGGTCGCTGATTCCGTATCCGGCACGTTTCTGGAGTCGGCCGAAATCATCGAGGTCGATGCCATCGATGGCGTCGGCGTCGACCATCTCGCCGAAGCTCTCGACCGATTGCTGGCCGATACGCCGACCGCAGCCGACATCAAGCGGCCTCGGCTCTGGATCGACCGAGTGTTCGCCGCCAAAGGGGCGGGCACGGTGGTCACCGGGACACTCACGGGCGGGATGCTCCGAGTTCATCAAGAACTGACGATCCTTCCGGCCGGTCTCGACGTGAGAGTTCGTGGGCTGCAGAGCCTCCACGCCGATCGCACCAAGGTCGGACCGGGTAATCGGGTCGCGGCCAACCTGAGCGGGGTCTCCCACGATCAGGTCCGACGCGGCGATGTGCTCGTCAACGCCGAACAGTGGCATGTCACCCGCACTGTGGACGCCGAGTTGGTCGTTCTCGATTCGCTCGATCACCGGGTCACCAAGCGAGGCGCTCATATGGCTTACCTGGGTTCGGGTGAGCATCCGGTGAGGGCGTCGGTCATCGGGGACTCAGGGCTCGATCCGGGACAACAGGGCGCAGTTCGTCTCCATCTTCCCGAAGGACTCCCGCTGCTTCCCGGCGACCGCTACATCCTGCGTGAGTCGGGCCGCGGGGAGACCCTTGGGGGCGGACAGATACTCGATGTCGACCCGGTGCTGACGGCGGCCAAGGCTCAGCCCGACCGGAGGGTCGAACGAGTCATCTCGGAACGGGGCCTCATAGAGGTCGATCGGTTGGCCATTCTCACCGGCGAGAGCCGGGACCCAGACGTGGGCCGTTGGGCGGTGGCACCAGAGGTGCTCACCGAGTGCCGCGAACGTCTTCGTTCCGACATTCTCGACGCCGGCCCGCTGGGTCTCGACATCGGAACCCTCGACGACTTCACCAGGGCAATCCTCGGCCAGCTCGACGGAATCGAGACAGAAGGCAGCCGGGCCAGGCCTGCCGACGCCGCCGACGCTCTCGCTGGTCACTCCTACCTGACGGCTCTGATCGAAGGTGGGTTCGCTCCACCAGGGGCCGATGGAATCGATCGCGCCGAGCTCCGCGAACTCGTTCGCCGGGGCGACGTGGTCGAGGAGTCCGGTGTCTACTTTGCTCGAAGCACGGTCGAAGATGCTGCCTCAGTGGTGGCCCGCCTCCTGGCCGATAGACCCGACGGGGTCACCGTTGCCGAGCTTCGAGACGCTTGGGGAACGACCCGAAAGTTCGCCATTCCACTCCTGGCCCGGCTCGACGGCACCGGAGTGACCCGACGCCGAGGCGATTTTCGAATCGGCGGCCCCCGCCTTCCCGAGATCGACAATCCTGCTGTCTGATCGGGGTCAGACCACCCGCAGGATCTTGCGTTCGTTTTCGCTGAGGCCGCCCCAGATCCCGTGTTGTTCCCTGATGTCGACGGCGAAGTCGAGACAATCGGGCCGGACTCTGCATTCACCACAGATGGCCTTCGCCCGGGATTCTCTCTCTCGCTTGTCCTCACGCCGTTCGGGAGACTGAGGCGGGAAGAACATCGCCGATTGCGGCCCTCGGCAGGCCGCACGGAGTTGCCAATCAGACTCGTTTCGTTGAATCGCCATTTCGCTCTCCCCTGGTGCCTCCTTTGGCATATCAGACGTGCGACGCATGTCACAAACGCTCACAGTGGTAGGCGGCTGGATTCAATCTCTCAGAGTGGTTTCAGGGTGGAACCGGGGTCGTTATCGGCTTTCAATCTCTCATTTCACGGTAATCGCGTGCTCCGCCCTCTTCGGGCTCAACCTCCAGGTACAGCCCTTCGATGGCCACAACCCGCACCGGATCACCCGCCGGGATCGGAGTCGTACGATTGACACGCGCCTTCCACGGGGCACCATCGATCACCACGACTCCGTCGCGTTTGATCTCCTCGGCCGCCACCCCCATCGACCCGACCATCCACTCGCGGCCGATCGTCGGAGTGCCGAATCGCGATCGAACCATCGCCGGCATCCCCGAGATCATCGCGAGGGATATCCCACCGATACCCGCCACCAGCGTGATCCACGAAATCGGATACCCATCGAAGAGCCACAGCGACCCGACGATCAACGACACCGTGGCAATCACCGACCAGACGCGCGCCACCCCCGTCTGGACATCGATCGCGTAACCGAGGATCGCCACCACCAGCAACGCCACCGCCCACCATCGAACCGGGAGAACATCGAGACCGAAGCTGCCGAGCACGAGGCATCCGGCACCCACCACCCCGGCGATTCCCACGCCGGCTGTGTAGAACTCGAACACCAGTAGCGCGCCACCGATCAGGAACAGGAGATAGGCCATCGCCGGACTGGCGAACGTGTGCATCCAACCATCGAACAACGGGAGTTTGCTGAACACGACCGTGGAGGTCGGGACTCTCACTGGCTGCTCACCGGAGTCGTCGATGATGACTCCGAACCCGGGCAACTCCAGGGCGAAGAATCCCAGAGTGGGAGCATCGCGGTTGGCCATGCCAATCTCGATGATCCCCTCCTCGTCGACCGTGTCGTCACGAAGGGCCTCGGCTGATGCGAGAAATTCCGGCGGGAACAGTTCCTCGGGAATGACGATCTGGCCGGTCTTGCCGAACTTCGCCCCAACAGCAACCGCCATCTCCTCGGTGACCGCCACGAGCTGTGCCACGGCACCTTCGGCCTTGGCTCCCGACGGACCCACCCAGCCGTAGACCGGCACCTTCGACCCGGAAATGACTCGGGCCAGCTCGGCGACCCGCTCATCGGAGACGACCGCTCCGGTGCTGTTGACCTGCATGATCAGGCCGCCAGACTCCTTGGCCTCGGCCGTGCCTATCGAACTCTCAATAAAATCGGCGACGATCTCATCGAGAAGTCCCGAGATCTGGATCACATCGAATGCCGGCGGGGTGTCGCCGGTAGCGGTCTGGGCCGACTCCTGCGCCACGGCCGGCATCGCCCCGAGCATGATTGCCAGGGCCGTCGCCAGGGCCAATAGGGGTAGGATCACTCGCCGCCCAGCGCTCGAGCGCTCCGATGAGGAGGGGAATGGATCCCGGTAGTTTCTTCGCATCTTCGCGGGTCCTGATCGTGGCTGGGAAGGGCGGTGTCGGAAAGACGGCTGCGGCTGCGACAAT
>JAJCXX010000070.1 GCA_029263195.1 Acidimicrobiales bacterium
CCTTCGCAGGCGCGCCGATGTTGTTCCTGCTCGGGATCATCTCCGTGGTATTGGCGGCCGTGCTCTACGAAGTGATGCCCTCTAGGCGTCGATGACGACAGGCTCCACCGATATCGCTCGCACCCGACAGGGGATCTACCGATTCCTTGGGGGAGCTTTGCTGCCGCCCGACGCGAAGCAGTTCGATCTGTTGGCCGGAGCTGTCGAGGTCATGAACGATCGCGACATCGACCAGTTCGCATTCGGCCCTGCTTGGCGACGACTCGGCCGCCACTTCCCCATCGATGTGGCCGCCGACGGTCTCGACGTCGGCTATGTGCAGCTGTTCGCGTCGGGGATAGCTGGGCGGGTCAGCCCACCCACCGAATCGCACTACAGAGTTGTGATGCGAGGCGGCGAAATCGCCGAGTTCGTCGCCGGGCTGCAGGGCGAGTACCGGTCCATGGGGATCGCATCAGTCGGAGAAGAAGAGGCCCCCGATCACATCTCGACCGAGCTTGAGGTCATGTCGCACCTATGTGATCGGGAGGCGAGCGCCTGGGGAGACGATCAGATTGAGGGTGTCAAGGAGGTGCTCGATCTCGAAAGTCAGTTTTTGCATCAGCACCTGACCGTGTGGATACCACCGTTCCACGACCTTGTTCACGCCTGCGATCCGTTGCCGTTCTATCTCGACCTGGTCGACATGGTTCATGCGTTCGTGGTTCACGAGAGAGACTATGTGAATCTGATCCGACGGGGGATGGTCGAGTGAGTACCGCCGTGTTCGTGTGTGCAGACTCGCCCGACATTCTCCTCGACGGGGTTGAAGTGAACGCCATCGAGGGTCTGTGCGAAACCCCCTTGAGGATCGCTGAGCAGCTCGGCGGCGCGGACCGGGTCGTACTGTTGTTGCACGAGTCTCACTACGACCTCGCCGATGTGCAGAAGGCACTGCGTTCCGTTGAGGTGGATCCGTTGGGATCGCAAATCCTGGACGTGCCGCTCGGCATCTCTGAGTCGGATCTGGAGGCCACGCTGGCTGGTCTTCGGCAAAGAGCTCTTGCCTATGCCGGAAGTCGGCCCGAGCACCAGAAACCGACGATTCCTCATGTGTTCAACCGTCGCAGCCTGTTCAGAGCACCCCGACCTTGGTACAGGGCCGCGCCCATGGTGGACGAGGCGAAGTGCGCGGCGGTGGACGGGTGCCAGGCCTGTGTCGAACCCTGCCCTCAAGGTGCCTACCGTTGGCAACAGGGTCGAATTCACTTCAACAGAGATCTCTGTGAACCGTGCGGGATGTGCGTATCGGCCTGCCCCACTGAAGCCATCTCCATCCCTTCGACGACTCCGAAAATGCTTGCGGCCCAGGTCGGGGCGTTGGTTGGCCATGGCGACGCTCCGGTTGGTCTTCGCTTCGTCTGCAGAGGGGCCCGCTCCGCCGAATCGGTACCGGGATGGCACGAAATCGTGGTGCCGTGCACCGGAATGGTCCCCGGTACGTGGCTACTGACAGCTCTGCTGATGGGGGCCGGATCGGTGACTGCCGCGAGCTGCGCGGACGCCGATTGTCAGCGGGGACTCGACGAGCACAGTCGAACGGCGGTCGATCTTGCCCGGTCGGTTCTGACTGCCGCCGACCTCGACCCCAACTTGGTGCCATTGCAGATGGGCGACGTGATCAGAGAGCCGATCGCCAGAACCGACTTCACCGCTCCGTTCACCCATGCCGGGGATGCCGAGGCGATGCTGGTGCTGGATTCCATCTCCCCGAAGGGTCTCGATGTCACCCACACCGGCTCCAGTCTCGGTGTGGTGACGATCGACCCGGAGTCGTGCACGTTGTGCGCCCAATGCGCTCAGACCTGCCCGACCACCGCGATCCAAGCCGGCTTCGAAGAAGACACGGTCACCCTGTCCTTCAACGCTGCGGCTTGCACGAACTGTGGCCAATGCACGATTGCGTGCCCCGAAGTCGAGCGTGGCGCCATCCGAGTCGCCGCGAGGATCGACTCCGACTTGCTGCGCTCCGGTCGTCGAACCATCAACGAAGGGGTCGTGCTGGTCTGCGAGTCTTGCGGGAAACCGGTTGCCCCGGAGCCGATGATGGATCGGATCGGGGAACTACTCGGTGAGGAGTTCGAAGACACGATGCAATTCCTCACCCGCCGATGCATGGACTGTCGAGGCCTGACCTGACCGGTAGGTATGTCAACGTGATCTGGCCCCGAGCGGTGATTCTCGTCTTCGATTGGAGCTGATGGGATTCGAAACCGTGACATCTTGCTCGCAATGCACGTTCAGGTCAGCCGGACAGGTCCTCCAGCGCGGCTTGGGCCTCCGGGATGAGTTCGAAATCAGATTCGCCCGGGGTCGACCATTCGACGAGTTCCCGGCGCGTGAAGGTTGGGGTACTGCCATCGAAGGCAGGCGCGGTCGTCTCGGTGAGCAGCGCGATGCCGGTCCCCGTGTCCACGCAGGTCAGGATCGATGAGTCATCCGGCAGGGGTGTGAACACGCACAACGCCTCGCGGCCCGCTATTTCGCGTGTATCGCTCGTCGCGCCGGGCAGATCGGGAAGGTTCGTGATTTCGGCCCCCATGCTCGCCGTCAGTGAGCCTGTCGCTGGCTGGCCCACGCAGGTGACATCGGCGGTCTCCAGATCGAAACACAGAACGGCCAGATCACCTTCGCGGTACTGAAGCAGCGACCCCTGGATCATTAGCTCTCGGCTCCCGTCGATGACCATCAAGAGGTCGTCGTCGAGTCCTCGCTGGGTTTCGTTCTCCCACCGCAGTTTCAAAGGCGAATCGATCGACAGTCCGTCACCAAACGCGAAGGTCGACTGCCCTGGATTGGTGTCGTCGCCGGCCGAACTGGCCGAATCAGTTGTTGGGATTTCGATCGTGGTCGTGGTGGTGGTCTCCGGGGCAACTTCGGGATCAGAGTCGTCTCTCGGCCAGAACAAGATCAGCCCGGCCAGGATGGCCGCAAGTGCTACTCCAGTGGCGATCTTGCGGTTGCTGTTGGGGGGTGAGTGGTTCGTGCCGTTCGCCATCGACATGCGTGCCGTTTTCAGCTCGGTCTCAAGCGACCAAGCCTGCCGCACTTGCATTCGCACGTTGAACACGAAGCGCTGCCAGCGACCGGGCATGTTCCCACCACCGCTGCCGTTTGCCACCAGCGAGAGCGCCGAGCTCAGGTCGGCACGAAACTTGCCCGCACTCCCGGATGCGGCCACCAGCGCCCGCGTCTCCACGAACATCGCTGCGCCGATCCCGACTATCAGCAGATAAAGCGGCAGCCGTCCATCGAGCAGTGCGGTTCGAGAGGCCTGGTCGTTCACCAGAGCGTGGTCGACTGTGGCGACAGCGTATGCGCCGAGAAAAGCGAGCCAAGGAAGCGGTCTACCCCGTCGCGCCAAAGCGACCCCTACTCCGAGCCCGACGAGGCCGGTCCAGACGCCATGTCCGACCGCGAACACGGGCTCCTGCACGATGGCGGGGGTCAGGATTCCCCAGCCGTGCCATCCGCCGGACACGACTCTGGCAAACAGGGCGTCCTCATGGAAGGCGTACCCTCCGCCAACCGCGAGCCCGAGTACCGCGAAATCTGTGATGGTCGGCTTCATCCATGCGGTTCTGCGCACGGTGAGATACGCGAGAGCAATGGGAAGAGTCTTTGCGAGTTCCTCCACGGTGGGAACCAGAACCGAGACCTGCCAGCGGGAATCTTCACCTAACCAGTTGCCGGTCGGCTCGAGTATCAATATGGCAACAGCCACCGACATGAAATAGCCGGCGAACCACCCGACGACAACGTGGTAGACGGTTCGTCCTCTGGCGAAGAAACCGATGATCAGAATCAGTACGACCGGCCACCAATTCCGGGTAGCGATTGTGATGAGGTCTCCCCAAGAACCACGGTCTGCGTGGCCCGGTAGGTCGATCGCGAACAGTGCAACGGAGATAGTGATCCCGGCCACCGCTATCCATGGAAGAAGAGCCTGAACGCGTGTCGACATGCGGGTCACGAGTGGTCGCTCGTCCTGCATCAATCGGCGTCCCTCGTCGGATTGGCTTTCGCTCGCTCCTGAGCGATCACGTCGATTCCCTTGGAGTCCTGATCGACTCTGTGTCTCTCCAGTCGCGGCTTCAAACGACCGATGTCGTGCATCACCTTGGCGCTATCCAGAGCTATGCCGACACCAAATGTGATCTTGTCCGTGCCTGTGGTCCTCTCCGCCACTTCCCCGATCACGTCTCCCAGTTCATCGCGCATCCCGAATGAGAACGGATTCACGTCGGGAGTACCGTCAGGATTGAAGCCACCCGTGGCTGTTTCCTGGTCCAGATCGATGTTGGACCCCTGCTGGTGGAGATCCGCCACAGAGACGGCAGCCTTGCCGAACAACTCGACGAGTTCCTTGATGTCTTGGATGAACTCGTCCAGACCTTCGTCTCCCCGACCGGAGTTCCCCGCGCCGGATGAGACGGCCCCCGGATACACGCGGGGGCTGGGGGACGGACCATCGCCGCAGACGAGACAGGCAAGGTCCTTACCGGTATCCCCGGCACTGTTCGCCGAACTGGTCAGGGCGTCGGCCAATGTTGAGAGTATTCCCATAGTCGATCAACCGACCCGGAGCTGGGGTGGTGGCACGACAAGAACCGTTCCCGGATCGAACACGCTCGAGCCAACGGCGCAAACGACATCTGTCCCGGCGACCAGAGCGTCGATCCCGATGACGTTTAGCCCGGCGATCGTACGATCGATGTCATTGGCAATGTCCGGCACCGACAGGCTGCGCCAGCCGCGACATTCGATCATTCCTGCCACCCCCGTGAGCAACTCTGTTCGCCTATCTGCAAGCGATTTCGAGCGAAAGGTAGCACACAGCGTGGTTGTCCCCACATTCCGTGGCCTCTTCGGCACACGGGGGAGGAGTGGGAATCTCAGTGGAGCTGATGGGAATCGAACCCACGACATCCTGCTTGCAAAGCAGGTGCTCTAGCCAACTGAGCTACAGCCCCGTGAGGGCATCATCGTACGCTGCGAACGGGTGAGAACGAACGGCGATCGAGAACGGCGAATGAGATGACGGACGTTGTGCGTGCAGGCGGTGCGGCGTGGCACGATGTCCTCTCTCTTAGCCACAGGAGTATCGAAATGCGACCAACCGGTCTGAAGACCAGCTCGAACGACGACTTCGATCTGAGAATGTCGGAGCAGTCACGCCCACTTCACGACAAGGTCGTCGCATTCCTTGAAGATGTGGTGGCGCCGATGGAGGTGGAGTTTGTTCGACTCGGCGAGGGTCGCAGCGATCGGTGGACCTACGCCCCGGGCCAGCTCGAGGTACTCGAAGAAGCCAAGGACAAGGCCAAGGAACTCGGCCTGTGGAACTTCTTTCTCCCCGACGCCGAGACCGGCGAAGGCCTGTCCAACCTCGACTACGCCTACCTCGCAATGGAGCTCGGCAAGTACTCCCTCGGGCCCGAGGCTCTCAACTGTGCTGCCCCCGACACCGGCAACATGGAAGTCCTCGAACGGGTCGGTACTCCCGAGCAGAAGCAGCAGTGGCTCGAACCGTTGCTGCGGGGCGAGATTCGGTCCTGCTTCGGAATGACCGAGCCCGGCCTGGCGTCCACGGACGCCAAGAACATCGCCACGCAGGCGGTACTCGACGGCGATGAGTGGGTCATCAACGGCGAGAAGTACTACATCTCAGGAGCGGGCGACCCCCGGTGCACGATCATGATCTGCATGGTGCAGACCAACCCGGACGGTCCGCCCCACCGGCGTCAGTCGCAGATCCTGGTGCCCATGGATTCGCCGGGGCTGGAGATCCTCGGCGCCATGCACGTGTTCGGCATGGACGATGCCCCCCACGGACACATGCACATCAGGCTCACCGACGTGCGTGTTCCGGCCTCGAATCTTCTGCTGGGAGAGGGACGCGGGTTCGAGATTTCGCAGCTGCGGTTGGGACCAGGTCGCATCCACCACTGCATGCGCTCGGTCGGTGCGGCCGAGAAGGCCCTCGAGTTGATGTCCCGCCGTGGCCTCGAACGTGAGGCCTTCGGAAGGCCCATCGCCCGTCTCGGCGGCAACATGGAAATCATTGCCAGGGCCCGGGTCGAAATCGAGTCGATGCGGATGATGGTGTTGCGGGCAGCCAAGGCCATGGACACGCTCGGAAACGCCGAAGCCCGGGTATGGGTGAGCGGCATCAAGGCCCTCGTCCCCGAACGGGTCTGTTCCATCATCGATCAGGCGATCCAGATGCACGGCGCCACCGGAATCAGCCAATGGACCCCGCTCGCCAACATGTATCAGGGGCAGCGAACCCTGCGGCTCGCCGACGGACCCGATGAGGTTCATTGGATGGTCGTGGGACGAGCCGAACTCGGTTCCTACGACGGCATCAAGCCGCCGAGCGACAGTCCGGCCGCCCCCATCCAACTCTTCTCGGGCCCCTGAGCTGGCCTGATAGCGACAGCCCCGACCTGATAGCGACAGTAATGCGGGCTCAGGGCGCCAACGGTCGGCCGAACGGCAGTGCCTGTTGCCAGGTGGCGAGATAGTCCTCGGCGCGGTAGCAGGCTGCCAGCATCGGGCCGTCGTCGTGGGCTGCGAACTCGGCCGACATGGCTCCAACCTGTTGGGCAATGGCGGCTTCGATGTCGGCGTCGGTGCGGTCGTGGTCGCCCCACAGGGCAATCGACGATCCGGCCAAGGCCACGAAATCGGCCGGTGCGGCTACCTCCGCCCGGCGCAGAACCGCCAGAGCTTTGGCGGTCAACGGAAGCCGACCCCAGGGCACCACGGCCGCGGCACCGGTCAGGCTCTCGGCAACGACGTGGTCGACAGTGCCCATCTTCGATCCGACGAACACCACATCGGCTCCGGAATCGACTACCGACGCAATGCCGGCCGGCTTCTCGTCGTCGGTCGGCCCAACGATGATCTTCGCGCCGCGGGCCGAGGCCAGCGCCGCGATATCAGCGAGGTTGTCACCGGAGCCTTCGATGGCGACCGTTCGCCCGTCGAGCCCGCCCAAGGTCGACTCCGCGCAGACGACCGCGCTCAGCGCCTCGCAGTGCCCCACGAAGCCGGCACCGTCGCCCAGAAACCGTGCGGTGTCGCGAGGGTCGGCATCTCGTAGCGGCGTGAGGTCGGACTCCCGAACTCCTTTGGCGGGATCGGGCAGAAACGTTCCGTCGGCCACCAGCGCGCCGGCCTCGTCCACGAACGCCGCCACGGCCTCATCACGGTCGGGTCCTTCGGCGCTGATACCGGCGGAGGCCCCTCCTCTCGACATTCCGAGCACCGCGTAGGTGTAGGTCTGCGAACGAGCGAGGTCCTTGGCGCCACCCTGCAACACCTTGCGGGCCCAGCGAACCGGGCCCGACGAGACGTCGGTCGAGGCCAGGTCGATGGCGAGGAACGCGGTGGACGAGTCGAACTTGTGAATGCGCACCTTGTGATGCTGCCCGTCCGAGGGCTGCAATGCCACCCGATGGATGGAATCAGTCGGCGACTATCTCGATCGCGTACTCGGGACAGTTGTCGGCAGCGAGCTGCGCCTTCTCCTCGAGCTCGGCGGGGATGGCGCCGTCGATCCGCAAGATTGCGTAACCCTCGTCGTCGGTGTCGAACACCTCAGGGGCGAGCATGTAGCAACGGTTGTGACCCTGGCAGGCCTCGCGTTCGTACTTGACCTTCACCCTGCTTCTCCTTTGTTGATGCGCACCGGCAATGTCCTCGGCCCACGTACCTGACCGGTCGACCATCTCACGCTGTCGGGGTCCGAGAGTTCGAAGTCGGGGAATCTGGCCATCCACTCCTCGATCGCGACGGTGAGTTCCATCCGGGCGAGGTTGGATCCGACGCAGCGGTGGATACCGAGCCCGAACGCGGAGTGGCGGTTGCGGGCGCGGTCGATGACGAACTCGTCTGCCTGCTCGAATGCCTCCGGATCACGGTTGGCGGCCGGGAACGGCAACAGAACCCAGTCGTTCTCGGCCACGGGACAGCCGCCGATCTCGGTGTCCTCGGACACGAGTCGGGCCATGGTCACCGGGGCGTAGAACCGCAGAAACTCCTCGACGGCAAAGGGTTGAACCGCAGGGTCATCGACCCACCGTCGCCGGTCGTCGGGGTTCTGAGCGAGATGCCAGAGACTGGCTCCGATGGCCGACCATGTGGTATCGATGCCGGCGATGATGAGCAGGGCGATCGTGCCACGGACATGCTCGTCGAGCAGCGGTACGCCCTCGATCTCCACCTGGCACAGGTAGCTGATCAGATCGTCGCCGAGGTTCTGACGACGTTCGGCGATCTTGTGCTGCAGGTAGTAGTCGAGGGTGTCCTCCCACTCCACCGGCTGACTGCTGGTCTGTTCGAGAATCCGATGGATCCACACGCGGAACTTGTCGCCGTCCTCGCGTGGGAGATCGAGCATGTCGGCGATGATCCGGACCGGTATGTGTTGGGTGTATTGCTCGGCGGCGTCGACCTCGCTGGCCCCGCTCGTTTCGATCTCGTCGAGGAGTTCACGGCTGGTCTCGCGGGCCACCTTCTCCCATGCGTTGATGGCCTTCGGTGAGAAGAACTGCAGGAGCATTCGCCGAGCGATCGCGTGGAAGGGCGGGTCGGATGTGATGGGCGGGGCGTAGCCCATGGGCGGTGGAATATCGGGCTTCCATTCACTGACCACCGCTCCGAGCGAGCTGAAGTGATCGGTGTCGTGCGCCACTGCCGACACGTCGTCGTAGCGAGTGGGCAGCCAGGTGCCGCCGTAGCGGTCGGTATGGGCGACCGGGCAGGACTCGCGTAGTTGGTCCCAGATCTCGGGGGCGGCGGCTGCGTAGTCGGGGTGACCGTGATCGAAATCGGTCTCCCAGTCGCGGATCGGCGGTCTTTCAACGTCGGTCATGCTCTCTCCCCCTGGCGAATACGGCGTAAGTGTAAGCAGGCGCTCAGATCAATCGGACGGCACCCCGATGAGGGCCGCCCGGTCATGTCCGACGGCGAACGGTGACCAGGTGCTCCGACGAGCCCACCTTCTCGAATCCGCAGGAGGTGTAGATCGCAAGTGGTCCGTGATACGCCGACGAGTCATCGGAGGGTGATTCGATCGCATATCCCTCGACTTGTTTCACCCCCGACTCGCCGAGGTGCACGATCGCTCCCTCGAGCAGCTCCAGGCCCAGGCCGTGACGTCGGTACGGCGGTGCGATCGACCAGCACAGAATCGAAGCGGTGCCACTGTCGTCACCGGTGGCGTGATCCGGCGACGAAGCCCGGTCGGAGCAGTTGAGCCAGCCGGCCACTCGACCATCGACCCGCGCGATCATCCCCCTCATCTGACCGGAGCGCAGCCCCATCACGAGGTCGGCCCGGTTCTGATGCCATGTGCTGTCGTCCCATTCCTCGGGGCTGGCGGCGTGGTGGCACCGGCAATAGCACATGGCCCACTCCGGCTTGTCGGAGAAGGCGTCGTGATCGAAGAAGGCCACGACATCGTCGATATCGGCCGGGCCGACCGGTGCAACACTCACGTCGCCGATGGTGTCGAGCCGTTCAGTCGGTCCGGACAAGCGGTACTCGGCATCGATGTAGTTGTCGATCTGGGCGTCACTCACCTCGAACGGAAGGTCGGCCATTTGGAGGCGCAGCGCCGCCCGCCGCTCGGAGCGGTCGGTCTCGCTGAGGCCGGGGTCGAGATGAGGTGGAATCGGCATGCTCAAGAATCGTCGGAATCATCGGCCGTGTCGAGGCCTGCCAACAATGAGGCGTAGGGATCGGTTGGATTCCGACCCGCTTCGATGTCGTCGAGACGCACTGCGGCCAGGCCCGGGGTGAAGTCATGGGTGAAGACCCAGAAACGGTCGCAGCGAATGGCATCGACCACAGCGTCCGCAGCGGCCGACGGGGGCAGGCCGGTCGATTCGATCGCTTCCCGCAAAGGCGCGAGCGTGGCTGCCTCGATGGGTCTGACGTCGGCGCCGTCGTCGCGATTCCTCTCGCTTTCGAATATTCGGGTGTTGATGAAGTTGGGGCACAGGCAACTCACGCCTACGCCGAGCGGATGAACTTCGCGCCACAAAGACTCTGACAGGCCGACCACTGCGTGTTTGGTGGCGCAGTAGGCGCCAATGAAGTCGTTGGTGACCAGGCCGGCCTCGCTGGCCGTGTTGACAATGTGGCCCTCACCCTGCTCGACCAGCAGTGGCCCGAAAATCGAGACTCCGTGGGCCACACCGAGCACGTTGACGTCGATCACCCAGCGCCAATCGGCGGGAGTGGCCTCCACTATCGGGCCGGCCGGCGCGACACCGGCGTTGTTGCACAGCAGGTGGACCGCACCGAAGGCCGACAATGTCTCATCGCGCAGCGCTTCGACCGAGCCGGGGTCTCGCACATCGGCGAGCACGCCCACAACGTCGGCACCGGCGGCCTCGAGACGAGTCGCCTCACGCGCCAACCCCGGTTCGTCGATGTCGGCCATCACGACCTTCATCCCCTCGGACGCGAAACGTTCGGTGAAAGCCAGCCCGATGCCTCCGGCCGCGCCTGTGACCACGGCAACTTTGTCATCGAAATGCTCGATCATCACACCACCCTGTCGCGTCGAGGAACGACGGGCAATATTGAACAACGCACCGAGGCTAGAGTCAGGCAACGGCGAATCTCCGAGGGGAGCGCTTCATGAGCGTCAAGAACATCTTCGAACGGGCGACCGGAGTGCTGACAGCCGAACGGGTCTTCGCCCCAGCTCAAACCGTCGACGGCATCACGGTCATTCCCGTGGGCTCGATCCGCGGTGGTGGCGGCGGCGGAGGTGGCACCGACGGCACTCAGAACGGCGAAGGCGGCGGGTTCGGTGTCGATGCCCGCCCGGTCGGAGCGTTTGTCATCGACTCCGACGGGGTGCGATGGAAGCCCGTGATCGACGTCGGTCGTATCGTCTTGGGCTGCCAGATCGTGGCTGTGGCCTGGCTGTGGTTCCGTTGGCGGGCCGATCGAGCGCGGATCGCGGCGACAAACGCGAGCTGATCAGCCTTCGGCGATGAGCTTGTCGAGAGTGAGTTCTGGATGGTCGATTTCGAGTCGCTGGAGCCAGTAGGGGCTCTCGAACAGGGCCAGGAGCTCGCCGTCTGATCGTGCCGCGACAGTGACTCCCGACATGCCGCGGAGCGCGTCCGCTGAATCGGAATCGGTGATTCGGGCGGTCGTCCAGGCGCACGGGTTGAGCTCGACAGGTGCGCCGAACTCGTTCTCGAGCCGATGCTGCACGACCTCGAACTGGAGAGGACCGACCGCGGCCAGAATGGGTGCCTGGTCGCCGATGCCAGGTTCGCGCAGGACCTGCACGACGCCTTCCTCGTCGAGCTGGTTGATGCCGGAGCGGAATTGCTTGGTGCGTGAGGTATCGGTTGCCCGGGCCACCCGGAAGTGAGAAGGAGCGAAACTCGGCACGGCCGGCCACTTGACCGGCTTGTCGACGAACACGGCATCACCGACGCGGAATTCGTTGGCGTTGACGAGGCCAACCACGTCGCCGGGCCAAGCCTCGTCGATTGTCTCTCGCTCCCGGCCCCTCACCGAATGGGCGTACTTGGTTGCGAACGGTTTGCCGGTGGGGCCATGGGTGACCACCATGCCGCGCTCGAATCGGCCGGAACAGACCCGCATGAACGCGATGCGGTCGCGGTGGGCCTTGTCCATGTTGGCTTGGATCTTGAAGACGATCCCCGAGAACGGATCCTCGAGGGCACGGGGTTGGGCGTGCTCGTCGAGTCGGGCTGATGGAGAGGGCACCAAGTCGACCACGGCATCGAGCAGGAACCTCATGCCGAAGTTGGTCAGCGCCGATCCGAAAAACACCGGAGACAGTTCGCCCGACTCGAATCTCTTGCGGTCGAACTCGCGACCCACAGAGTCGAGCAGCTGGACTCCCTCGTGCGACTCGGTCCAGAGATCACCCTCCTCGGCTGATGCCTGCTCGAATTCGAGCGTCTCCTCGGGGGCGATTGTGGCGCCACGGGCCACGCGGGTGAACCGGATGAACTGGTTGGCGGTGCGGTCGATAACGCCACGGAATCTCTCGCCGTCGCCCACCGGCCAGGTCATGGGAACCGGATCGAGGATCAACTGCTCCTCGATCTCGTCGAGCAACTCGAGAGGATCGCGGGCCGGGCGGTCCCATTTGTTGATGAACGTGACGATGGGGATTTCGCGGTCGCGGCAGACCTCGAAGAGCTTGCGGGTCTGGGCCTCGATGCCTTTCGAACCGTCGAGCACCATGATCGCGGCGTCGGTGGCCGACAGCACGCGGTAGGTGTCCTCGGAGAAGTCGCGGTGACCGGGTGTGTCGAGCAGGTTGAGGACCTTGCCGCCGTAGGGGAACTGCAGGACGGTCGAGGTGATCGAGATTCCGCGCTGTTGCTCCAGCTCCATCCAGTCGGAGGTGGCGCTGCGGCCCGATCCCTTGGCCTTCACGGCACCCGCTCCGGCGGTGAGAACGCCGCCGTAGAGAAGGAACTTCTCGGTGAGGGTGGTCTTGCCCGCGTCGGGGTGAGAGATGATGGCGAACGTTCGCCGTCGGGCCGCCTCGGTACTTGGCACAGTCACCTAGACAGTGTGGCGGGGCGTCGGCCGTATGCCGCGGTCAGATGTCGCGGGCCACCACGAAATCTGCGAGAGCCCGAAGAGCGTCGTGGCTTCCGCCGTGATCGGGGAGACCTTTGATCGCGGTGAGCGCCTCTTGGAGTAGCTGCTCGGTCTCCATCTCTGATTCGGCCACGGCCCCGGTGTCGGTCATCACCTGCTGGATCGCCGCAATGTCGTCGTCGGTGACCTCCCTGCCCACCTTCGACAGGATCTCGAGCTGTGGGCCGTTGGCACGTTCGCGGGCGTGGGCGAGCAGCAGAGTTGGTTTGCCTTCGCGGAGGTCGTCCCCGACCGGCTTGCCGGTTCGCTCAGGATCGCCGAAGGCGCCAAGCATGTCGTCGCGTAGCTGGAAGGCCGTGCCAAGTGGCAGGCCGTGATCGGCCAACAGGCCGGCCAGGTCGGGTCGGCCGGCCAGCGCTGCCCCGATCTGAAGCGGCCGCACGATCGTGTAGCCGGCGGTCTTGTGGCGCATGATGGTGCGGGCCCCGTGTTCGTCGACCGTTCCCACGGCCGTCCCGACCACGTCGAGGTATTGGCCCATGTTGAGCTCGGTTCGCAGGGAGTCCCAAACCTCGCGCACTTCGGGCTCGACAGTCCCCAACGATCGGTCGGCCATCACCATGGCGATGTCGCCGACGAGGATCGCGGCGGCCTCCCCGAATCGTCGGCCTTCCCCGCTCCATCCTCGTTGGTCGTGGCGCTCGATGAAGCTGGCCCAGACGGTGGGCGATCCGCGGCGGGTGGGGGAGCCATCCATCACATCGTCGTGGGCCAGAGCGAAGGCGTGCAGGAGTTCGAGTGCGCAGCACGCACCCAGCGGGATGTCGCTGTCGGGGTCTCCGCCGCCGGTGATCCAGCCCCAGTGGCAATAGGCCGGCCGGATCCGCTTTCCCCCTCCGAGTATCAAATCGGACAGGTCGCGGAGTGGCTCGTCGAGAGACGGATCGAGTTGGCCCCAGGTGGCGCGCTCGGCCGCCAGGAGCGTGTCGAGCGCGGCCTCGACCCGCTGCGCCACGCTCCTCAATTGTGGCGGCGCGATGCTCACGGGTAGTCGTCCCCGTCGTCCCCGTCGTCCTCGCCAGCGAGGTCCTCCGCCGGCGCGTCGAGCGTGGCGACGATCTGCTCAACACTCATTCGAGCCCCGGTGATGCGGTCGCGGCACACCCGGATCAGATGGGAGGCTCGTTCGACCCGTGAGGCCAGAAGGTCGATGTCGAGGTCGTCGTCTTCGAGCGCGTCGAGGATCGTCTCGAGTTCGGCCAGCGCCTCCGCATAACCGATCTCGTCGCTTTCGCTCATGAGGTCTCCTCGGCGGGTTCGGTGTGGTCGATCGTACTCGTGACCAACCCGTCGGCGACCTGCGTGGTGACTTCATCGCCCGGTGCGACATCGGTCGTCGAACGCACCAGCGAACCGTCGGGGCGGCGGGTGATCGACCAGCCACGGGCGAGCGCTCGGCTCGGATCGAGGGCCCGTGTACGGGCATGGGCCGAGTCGAGCCTTCGGTCGGCCGCCCGCAATGCGTGCTGCTGGGCCATCACGACCCGCGTGGACACCTGTAGGAGATGCGCCTGCGCCAGCTCCCCGGTGTGTCGGGCGGACCGCGTGAGTCGAGTTGCGACCGAGGTGAAGCGGGCGTCGGCGGAGGCGAGAGCGCTCTCACTCGAACCGACGATGCCTGCCTCGGTCGTGGCCAGCACATCGAGCCAAGCGGTGACGATGTCGACAATTCTCTGACCCGCGGCGGTGGGGGTCGTGCAGAAGGTGTGGGCGACTTCATCGGCCACGCTACGGTCGATCTCGTGTCCGATGCCGGTGACGACCGGAATCGGTGACGCGGCGATGGCTCGGGCGATCCGTTCGTGGTCGAACGCCGCGAGATCGGTGCGGGAGCCGCCACCGCGGGCGATCACGATGACATCGACTGCGGCGTCGACGGCCGCCCCGATCGCGGCCACGACGGTTCGCTCGGCGCCTTGCCCTTGAACGGCCGAATCGATCTCCTTGACATCGAAGGCGAATCCACTCTGTTCGAGAACCTCGAGAATGTCGGCGTGAGCGGCGCTGCCAACCGAGGTCACGAGGCCGACCAGAAGGGGAACGGGGGGGATCGGCCGAGTGGCATTGGACCCCAGGATTCCGTCGGCGGAGAGCTTCGACAGAAGCAGATCGCGTTCGGCCACGAGCTTTCCGAGCGTGTACGTCGGGTCGATTGCCGACATGCGAAATTGGATTCGGCCCGATGGGGCGTAGAAATCGACGACGCCCTGGATACGGACCTGAACACCATCGGTCATCCGAACGGCGTCGCCGTGACGCTTCAGCAACCGGTTGACGCGGTCGCGGGCCTCGCGGAACAGCGTCACTGGGATGGTTGCGACCGGTCGGGCTCCACTGGTTTCCGCCGGCTCTGTCAGGTCGAAGTAGACGTGACCGTTGCGTGATCGCGAGATTCCACTTATCTCGCCCTCAACCCAGACGCCGTAGGGGGTCGCCTGCGAGAGCGCGGCCCGCACCAATTCGCCCAGCTGACTCACCGTGAGTGTTCGCTGCTCCACCCGGTGACCGTAGCGCTGAAGTTCGGCGAACCACGACGCGACCCGCGGTCAGGCGGTATCGGTGTCGGGGGTGGCGTCGGCCGCCTCGACCTCTTCGCGTTTGATACCCAGCACAAACAAGATGGCGTCGAGGTAGGGAACGCTGAGAGTCGTGTCGGCTGCTTCACTCACGACCGGTTTGGCGTTGAACGCGATCCCGAGACCGGCTGCCGAGAGCATGTCGAGGTCGTTGGCTCCATCGCCGACGGCAACTGTCTGAGCGAGTGGAATCCCAGCCTCAGTGGCGATCTCGCGCAGCAGTTCGGCCTTTCGGGCTCGGTCGACGACCGGACCGACGATCTCGCCGGTGAGCCGACCATCGATGATCTCGAGTTCGTTGGCGAACGCTTGGTCGATCCCGAGATCGTCGCGTAGACGGTCGGTGAAGACGGTGAAGCCACCGGACACGATCGCGACTGTGTAGCCGAGGCGGCCGAGAGTGCGAACGAACGTGCGGGCACCCGGTGTGTAGCGCAGGTTCGACCAGGCGCGGTCGATCGCTGCTGAGTCGAGCCCGGCCAGCAGTGCGAGCCGCGACCGGAGGGCGGCTTCGAATTCGATATCACCGGCCATGGCACCGGTGGTGATTCGTCGGACCTCGTCGAGTCGGCCGGCCTCGGCCGCCAGCAGTTCGATCATCTCGTCCTGAATCAGCGTGGAGTCGACATCGAGGACCACCAGCCGCTTGGCACGGCGTCCGAGTCCCTCGCGCTGTATTGCCACATCGAGACCGGGGTTGTCGGCCGCGACCTGCAGCAGGCTCGATCGCAGCTGCTTCTCGTCTCCCTGATGAACCAGCAGCTCGTAGCTCATCACCGGATATCGAGAGAGCCGAATGATCCGGCTGATGTTGGCACCGGCATCGGCGATCGCCTGGGTGGCTTCGCTCAGCTCGGCCGGTGAGAGTCGGGGGCCCAGAAGAGTCACTACATGGCCGGGCTCGATGGCGGTGGGGGTGCTGGGGATGACCTCGAAGTCGATCTCCACTCCCTGATCCCAGCCGAAGAGCAGGATGTCCTTCAGGAGATCGCGTCCGGCCGGCACGTCGACGGCAATGCCCAGCGTGAGCTGTCCCCTGATGACTATCTGTTCGATGTCGTCGATTCCGGCACCCGACTGGTCGAGTACCGCCATCAGGCTCGCGGTGATGCCGGGGTGGTCGGGGCCGGTTACGCGAATCAGGACGGACTGTCGTTCGTTCACTACGGATCTCCTCAGCCGGCGTCTCTGTCGGCCAGGGAGCTCAGGGTCAGCAAAGTGATGATCAACGAGAAGGCGGCTGCGGCCATCCAGGCGATGGTGATGAAGCCGAACTCCTCGACGTAGGGGGTCGAACACGGGACCGTCACCGAACACGACCCTCCGCTCGACGGCCAAAGCTGCACGGTGATGTGGCGGATTGACCATCCGAGGCCAACCACGGCCAGCGTGAGCGCAGGAAGTCTCGAGTAGTAGTCACGTCGAACGGTCGCGAATCCGAGAATGACCACCAGCGGATACATGGCGATGCGTTGGTACCAGCAGTACTTGCACGGAATGAAATCGGCGATCTCGGAGTAGTACAGGGAACCAACGGTGGCTACCAATGCGATGATTCCGGCCAGAAGTAGGGCGTTCTCGACGGCCCAATCGACCAACTGGTCGAGAAGCGGGATGCGATCTCCGGCGACTCGCCCGACGATGAGAACCACCGTGGCGGCGGTCGCAGCCACGGCCATGATGGAGAACAGAGTGTTCATGGAATCAACGGTCATGTGGGGTGGCCCTCAACGGCATTGGCGGTTGAAACAGTGTCACACAACAGTCTGAGTCCCCCTGCGGCGGGGGGCTAGATATCGGGTGAGTGATCGGCCCGTACCAGCGTCTCGTAGAGGTCCTCGTAGAGACCTCCGAGGTGACGAAGTTCGTCGTGAGTACCTGATTCGACGACGCGGCCCTCGTCGAGCACGACAATCTTGTCGGCGTCGGTGATGGTCGACAGCCGGTGGGCGATCACCAGCGAAGTGCGGCCGGCCAGGGCGGTGGCGAGGGCTTCTTGGACCTGCGCTTCGTTCTCGGTGTCGAGGTGGCTGGTGGCTTCGTCGAGAACCACGATGACCGGGTTCTTGAGCAGCATTCGGGCGATCGCCAAGCGCTGCTTCTCTCCCCCCGACAGGCGATAGCCGCGCTCCCCGACGATCGTGTCGTAACCCTCGGGCAACGCCGCGATCACATGATCGATCCGTGCCGCCCGACAGGCTTCGATCAACTGGTCGATGGTCGCGTCGGGACGGGCGTAGCGAAGGTTGGCTGCCACCGTTTCGTGAAAGAGATGAGGGTCCTGGCTCACCACTCCGATGGCTTGGCGAAGCGATCTCTGGGTGACTGATCGAACATCGTGGCCGTCGATGGTGATGGCCCCGTCATCGACGTCGTAGAGGCGAGGCAAGAGCGAGGTGAGGGTGGTCTTGCCGGCGCCGGAAGGGCCGACCAACGCCACCATCTGACCGGGCTGTATGTCGAGATCGACATTGCTGAGGACATCGGTCACCGACGCGGTCGACTCGTTTCCTCCCAACGACTCGGGAGTGCCTTCGACCGGATCGGGATAGCGGAAACGAACGTGGTCGAAACGCACCGCGCCCTTCGGGTCGACCAGATCGACCGCATCGGGGGCATCGGTGATCGGGTTGGGGGTGTCGAGGACCTCGAACACCCGCTCGAACGACACGAAGGCCGTCATGACATCGATTCGGGCGTTGGACAGGCTCGTCAGAGGCAGATAGATCCGCACCGTGTAGAGCCCCAGCGCAACCAGCGTGCCGCGGGAGATGTCGCCGTCGATCGCCAACTTTCCGCCGAGCCAGTAGACGAGCGCGGTGCCAATCGACCCTACGAGCGTAAGGCTCACCAGGAACACTCGACTGAACATCGCCGACTTGATTCCGATGTCGCGAACTCGTCCGGCGCGACCCGAGAAATCGTCGGCTTCGGAGTCGTGACGCCCGAACAGCTTGACCAGCAACGCACCAGCGACGTTGAAGCGTTCGGTCATGGTGTTGTTCATCGACGCGTTGACGTTCATGCCCTCGCGGGTGATGTCCTGCAGGCCACGGCCGACCCGCCGGGCGGGCAGCACGAACACGGGCAGGATCACGACCGCAATCAACGTCAACCGCCATTCGAGCAGCAGCATCGCTATCAATGTTCCACCCAGCGTGATGAAGTTGCCGACGACGGTGCCGAGCGTGCCGGTGAAGGCCCGTTGGGCCCCGATCACGTCGTTGTTGAGTCGGCTTATGAGGGTGCCGGTCTGGGTGCGGGTGAAGAACGAGAGCGGCATTCGCTGAACGTGATCGAAGAGCTTCACGCGAAGATCGAAGATGAGTCCCTCGCCTATTCGGGACGACAGCCATCTCTCGACGAGCGACAGGGCAGCTTCACCGACCGCGGCGATGACCATGATAATGAACAGCGTGTTGAGGTAGCCGCCGTTGCGGTCCTCGATGGCGACATCGAAGACCTTGAGGATGATCAGCGGGGGCAGCAGACCGAGAAATGTCGACAGGATGATCGTCGCCACGAAACCGATGATGGTCCGCCGGTAGGGGGCCGCGAACGAGAACACCCGTCGGCGGGTGTCGCTGTTGAGTTGGCGACCAACGACACCGGAGCGGTCGGCCGACATCGAGTGCATGATTTGGAATGGGCTCGGCGCGGTCACCCGCCGAGCCTACGGCGTCGTCGCCTGCTGGGGCTCCGCTATGCGCCTCGCTCTCGCCGCGCCGATACGGTGACCGGATGGACAAGCCGACGTCGGCACTGCTGACCGACCACTACGAGCTCACGATGGTCGAGTCGGCTCTGCGATCCGGTATCGCCGGCCGTCGGGCGGTTTTCGAGGTGTTCGCCCGTCGTCTCCCCGATGGGCGGGCCTACGGGGTCGTGGCCGGCATCGACCGCATGATCGATGCCGCCCAACGGTTCAGGTTCGACGACGCGACGGTCGCCCATCTTGTCGATTCTGGAGTGGTCACCGAGGGGCCGATGACCGATTGGCTCAGCGCCTACCGGTTCACCGGAGACATCACGGGCTATGCCGAAGGCGAACTGTTCTTTCCCTACAGCCCGGTGGTCACGGTGGCTGGCACCTTTGCCGAGTGTGTCGTGCTCGAGACGGTGGTGCTGTCTGTGCTCAACCACGATTGTGCGGTTGCTTCGGCGGCCGCCCGCATGGTCGATGCGGCCGGAGGCAAGACTCTCATCGAGGGCGGATCACGGCGCACCGATCCTCAGGCCGCGGTAGCCGCAGCCCGGGCGTGTCATGTCGGTGGGTTCGACACCACCTCGAATCTGGAGGCTGGTCGTCGCCACGGCATCCCGACTGGCGGCACCACAGCCCATGCGTTCGTACTGGCCCATGCCACGGAGACGCAATCATTCGTCGCGCAGCAGGCCACCCTCGGCCCCGGATCGACCTACCTGGTCGACACGTTCGACGTGCTCGCGGGCATACGAAACGCCATCGACGTTGTTGGCCCCGAAATCGGAGCCATCCGAATCGATTCAGGCGATCTGTTGGCCGACTCGGTTACCGCTCGCGTTCTGCTCGACGATCTCGGGGCCACGGGATGTCGGATTGTGGTGTCGGGAGATCTCGACGAGTTCCGGGTGGCCCGACTCGAAGCGGCCTCGGCGCCCATTGACGCCTACCTGGTCGGCACGAGCCTGGTGACCGGTTCGGGCCATCCCACCGCCTCGATGGTCTACAAGCTGGTGTCGATTGCCGACGACGACAATCCGGATTCCGAACTGCGGGCGGTTGGCAAGCTGTCTCCGGGCAAGCACACAATCGGCGGCCGCAAGTCGGTGCAGCGCACCCTCGATCTCGACGGAAACTTCAGCGCGGAGGTGTTGTCGGTTCTGCCCGTGGAACTGCCCGACGACTGCATGTCACCGCAGGTGGCGCTCATTTGTGACGGTGTCCCGGCTGTCGATCTCACCGATCCCGGCGAATCTCGTCGTCGTTGTGCCGAACGTCGGGCCCGACTCGAGCCGGCCGATCGCACACCGTGGCCGGCACACACCCCTGCGATCCCCACTGTGTGGGAGGGAGTCGAGGAGCCGCTGTCGGCTGCCGTCGCCAATGGTGGCGCCAACTAGCAATTCAGATATAGCTGTTTCGGCTCTGGCCATGGCCGGAGGGTGATCTACTCGAACACCTTCTCGGCATCGGCATCGGCGCTAAGTGCATCGGCCTCGACGTCTCGTCGTAGCGGTTTCACGGTGCCCAACTCCCGGTAGTACTCGTGTTGGATCAGGTTGGACATGATCTCCGATGTGCCGGTCCAGATCATCGAAAGCCTCGTGTCCCGAAGGATTCGTTCGATCGGGTAGACGTCGGTGTATCCGATCCCGCCCATCATCTGCATGGCGTCGTTGACGACATCCCAGGCGGTTTCGGTACAAAACTTCTTGGCCTCGCTCACCAGACGTCGATGTGGGAGCCCGCCATCGACGGTGCGGGCTGCCGCCCACAGCAGCCCGCGCGCCGCGTCGAGTTTGGTGACCGATTCGGCCAGACTGTGGCTCACGGCTTGGAACTTCCGGATGGGCTGTCCGAAGGCCTTGCGCTTCATCGAGTACTCAGCGGCCACGTCGATCGCGGCTTGCGCCCCGCCGAGAACCGCGGCTGCCGATGTCATGCGTTCGGGAATCATCATCTGGTCGAATATCTCGGCTCCTCCGTTGAGCGGACCGACCAGGTTCTCCGACGGAACTCTCACCTCGTGAAAGCTGATCCGGCCCGTGCCGCCCCCTCGGGCACCCATCAGCCCGAAGATGTTCTCGACCTTCACCCCGCGATCGCGCTCGACCAGAAACACCGACAAGGACTCGTGGGGGGCGTTGTCGGGGGCGGTCTTGGCGTAGACCAAGAAGAAGTCGGCGCCTTCGGCCCCCACGATGAACCGCTTCGCTCCGGAGAGGATCCATTCGTCGCCATCGTGTCGGGCGATGGTGGTGGCTCCGAAGAAGTCAGACCCTCCTCGTGGCTCGGTGAGCGCCTCGGCCGCCACCATCTCGCCGCGAAGCATCGGCTCCAGGAATCGTTTCCGCTGATCGTCGGTACCGAAGCCAACCAGGGCCTGTCCGACGATCGATGGCATCGAATACTGACATCCGAGGACGATGCCGAGTCGACCAATCTCCTCGAGCACCCCGACTTCGGCCGACCATGAGAGACCCTGCCCGCCCCAAACCTCGGGAAAGCGGACGCCCAACAGGCCGGCCCGAGCGGCCTTTTTGTGAAAGCCGTAGGGGAACGCCAGGACCTCCTGGTCGAGATCGCGCAGGAACTGCGGATCGATGTCGGACTTCACGAACTCGCGGGCTCGGGCCTGCACCTCGAGTTCGTCGGGGCTGAGCAGCACGTCGAACATGACCCAATCGAATCACCAATATCGGGTCGGCCCTGCACCGGACGCGGAATGCCCCATCTCCAAGGACACACGAACATATGTTTGCTTTTGGGCTGAGACCTTGATAGGGTAAGGGTCCCTCGGTCGTCAGGCCCGAGTCTTTCGTCTGGCCCTCAGAAGTGAACTTCCCCACGAGATCGAAAGGTGGGTAGGTCGTGTTCGAGGGTTGGCTACGCGAGTTGAGTGCAGTTCCGCTCACCGATGTCGGGCGCCGCGGGCTGTGTGAGCTGGCACCTTCCTCGCAGCGTGTGCGGGCCGCGCTCGACGCGTTCGACGCTCGGGTAGGTGCCGCGGTGGGAGCACTCGATGATCGCGGTCCGGGCGTGTCCGCCACCTTGCGCCGTGCCACCCGTTGTTCTCAGCGGGAAGCCGATCGTCGAGCCCGGCGAGCCGAGGTGCTGGCGGAGGTGCCGTCCGCCGCTTCCGCACTGGCCGCCGGTGAAATCTCTGTCGAACACGTCGATGTGCTGGCCAAGGCCGCCGCCGACACCTCAGCCGAGGCGGTCGAGCAGTCCGGCCTTCTTGCGGTGGCCAAGGCCCGACCCGCCGATGTCATGCGGAAAGATGTGAGCGACTGGACGCGCCGGCAGATGCGCAACGAACAGTTGGAGGAGCGCCAGAGGCGTCAGCGATCGGCCCGCCGGTGCGTGGTGTTCGAAAACGACGCCAACATGACGGTCGTCCACGCCGAGTTCGATCCGGTCGCCGGCGCCGAGGTGCGAGCCGCTCTGGATCGTGCCACCGACCGTCTGTTCCAGCTCGATGGAGGCCGCGATAACGACGACTCGGGGCGCACTTCCGAGCAGCGCCGCGCCGATGCGCTGGCCTCGGCCCTCACCGGCGAGTCCGGATCGAGCGCTGGGAGCGCTAGCGCGGCCGGGCCGCCGGCAATTCGCAATCAGATGATCGTGATCGCTCACGCCGATAGAACCGCCGAAATCCCCGGCCACGGTCCGATTCCGAAGTCCGAGCTCCAACGTCTCACCTGCGTGTCCGACATCTTCGGGCTCGTGTTCTCCACCGACGGATTGCCGCTTTGGCATGGCCGCGGTCGCCGGTTGGCATCCGATCAACAATGGCGGTCCCTGATCGCCCGAGATGGTGGCTGTATCGGCTGCGGGGCTCACCCCTCGCGATGCGAAGCCCACCACATCGTCCCTTGGACCAGCCAAGGGCGAGGCCTCACCGACATCGACTCCCTGGTGCTGCTGTGCAGGCACCACCATCACCTCGTTCACGACCAGGGTTGGCGGGTGGTGCAGGAGAGTTCCGGCGCATGGACACTTGCCCCTCCCTGACTCTGGCGTCCGTCGCTCCCTCGTTGGTCCGATCGTGATCTCAACAGAAATACATCTCATCTAGACTCGTGGCCGACGGATCCCGGCCGAAAGAGGCTGTCGTGAGTTCGAGGCATTCACCCAGCCGCGTACAAGGGCCACTGGCGCATGACGAGCGATTCTCGACTAGTCGACCATGAGTAACAGTGTTCTTACACGGGGGTCCGTTGCCGCCCTAATTGTGGCCCTCGCGGTAATTGCCCTACCAGTGGCATGGATCGCGACCGTCGTCCGTAGCGAGGCGGTTTCCGACTCTGGTACGAGGGAGGTCTGGCGAGTGCTCCTGTTTATGTGCGTTGTTCTACTTACACTCTTCAGACCAACGATCGCTTGCGTGGCTCGCTGGCATTCTGCACAGCCGCTCAGCCGAGTAGCTCCGGTGCTCGCCGTTGTGGGCCTGGGCCATCTCGCCGTGCTCGCGCTTGTTCAGGTCTTCGACCACTACCCGGCGTCGATTGTGGCTGTCGTGGTGATCTACGCCTTCACGTCGATGACCACGTATCGCCTCGTGATGCGAGTTCCCAGTCGAGTGAGCTGACTCGACAAAGAAGAGACAGAACAAACCCAGAACAAACCCCGCCGCCGATTGCCGGCGACGGGGTTCGAACAAGTCACTTCTGGCGGAAGGTATGGGATTTGAACCCATGGTGATGCGAAGCACCACAACGGCTTTCGAGGCCGCCCCATTCGTCCGCTCTGGCAACCTTCCGCTCGCGAGGGTAGCGGCCGATCGTCGATGTACCCACAGTCAGCGGGCTGCTGATCAGCCCCGCCTCGACGCGAAAAAGTCCGTCAGCAGCGCACCGCACTCATCGGCTCGCAGACCCTGAACCACCTCGAACTCGTGGTTGAGTCGGGGGTCGGAACCGATGTTGTAGAGCGATCCGCAGGCGCCCGCCTTCATGTCGGTCGCCCCGAACACCAGACGTGCGATGCGGGCTTGGTACAACGCTCCTGCACACATCGGGCAGGGCTCGAGGCTCACGATGACCGTTGCACCCTCCAATCTCCATGAGCCGGTGGCCTTGGCGGCATCGCCGATCGCCAGCAGTTCGGCGTGTGCGGTCGGATCACCGAGCCGCTCACGTTCGTTGTGGCGCCGAGCCACGACCCGACCATCGACTACAACGAGGGCGCCCACTGGGACGTCGCCGTGAGCGACGGCTGCCTTCGCTTCATCTAGAGCCAACCCCATCAGGTCGTATTCGTTTGCTTCATCCACGTCGTGACAGTATCCGTCGACAGGGAAGCATCGCGGTTCGGAGACGGTTCGTTCCCCGGAAGCCAGTGAGTGCCCAGTGAGTGGCCAGTAAGTGGCCAGAGCGACCGGAGAGAAGAGACGACGTGAGGGAAGAAGAGAGAGCCGACATGAGCGTTGGATTGCAGAACGACTGGCAGGCGAAAATCAAACGGGTATTCGTCGCACCCCTCATGGTCGTGACCGTCACGGTGCTCGTCGTGGGAATTGGGGGCTTGTCGGGCGGCGGAGTCTGGAATTGGTGGGGCCCGGTCATTGCGGCATCCGGCATGTTGATTGTGCTGGGACTCATCGGCGTGGCCCGGTTTCGAGTGGTGAACGCCTCGCCGGCCGTGGTCTCGGCGACGGTCGGAACAGTCCTCGGGTTCGCGGGCGCCGTCGCTCCGGGTATCGCCTCTCTGGCGAGCCTCGTGGCGACGTTTCTCTACGTCTTCTGGTATTCGCCCAACGCCCGGACACCATCGGCGGCGCTGGTGGTTGGTGCGGTGCTGCCTGACATCGAGCTCCGCGATCTCGACGGGGAAGTCGTCAGGTCGGCTGACTGGCTAGGTCGAGCCACGATACTGATGTTCTACCGTGGCAATTGGTGCCCACTCTGCAACGTGCAGGTCAAGGAGTTGGCCGCCGGATACCGCGACATCGAGGCGCTCGGAGCGCAGGTTGTGTTGGTGAGTCCACAATCGGCCGAACACAGTCGAGATCTGGCCGACAAGTTCGACGCTCCGATGGTCTTCCTTGTCGACGCGGGCAATGCCGCGGCACGCCAGATCGGGATCCAGCACCCCGGCGGGACACCGCTCGGGTTGGTCGGCTACGACTCCGAGACCGTGCTGCCCACGGCGGTGGTGCTCGATGCCACAGGAGTGGTGCGATATGCCGACCAGACCGACAACTACCGGTTCAGGCCCGATCCGAGCCAGTTCCTGGAAGTGTTGGAGAAGCTATAACAGCCGGAAGTCAGAGAGAGCCGGAATTCAGAGAGAGCCGGAATTCAGAGAGAGCCGGAAGTCAGAGAGAGCCGGAAGTCAGAGAGAGCCGGCGGCGACTCAGTCGAGACTGAAGCTCGGGTACTCGTTGTCGACCATGTAGACGTAGGCCCAGATTCGCGCGTAGTAGCCGCCGACGCGGGTGGCGAAGTCGCGCATGCCTTCGGGCCACCGGCCGGTGAAGACGACGGCGAACCAGGCGATCAGCGCCACGACGCCAACAGCGATGCCGTAGATCATGGCGACGATGTAGTGCGGAATCGCGAGGAACAGGTTGAAGAGGGACTTGCGGGACACGGTCTCGGGCGGCTCCGGCAGCTCGAGACGAATCGGGGGATAGGCGCCGTCGTCGGCTGCCCCCTGCGAGAACGCGAACGGCGGGTACTTCTCGGAGAATCCGACAAGATACAGTCCGGCCCGAGTCTCGTACCTGAACATCATCACGGCGAAGTCGTAGAGGCCCTTGTGGGGACGTCCGGTGAACAGCACGATCAGCCAGTAAATCAGAGCGACCGCGCTGCCAACGGCGCCGAAAACGTAGACCAACACACCGTGAGGGAAGTAGAGAATCCAGTGGACGAAGGGTCTCCAACGGGCAACTTCGTGGGGCGAGTCGACGATCAGCTGGGTGGAACCGGCTGTGGGGGCAGAGTTGGTTTCCATGGGTAGGACATTAGTCACGTCGCGAATGTCTGTCATGCGACACTTGGCTGATTACCAGCGCGATAGCGCCCACCACCACGAAGGTATCGGCGAGGTTGAACACGGCGTACCAAGTCACATCTACGAAATCGATCACGCGGCCGCTCATGAAACCGTCGTCGGCTCGAAAGATCCGATCGATGAGATTGCCGACCGCGCCTCCCAGGATCACCGCCATCAACACGGCGCGCGTAGTGTCGGTCTCCCTGATGATCTGCCTCACCAAAACCGCGACGATGACCGCTACGAGATAACCGACGAGCTGGCCGCGTTCGGAACCGGTGCCGAACGAGAACCCGCTGTTGTAGGTGAGATCGAACTCGAGTGTGGGCAGCACCGAGATCACTCGCCCCGACTTCAGGGCCGACTCAGCCCAGGCCTTGCTGAGCTGGTCGAGCAAGACCTCGACCACCAGGATCCCACTCGCGATTTCGAGCCGGCGGCGACGAGTCACCTGTCAATCACCGGTCAGACGACCCCGCCGTAGCCGGCCTTGACACCGCGGTCGTCGCCGTGGTTGGCAACGGCGTAGGTGAGATCCGACAAGAATTGGTCGACAATGTGGGCGTGTCCGGGTGAGATCATCAGGTGAAGGCCGCCGTTCTGTCGATCGAGCTTCCACCCCCGATCATCCATCACATCCCCGACCGCCGAAGTGATCTCGATTCCATGGTCGGAGGCGAACTCGAACAACGACATCTGAGGTTCGCCGGTGACGTGGAGCCCTTCGATCGCGATGATTCCGTCCTTGAATCGACGAGTGGTGTCGCGGACCGATCGGGCCTTGGCCAGATAGCCGTCGAGTCCCAGAAACTGGATCGTCGCCCACGCTGCCGCGATGGGGGCAGCCGGCCGAGTGCCGGCCGTGGTCGCCGAGCCATACATCCCTCCGGGCCAGTCGTCGAAGAAGAAGTACTGGTGATGCCGGAGTGCTTCCTCGCTATAGAGAATCACCGAGGCGCCCTTGAAGCAGTAGCCGTATTTGTGGATATCGGCGGAGATGGAAGTGACCCCTTCGACTTCGAAGTTCCACGGCGGCACTGGCTCGCCGATCTGCTCCCAGAACGGAAGCAACCAGCCACCGAGACAGGCATCGACATGACAGAGCGTGTCGTGGGATGCGGCGAGGGCGGCGATCTCCGGGATCGGGTCGATCACGCCGTAGGGGTAGCAGGGCGTCGAGCCCACGATCAGAGCGGTGTTGGCGCTGACCTTCTCGGCCATTGCCGTCGGGTCGGCCTTCAGGTCGGCACCCACCGGCACTCTCACCTCGTCCATCTCCAGATAGTGAGCGGCCTTGCTGAATGCCGGATGGGCGGTGGTGGGGATGAGGATCTCGGGTCGGTCGATTCCCTTCGACCGCGCCACAGCCCTGGCGGTGTGAACCGCGAGGAAAATGCTCTCGGTTCCGCCCGATGCCATGGTGCCGGCGTTGGGTTCGGTGCCGAACAAGCCGGCAGCCACTTCCACGACCTCCTGCTCCATCCGCACGAGGCTCGGATAGACGAACGGGTTGAGCGCATTTTCGTGCAGATAGGTCAACGCCACCTGGTGTTGTAGCTCGTGCAACTCAGGATCATCGGCGTTGTAGACGAGGCTGAAGGCCTTGCCGCCTCGCCAGTCGATGTCTTCGTCGTGCCATTCGGTCTGGGCGGCGATGATGTCGCCGACCGACCGACCCTGGTCTGGGAACGGTGAGGTCATGGCGCCGATCGTAGGCGGGCCACCGCGCGCCGGCCGAACCGTGGGAGGAACGCCGCGTGGCGGGCGGGCCCGGCTGGTACCTCCAACCGACAGAGGCGCGGCAGAGACGCGGGAGAAACGCGGCGGAGGGTTTGTGGCGGAGGGTGTGGGATTTGAACCCACGGAGGCTTGCACCTCACACGCTTTCCAAGCGTGCCCATTCGGCCGCTCTGGCAACCCTCCGGATTCCCGTCGGAGCGGGATTCGAGTGACGAGGGTATCGTGATCTTTGCGACGCCCGTTCCGGGGTGTGGCGGTCGGGTCCTGTGCAACGGGATCCTGTGAACCGAGTCAGGGCCGGAAGGCAGCAGCTCTCAGCGGACCATCTCGTGTGCCGCAGATCACCTGGCCGTCACTCCCGGGAGCGGGCATCGCCGCGCTTTGCCGCGGGCCAGTGGGCCCGGCCCGGGTAGAGTCGA
>JAJCXX010000071.1 GCA_029263195.1 Acidimicrobiales bacterium
CTCTCACCAACTGAGCTACGTCGCCGCCCCGGGTCGGCGGGCCGGCCCGTGGAGCTCCCTGTCAGAATTGAACTGACGACCTTCTCCTTACCATGGAGACGCTCTACCGACTGAGCTAAGGGAGCCTGCCCAACGCTTGCCAAACGGGCGAACATGAGCGTCGGCAATGATGCCACGACCGGTGGCTCTATCCAACCCCCGGAAGTTGTTTCGCCAAACGTGAGAGCCGGCCCCAAATCGGGTCCCTCGACCTCCGATGAGGCATCGGTCCCATCCAAACTAGGCCATAAGACTCAAGTCGGGCCGAAACCGCGCCGATCGGAGGGCATGCGATTCGAGCGACTTGTGATCGAGGCCGAAGACAACACGTTTTCACTCGAGTTCCACCCGAGGCTGACCGTTATATGCGGCGTGGGCCATCTCGAGCGAGAGGGGCTGACCACGGAATTGATCGGCGCGCTCAGTTCGAGCCGAACCGGTGTGCACGCCGAGGTGATGGCCGACACCGGCAACAGGTTCGCGATCTTCCGCCCGTTCGGTGGACGACACCGCGTCGTCGACATCAACACGGCGACCGACGTGAGCGCCCGGTTCGCCGACGAGTACGGGACGATTGATCTGCTGGCGGTGGCCGGACTCGACTCCCGAACTGCGAAGCGTCGACTGAAGCTCACGGCCTCTGACCTCACCACCAGTACCAACCATGAACAGATCGTGCGGCAACTTGCCGCGGTCAACCCCGCTGAACTCTGGGGCGCGGTCGAACAGGTCATCGAGGCGGAGGCCGCCGTTGAAGAGGCCGCCGAATCAGCAGGTTCCGCACCCGAGGATGCCGCCGTCGTCAGCCGGATCGAGAAGCGCCACGACGAGTTCGAGGCGGTCCAAGCCATGGCCGAAAAGTTCCGCAGAGCGTCGTTCTTCGGTGGTGCCTTCGCGGCGCTGGCCGCGGTGCCGTCAGCGATTCTCGTGAGCCGAGCCCTTGCCATGGTGTTCGTTATGGGAGCCGCCGTCATCACCGCCGTCTCCTTCATTCAGAACCAGCGGATGCAGAAGGCCAGGCGGGCCGAGGAGGACGCGCTGGCCGAGGCCGGCGCCCAGACCTATCTCGGATTCCATCTTCAGAGGGTCAACGGACTTCTCGACAGTGAGGGCTCTCGGCAACGCTTGCTAGAGACATCCGCTGCGCTGACCCGAGCCACCGAGACCTGGTCAAAGATCGCCGGCTCGGTTCCGGCCGACTGGGCCCTCGAATACAAGGCGGAGATCCAGGAAGCAACCAAGCGCCGAAGGGTGATCGAGGCCACCAGCACCGCCATCACGAACCCGTCTCAGACCGATGAAGGGACCTCACTCGCTGATGCTCTCGTCGCCCGTCTGACATCGGTGCGCGACATCGGGCCCGCCCAGGAAAGCCTCCCGCTCTTGCTCGACGACGCCCTCAACGGGCTCGACCCCGAGCTCAAGGCACCGCTGCTCGAACTACTGGTGAGGGCATCCGAGTCTCAGCAGATCGTGTTCATGACCGAAGACTCCGACGTCACCGAGTGGGCTCGACTCGAAGCCATGACCGGTGCGGTTTCCATCCTCGAACCGTCGCCCGACGAGCACCCGAGCACCATGGAGGAGAGCAGCCTCAGAGCTGGCTGATCTCAATGTGCACAAGGTCTCACATGGTGCGACAATCCGTGAGTGTCAACTGACAGACGTACCATTGAGACCCGGGTGGACGGCCCGATCGGACAACTCGTCCTCAACCAGCCGCGGTCGCTGAACCCACTCTCGGCGACCTGTCTCCAAGAGCTCATCGAAGCGGCCGCCTGGTTCAGCGCCAGGCCGGAAGTGAAGGCGGTCGTCGTCTCGGGAGCGGGCCGGGCGTTCTGCGCCGGTGCCGACTTGTCGACATTCGGAGACACAGGCCTCGGTGCCGGGACCGCCACCGAGTCCGGCACCGATGAGATCACCGGCCGTCGTTCGGCTCGCGAGTCAGCCGATCTGGGCCGGCTAATGGTGGAAGCCATCGAACGAATGGAAGCCGTCACCATCGCGGCCGTGCACGGTCACTGCGTAGGGGGCGGGGTCCTGTTGGCCGCGGCCTGCGATCTACGCCTCGCCGCCGAATCGACCCGGTGGATCATCCCCGAAGTCGACATCGGCATCCCGTTGGCCTGGGGAGGGATACCACGGCTCGTTCGCGAGATCGGTCCGGCCGCCACACGAGACTTGGTCATTACCTGCCGGCCATTCACCTCCACTGAGGCCCTGAGCCTCGGACTACTCAACGAAGTGGTCGACGACGACCAGCTCACCACACGGGTCGGCGAACTCGCCGAGCTGGTCGCCTCGAAATCCGCCCTCACCCTGAAGGCCACGCTTCATGCCGTCGATGCCGCTGCTGAGGCCCTCGTTCCCACCGGAGGATGTTGGTCGGACGCCGACGCGCTCCTGAGCGCCACCAACGATCCCGAGTCGCGTGAAGTTGCCGCCAGGTATCTGCGTGACCGAAGCCGAGGCTGACCCCACCTCGGCGACAGAGCCCACTCCCCCGGTCACCGATCCTCGGAGTGTGCGCCTCGCCCTGATAGCGACCTTCACGGCCTTCATCGTTCTCGGGCTACCCGAAGGAATCATCGGAACGGCATGGCCGAGCGTGCGTGACGAGTTCAGTCGCGCCGAAAGCGGACTCGCCGTGATTCTCGGCGGGTTCACGGTCGGTTACACGGTGTCGAGCGCAGCGTCGGGCCACCTAACCGAACGACTCGGTACCGCCAGGGTGCTGCGAATCGCCATCGCCGTGAGTGCGCTCGGGGTCACCGGGCTGATCGCCGCGCCCAGCTTCGAGACAATGGTCGCCGCCTATGTCGTAATGGGCTTGGGCAACGGCACGATCGATTCGGTGTCCAACGCCTGGACCGCCCTGACCCACGGTGCTCGCGCCATGGGGCTGCTCCACGCCGCTTTCGGGGTCGGGGCCACGGCCGGTCCGTTGCTGAGCGCCGGCTTGATCTCGGCCGGTATTTCGTGGCGCTGGCCGTTTGCCATCCTCATCGGTGGCCAGGCTGTTGCTCTGTCGGTCATGTGGTCGGCTCGAGGTGGTTTCGACGATGCGCCTCGTCATCCGGCAGTGGAGGCACGGGCCTCCTCGGCGGTATCTCCGCCGAGGCATCTGCTGCCCCTGATGCTGGCCTGGTTCACCGTCTACGTCGGAGTGGAGGTGGCGCTCGGCCAGTGGGGGTTCACTCTTCTCACCGAAGAACACGGCATGGCCGACGGGCTCGCCGGAATTCTGGTGGCGTCGTTCTGGGGAGGCCTCACCGTGGGTCGGCTCGGACTCGGCGCGGTCGGGCACCTACTGCCGCCGGAACGCCTCATGTATGCCGTGATGGTTCTCGCGATCGCGGCGGCTGCACTACTTTGGCTCGACGCGTTCGGTCTCGGACCAGCGGCGTTGCCGATAGCCGGGCTGGCGTTCGCCCCGATGTTCCCGCTGATGATGAACCGCACGCCGGTCTACCTCGGACCGGATCGGGCGAGCCGGGCCGTCGGCTACCAGCTGGCGGCATCGAGTCTCGGGTTCGTGACCACACCACTGCTGATCGGACTATTGGCCGACCAACACGGTGTGGGTGTGACCCCTCCGGTCGTCTTCGGGGCAATGATCGCCCTGATGGCTCTGTGGACCGCGGTATTCCGGACGGCCGAGCACGCCCTCAGACCTACGGAGTCGTGAGAGCCCCCGCCATCGACGAAATGGCCGCGCCGCGATGGGCGTGGACGAAATCATCTCGATCGAGGCCGTTGGTCATGAATCCCAGAGAGATCCCTGTGCTGGGATCGGCCCAGCCGCTCTGACCTTTGGCCCCGCCGTGCCCGAAGGTGCACGGCCCGGTCGTGTGGCCGTAGCCCCGCATCAGCGCCTGGCCATCGTCTCCGCCGAGCACGAACGCATGGGTGCGATTGGCTGTCACCCCCATCCAATCGACGTGGTTCTGGCGAACGACCTCGAGCGCATCGTGTTTCACCTCGGGGTGGAGAATCTCACCTTCGTCGTGCAGGATCGCCTGATACCAGAGGGCCAGGTCGGAGGCGGAGGCGATGCCACCGGCTCCTGGGTTGCCGGCGGCACAAATCGCAGGGTGGTTGAGCCCCAGCAGCGCATCGTCGGTCACTTCGGTGATCGGCATCTCGAAACCGAGTTCGCGGGCCCGTTCCTCGGGGTCAGGGGTCACTCCCACGTTGACCGAATCGACGATCCCGTCCTGGTCGTCAATCGGAATGGCGAGCCATCGCCCCAAACCGGCCGGGTTCATCACCAGCTCCGTGATCACGTCAGCGTGATGTCGTCCGGTGGCTGACGTGATGATGTCGGCCAGAACCCATTGGGCCGACGTCGGGTGGTACTCAAAACGAGTTCCCGGCTCCCAGTTCAGTCGCCACTTGGCATATTGCTCCAGCCGGCCCGGCCGGTCGTCCCAGACTTTCCAGGCCATCGGCGCCGACGGGAAGCCCCCGGAGTGCAACAGGACCTGTGAGACGGTCACTTCCTCCTTGCCGTTGGTGGCGAACTCCGGGATCGAGTCGCCTACCGGCGACCGCAGGTCGATCAGACCGTCGTGCGCGAGTTGGAGCACGGTGAGGCTCACGGTGGGCTTGACCGCCGAATAGGTGTGGAGGCGATTGGTGGTGGCGACATCCCCGAACGCCTCGGACAACACCAGTTCTCCTCGGAAACCGACCGCGACCTGGCATCCGGGAAGGGCGCCCTCATCGACCTCCCTGCGGCAGCGGGCGAGCAGCGATTCGACTCTGGATTCGATCAGGCGGCTCATGGTCAGCCGACCGTAATGTCACCGACCGCGGCGCGTCTCCCTGGGAAGTCAGAAAATCTCGGCAACAGAGGAACAGCGGTTCGATGCGAGATCACCCCTTCCCACACCCCGACGCCATAAGCCATGTCGTCGGCGGTGCGCAGGGCAATCGACTGCAATGCCCCGGTGGGGCGGTTCCCCCGTAGCCAGTCGGTTACCGCTGGCGTCAGCATCACTGCCGCCAGAGCGGCTCGGCGACGAGGAAAGACCACCGCCAACGCCACCACCAGGGGCCACCAGGCCCGCACGGTCGCCCGGGCCAGACCGAGACCCGCCATAGCGTGGCCACGACCCGCGAGCCGCGCCGCCTCGACTGCAGGATGCGGCAATGATTCGAGCCGCTTCACCAGCGCCGCGGTCGACCCGGCGGCCGCTGCCACCCCCACGACCGGATGGCCGGTCACCACCAGACCCCACGCGCCAGCGCTCCATCGTGAGCACCTGGCGGGAGCGACCTTGTCGCCATGACGAACTGCCAGCGCGGCGGCTGAGGCTCCGTACCGGCGGCGTTGGCGGAACCAACCTCGCCAATCGGGGCGGTGGTCGTGGATCACCTCGACCGATGGTTCGTAGCGCACACCTTCGGACCGGTCGGTCAATCGCCAGATCAGATCGACGTCTTCTCCCCATCGAAGATCGGGATCAAATCCCCCCACCTCTCGGAGCGCCGAGGACCGAACGATCAGTGCCGCGGACGGCAGATGGCTCACCAATCGTCCGGGGCCGACCGGGCCGGCGACGTCACCCAGGTCGAGTGGGCTGTTGTGGCGTTCATAGGCGGCAAGTAGGTCCGACCCACGGCGGCTCCGGACTCGTGGGGCCACGGCCGCCACCGTCGGATCGACAAAATGACCACCGAGCCGGGCGGTCCACCCGGGTCGCACCTCGACATCTGAATCGACAAAGGCCACGAAATCGGTGTCGACATGTTCGAACCCGGTCATTCGGGCAGCACCCGGGCCACCGTTGACATCACGACCCACAAAGGTGGCTCCGTGGGTCTCGGCGATGCGACGAGACGAGTCGCGATCGGCCGAAGCATCGTCGACAACAATGACCTCGGACGCTTTCTCATCGCCCTCTCCGCCCACCCCAGCCACTCCGAGCGCGGTGAGACACCGATCGAGGCCGTCCGGATTGTCACGAACCGGCACCACCACCGTGACATCGAGGTCGGTCACCGTGGTGGTGTCGATGCTTGGATGAGCCATGCCGGCGTCGAGAAGTCTGCGGGCCAGACGTCGGCGGGATGTCGACTCGTCGAGCGGCTCACCATCGTCCCACTCGTCGACCGCATCGGCACCGGAGTCGGAGAGCCTGAGAATCCTCAGCGGAGCGCCGCCCACGAGGATGCGCCCGCGGTCGATCCTCCGGACCAATGGATCCAGCCGCAGGAGGAATCCAGCGGGGGGCAGGACCGACGGCTGGTCTGGCTGGTCTGGCTGGTCCGGCTGGTTTGGCTGGCTTCGCTGGGAGGGAGGCGCCACAAACGGGACCGTAGCGCCGCCACGGCCTACTGTTCGGGCTGACTTCCACGAGACCAACCCCGGGGGATACGTGCACGATCTGGTAATTCGCAACGGAACGGTGATCGACGGCTCGGGCCAATCCGGCCAACCAGGCCTCCCAGGTCAACAAGTTGCCGACATCGCCATCGATCAGGAACGGATCGTGGAGGTCGGATCCGATGTCGGCCCGGCCCACCGGACAATCGACGCAGAAGGCCTCACGGTCACTCCAGGATTCGTGGACATACACACCCATTTCGATGCCCAAGCCACTTGGGACCCCGAGCTCACACCGTCGGGATGGCACGGAGTGACATCGGCCGTGATGGGCAACTGCGGTGTCGGATTCGCTCCGGCCTCACCCGATCGCCGCGACTGGCTGATCGAACTCATGGAAGGTGTCGAGGACATCCCGGGAGCCGCACTGCACGAAGGCATCTCGTGGGAGTGGGAGACGTTTCCCGAATACCTCGACGCCCTCGACCGCCGCGAATGGGTGCTCGATCTCGCGACGCAGATCCCCCACGGAGCTCTGCGGGCCTACGTGATGGGTGATCGATCCACCGGAGACGCCACACCGGACGACGTGAAGGCGATCGCCGCCCTCACCCGCGAAGCCCTCGAAGCCGGCGCCCTCGGATTCTCTACTTCCCGTACCCCGCTGCACCGTTCCGTGGACGGCGAGATGGTGCCCGGCACCTTCGCCGCCCCAGCCGAGCTGTTGGCGGTGGCCGAGGCCATGAAGGCTGCCGGTCACGGAGTGTTCCAATGCGCGATCCATCACCCGGAGGTGCCGGGATCGTTCACGTGGCTTCGCGAGGTCGCGAGCATCACGGGGCAACCGGTCGTGTTCAACCTCAACCAGCCCGACACCCATCCCGACCTCTGGCGTGAGGATCTGCGGTTGCTGGAGGAGGCCAACGCCGACGGCCTTCAGTTGCTGGCCCAGGTGTCGGGTCGGCCCGTCGGAATTCTCGAGTCGTGGCCCTCGACCGCACACCCGTTCATGCTCTGCCCGACTTGGGGGCTCGTCTCCCAGCTTCCCGCCGACCAGCGCATTGCCGAACTTCGCAAGCCCGAGGTGAGAGCCAACCTGATCGCCGAGACCCCTGCGGTCTGGTCGGACTTCATCACGTTCATCACCCGCACCTGGGACAAGTTGTATCCCTTCGCCGGTGAGGCCGACTACGAGCCCGACCCGTCGGCGAGTGTCGCGGCGATCGCCCGACGAACCGGTCTGACCGCCCCCGAGGTCGCCTACGACCACCTCATGAGCAACAACGGTCGCGGGCTTCTCTATTTCCCGCTGTTCAACTACGCCAACCACAACATCGATCATTTGCGTGAAATGCACCAGCACCCGTTCACCCGCATGGGACTGGCCGACGCGGGCGCCCATTGCGCCACGATCGCCGACGGAGGAATGCCCACCTTCATGCTCCAGTTCTGGGCACGGGACCGCACCCGTGGAGAGCATCTGCCGTTGGAGTGGGTGGTGCACCGTCAGACCCGTCAGACCGCGGAGCTCTACGGCCTCCACGACCGAGGCCTGATCGCTCCCGGCCTGCGAGCCGACATCAATGTGATCGACATCGACGGTCTCTCGGTGGAACTCCCCCACCTGGAGGGCGACCTTCCGACCGGCGCCAACCGTTACGTGCAGAGGGCCACCGGGTACCGGGCAACGGTCTGCCGCGGCACCGTGACCGTGGTCGACGATGAGTTCACCGGCGAGCGACCCGGGCGGCTATTGCGTGGCCCGCAGGCCGACCCCCGTTGAACCGGCCTGGCCCGATCTGGACCGACCTGGCGAGACCCCGTCACCGAACTCACCCCTCGAGAACTCGCCCGATCGCCGCTGACACGTCGACCGGCCCGGAGATCATCGCCAACCGCGAGCCGGTGTCCGCCGCAAAGTGGCGGGCGTCCTCATCGTCGTCGGCCGGTGCGACGATGCACAGTTCGGAGAGCCGTCGGGCCGAGGCGAGAGCATCATCGCCAGCGGTGGCCCGACAGTCCGAGAGCAAAATGGTTATCCGGCGCTTCGCGTTCGAACGAGCAAGCTGATCGTGGGCCGCCCCCAGTGCCGCGGCCAGATCGGTGGTGCCGTGACCCTTCAGCCTGAGCAGGTCGTCGACCACCTCGGGCGCCCTCCGGTGGCGGTCCTGTGACTTGACAGCAAGGACCTGCTCGCCGAAGGCCAGCACCGACCAGTCGTCGGGGGCCCGCCACGCACAGGCGGCGGCCGCCACGGCCGCGGTGGCGAGACGATGACCACTCATCGAACCGCTGCGGTCGATCACCAGCGCCAATGCGGTCTTCGGACGGCGCCAGCCTCTGACTCTCAACGCGTCGAGCGAAGGTGGATGCGACGAGGACTTGGCCCTGATCAACTCTTCGAGGCTGGCATCGAGGTCGATGTCGCCGCTGGCCCGATCGGCCGGGAGGCTCACCATGCGGCCGACGCCGGCCGACGACACCGGTCCCGACCGGGCCGCATCGAGCACCAGACGACCAGCAATCTTCGCGGCGACAGCCGCTAGGCGTCGATCGGTCGCGCCGCTCATGTCGGCCAGCATCTCGAGTATGGCGTCGAGGTCCTCATCGGTCATCTCGGCGAGCGTGTCGTCGTCGATCTCTCCGACCTCCGGACTGAGCTCGGCGAACCTCGGATCTCGGGACATTTCGCCCCGGGGCTTGGTGCGCCTTCGCTCCGCCTCGAGTTGCTCGCGGGCGTCGTCGCCCTCGAGCGTCAGCGGTGGTCCGTCGTCGCCCCGTTCGGGGCTGGGTGTTTTGGGTCGTCGCCTTCGCTGCTGACCGCTTCCCAGATCTCGCGGATCACGTCCTCGGCCCGGCGGTCTCCGCCTTCGTGGAGTCGTATGCGCCCCGACAGCGCGACCAGGGCCGAGTCGAGGCCGACCGATGGATCCGACACGTCGGTGTCGCGGATGCGCGCCAGTCGACGGGCGACCTCGACCAGATCGATGGCTCCACGAACCGACGATCCGACTCGGATCTCGGGATGGCTCCTGGTGGCCCGAGTGACCGCCACCGCACGAAATCGCAGGTCCTCGTCGGCACCACCGGCTCGACGAGCGACGATGCCGTCCTCGTCGGCGGCCGACTGATAATCCATGGTGATGCGGCAGATCCGATCGTAGATCGCGCCCGCAACCCGCGACGTGCCCACGTTGTCGAACGGGTTCATCGCGGCGACGATGCGAAACCCGTCGGCCGCGGCGATCCGGCCGACCCGCGGAACGTTGAGATCACCCTCCGACATGACGGTGATCAGAAGATTGACCGTCTCCTCGGGCACTCGGTTGAGCTCTTCCACGTAGAGCAGAGATCCTTCTCGGAGGGCCTCAACCAGGGGCCCGTCCACGAAGACGTCGGGCGTGTATCCCTCTCCAAGAACTCTCGACGGATCGAACTGCCCGGCGAGACGAGCCGGAGTGAGCTCAGCGTTGCCCTCGACGAACACGAACCCTCGGTGAGCGGCATCGGCCGCGGCTCGAAGCATGGTCGACTTGCCAGTGCCGGGCGGGCCCTCCAACAGCACGTGCCGGCCGGCGGCCAGCGCGGCGACGAGCAGCTCAAGCTCTCGACGGCGACCGACCATGGCCTCGTCGAGCGCGGCCAGAACGCTCCGGTCGTCGAGTTGGGTCACGGAATCAGCCTCAGGAATCAGTCGAATGTGATCACACCACGGATGTTCTTGTTGTTGAGCATGTCGTCGTAGCCCTGGTTGACCTCGTCGAGCGTGTAGGTGTTGGTGATCATCTCGTCGAGCTTGAGCTGACCGGCCTGATACATCGACAACAAGTTGGGGATCTCCTTGCGGGGAGCTACCGATCCGAACAAGCAGCCCTTGAGCTCCTGGTTCATCATGGCAAACGCAAACAGATTGAGCTGAACATCCATGCTCGCTTCGTTGGCGACCGCGGTGGCCACGACAGTTCCGCCCTTGCGGGTGAGGAACTGCGCCGGGAGGATCATGTCGCCGGTGAGCTCACCGGGGGTGAGGATGGTGCTGTCGGCCATGACTCCCACGGTGAGGCCGCCGACCAGCGCCGATGCCTCGTCCATCGAGACCGCCGTGTGAGTGGCCCCGAAGTTCATGGCGCTCTCTCGCTTGAACTCCGACGGGTCGACTGCGATCACGTTCTTGGCACCAGCGGCATGGGCGCCTTGGACCGCCGAGATACCGACGCCGCCACATCCGACCACCACGACGGTGTCGCCTGCCGTGACATCAGCGCGGTTGACCGCTGAGCCGTAGCCGGTGGTGACTCCGCAACTCACGAGAGCAGCCGGCCCGGCCGGGATGTCTCGTTCGATCTTGATGGCACTGTCGATGCTGAGCACCATGTGTTCGGCGAACGTGCCCAACTTGAGCAATGGCGAGATGTCGGTGCCGTCGGACGCGTGGTGGCGAAATCCGCCGGCCATCATTCCGGGCTCGAGAAGCTGAGATCCGAGGTCGCACAGGTTTTGCATGCCCCGGGCGCACCAGGTGCACTTTCCGCACGACGGAATGAACGAACAAGCCACGTGATCGCCGACCTCGAACTCGGTGACTCCCTCTCCGAGAGCGATCACCTCGCCGGCGCCTTCGTGGCCCCCCACGATCGGGAGAGGCACGCTCATGGAGCCGTTGTGGGCGTGTTCGTCGGAGTGGCACATGCCGGCCGCGAGAGTCTTGACCAGAATCTCACGGGGCTGGGGGCCGTCGAGTTCGATTTCCTCGACCATCCATGGAGTATTGATCTCACGCAGCACTGCAGCTCTGGTCTTCATGGCATCACCTTCCTGACGTCTCACGTGACGTCGAACAACCGGACGGCGCGAACGTACCAGCGTCAACTGACGTTGTCAGTACGAGACCAGGCGAGCGCGCCGTCAGTTGGTGGCAGTCATCCCGCCATCGACCGGTATCACCGCGCCGGTGATCGCCGACGCGTCGGGCGAGCAAAGCCAGGCGATGGTCGAGGCCACTTCGTCTGGCTCAATCAGGCGACCCAGTGGCTCCTGATGGGCCACGAACCGCTGAGTGTCTTCGATTCCGTAGATGGCGGCAGAGGCATCGAGGATATGTGTGGCGGTGGATCCGGGGGAAACCGCGTTGGCGGTCACCCCGGTTCCGGCGAGATCGGCCGCCAGCGAGCGCACGACTCCGATCACGCCGTGCTTGGCGGCGGCATATGCAGCCATGTGGTGCAATCCGAGAGAGCCGGCTGCCGAAGCCACGGCCACCACTCGGCCACATCCCAGCGGCGACGTTTCGAGGATCGCCGGGACAGCGGCCCTCACCGTTCGGTAGACGCCAGTGAGGTCGGTGTCGACAATCGAGTCCCATGTCTCGTCACCGACCTTCCAGAGCGGGACGCCCCCCGACACCACTCCGGCGGCCGCCACGACGGCATCGAGACGGCCGAACCTGTCGACGGCGTCGGCGACGGCCGAGTCGAGGGCCGACTGATCTCTCACGTCGGCCACCGCGGCCGCGGCTCGAGCGCCCGCGGCCGCCACCACCGAGTCGAGATCGGCCGGTGTGGCGAGCGGATACCCGATGGCCGGATTATCGGCGCATGAGTCGACAGCCATCACGGCCCAACCATCGGCCGCCAGGCGAAGTGCGGTGGCCGCGCCGATTCCTCGGGCCGCTCCGGTGATCAGTACGACAGGATCATCCACCAGACCAGCGTCGCACTCCCGGCGCCCCACCGGGGTCATGCTCCCGACCCAACTCCCGACCGACCTCCCGACCTCCCGACCTCCCGACCGACTATCGGACCGAAAGCTTCTCGACGGCGTCGGCGATCAACTCCACCAGCAGACGTTCACCTTCATCGAGCGAAGCGCCCGTCGGGTCACCGAGCACTCCATTGGGGGTCACCGACATGAGCCCACCGCTCCGGAGTTCCCCCATCAGGCCCGAAATCGAGTCGGTGACGCCGGCTTCAGCACGATCTGTTCGAACAAGATCCGGCGCGATCGCGAGCATCAACGACGTCTCGGTGCGCCCGGCATGGGAGTCGGCACCGACGATCCGAGCCGACCAGGCCGCAAGGTCCCGACCCTCGTGTTTGCAAACCCTCGCCGCTTCGGTAACGGCGTCGTGATTGCCTCCGTGAGCGTTGATCAAGACCACTCGCGAGAACTCGGACCCGGTGTTGCGAACCAACTGAACGAGCAGCTCGGTGAGGGCTTCCGTGCCGATCGACAACGTGCCCGCGAAACCGGCGTGTTCTCCCGAAGCGCCGATCGCCACGGTCGGGCCGATGATCAAATCACTCGATGCGGCAGCCACACCCGCGGCAATGGCCTCAGCGATCCGGGTGTCGGTGTCGAGAGGCAGATGTGGACCATGCTGCTCGGTCGCACCCAGAGGAATCACGAGTGTGAGCGGTGGCCTTCGCGACACTTCGGGGGAAGTGTGCGACCCGAGGTCACTCAACGGTCGTGATCCGGCTCGCCGGCCGGCTCGTGGTCTGACGCCTGCTCTGGATCGGCCTCCACACCCCATTCCGATAGCCGGTCGAGGAGCTGATCGGCCGCGGCTGACGGGTCGAGGTGCACGGCCTGGCTCGTCTCGCGTTCGACTAGAGCTCCAGCGATGGTCATCAGTCGAATCCTCGGTTCGGGATCATCGGGGATCGGCAGGTTTCGTGAGCGAGGCCTGAACGGACCCGAGGCCACAACTCGATGCTTGGCGCTGCTCGACGAGCTCGACGACTGGGCCCGACCTCGGGCCGCCGCGCCTTCGGTTCGAGTTGAACCTGCCCCGCGGACGCCTGCAAGCACATGTACCGGCTCGTCGGCGCTGGCCAAGACCGCTCTCAACCCGGCCCTTCGCAGATCGGTGCCGCCCTCGACCGACACGACACCGCGGTTGGTCAGGCGCACCCGCTCTCTTCGACCACCGTCGAGTCGCCGCTCGCCCTCGAGCACCACCCCAGCCAACCCAGCCGACCCAGCGGCCTCACTCCCCTGGGTGACCAAACCAACATCAGTGCAGCCGAGTGCCTGGGCCACGCCGAGTTCGTGAGCAAGGAAGGCCGGAAACGATCCGGTCCCGCGATCGACGCTCCAGTTTCCGCAGAACACGAAATCGACGTCGGCCAATACGGGGGACACGGCCGCGGCGACATCAGCCGAATCGAGGGTGGGATCGATGTCGACCCTCGCGGCACGTGTGGCTCCGGTCGCGAGGGCATCACGCAGCATCGACTCCGATTCCGGAGGACCGGCACACACCACCGTCAACTCGAATGGTTCCCGGGTTTCTCCCGCATCGCCGCCGGAAGCCCGTCGTTCGAGCAGTTGATCGCCGAGGCTGAGGGCGGACTCCAGGGCGGCCTGATCGGCTCGGCTGGCCGCGAACCAACGCTGATCGGCCGCGGCCTCACCCGATAGCGGGTCGATCTCGGGACGGGTGTCGACCCACTTCATGCACACGGCGACTCTCACCGGATCAACTCCGCTTGAAGGCCACGCCGTGACCACCCTCGGGGTACGACCACGAAATGGCGCCCTCCCCATTGCAGACCATGTAGCAAGTACCGCACTCGAAGCACTGCTCGTAGTTGAAGAGCATTCCGCCGTCGCTGGTCGGCACGAACAGATTGGCCGGGCACGCGACGATGCACGCCTTGGCGGGGCAGCCACGACACACACTCGAGTCGAGCGTGATGTGGGCCCGGCTCGATACGCGGAAGTCGACCGTGGCCATGCGGTCCTCGAAGGAGACAGGGGGCCACGCCGGGGCGGAGCTAGCCATCGTCGGATCCGGGGGGTCGGTGGCAAACATCAGCCGTAGGTCCGGGCACTACGCCACCCGTCGACGAGAATGTGGCGCATCTTCAAGCCCGACTTCCTGGCCGTGCGGAAGAACAGCCGAATGAGTCCGGGCTTGGGCTCGGGATTCTCGACTCGGAACACTCCTTCGAGCAGATCACACACAAGCTGGGGGTACCGGAACTGAATCCGGTCGGACAGGACAAGGCCAGGGGCGTTGCGAAACTTCTTGTGATCGGCGAGAACGAAGGTGTCCTCCAACCGAGACCTGTAGTCGTCGACCATCGACTTGCCGATGCCGTCGTCACCTCGGTCGAGCCCGGCACATGCCACCTCGGCCGCCGCTTGCCCGCCACCGATCGCGAAGTTGACACCCTCGAGCCACAGTCCGCCACCCAGGCAGAACGCCGCGGCATCGCCGGAGATGATCAGACCCGGAGCGCCCAGGGTCGGCATGGCGTCGTAGCCCCCTTCGGGAATCAGGTGAGCCGAGTATTCCAGTAGCTCGGCTCCTCTCACCAGTGGAGCGACCATCGGATGGCCCTTGAGTTCGGCGATCAGCTTCTCGGCGCGATGCTCGGACTCGGCCAGATCGGAGAGCCGGAGCACCACGCCAACCGCGATCGACTCGAGATTGGTGTAGATGAAGCCGCCGCCGGCAATGTCGCCGGTGCAGCCAATGATCTCGAGGTCGGCTCCCTCGTTTCCGACGAGACCGAAACGGTCCTCGATTGCTTCGCGGGGCAGCGCCAACACTTCCTTGGCCCCGAGCGTGAAGTGGGCGGTGTCGCCGGCGTGGGGGTAGAGCCCGGCGTCCTTGGCGATGAACGAGTTGACTCCGTCGCACGCAATCACGACACGAGCGCTGAGATCGCCGTCCGGGCGATCGGTGCTGACCACTGAGAACCGGCCCGACGAGTCGCGGCTCACACCGGTGACAGTCGTGCTGCACACGAGAGTGGCTCCGGCCGCCACCGCGTGGTCGGCCAGCCAGGCATCGAAGTCGGGACGAAATGCTGTTGCGCCGTTGTAGGGAGCCTCACCCCATCCGGCTGATCGATAGTCGACGGTGAGGCTCTGCGTGGGGGTCATCACCACCGTCCCGCGGCGGGTCACCCACCTCTGAACCGGGGCCTGTTCCCACCAGTTCGGTATCAGCGAGTCGAGAACTCGGCCGTAGATCACTCCACCGAACATGTTCTTGGAACCGGGAAAGGTTCCCCGTTCGATCAAACAGACCGACTTGCCAGACCGGGCCGCCACAAGAGCGGCGGTCGACCCGGCGGGGCCGGCCCCGACCACGATGATGTCGAAGTCAGTCTCAGCGGACGCGGCGGACTCAGTCATCTTGACCGGCATCTCCTGTGGCACCCGGGGTTGATTCCTGATTTGTTTCCAGAACCAGCTCCCGAAGGCCGGGGTCGACTTCGAGCTGAAGCCGGTCGGCGAGTGCGATCAACATTCTCTGAGCGTCGCACACCAGATTGGTCTCGGCCATTGCCGCCATCGGGCAATTACCGTCGGTGTTGACGCTCACGATGTGGTCGGGCTCACCCAGACCGGAGATGTGCTGCACCGCCCCGCTGATGCCGAGCGCCACGTACACATCGGGGTTGATCATCGCGCCGGTGGTTCCGATCTGTCGCTCGAAAGGCAGCCATCCCCAATCGGTGATCACCCGGGTCGCCCCGAGCGACATTCCGAGTTCGGCCGCGACACGACCGGCCAGTTCCACGAATCCCTCGTGCTTCAGACCGGCTCCCACCGCCAGTATTCGGGAGGCTTCTACCAGGTCGAGTTCGGAGGCGTCGGGCGTGCTGACGCTGACTACCACCGGGTCGGGGCCTGGGCTGCCTGGGCTGCTTGGTCTGTTTGGGCTGCCTGGGCTGCCTGGTACACCGATGGCTGGAGTTTGGAGGTCGGCCGGTATCCCCCTGACCCCCGGCTGCAAGGTGGCTACGAATGGCGTGTCGATCGCGTGGTGTTCGAGGACGAGGCCGCCGCGGCGCGCCACGGTGGCGCCGCCGGGCTCAACCGACACCGCTCCGGCCAGGAGTGGCCATTGGAGCAGAGCGGCGAGACACGGTGCCAGATCACGGCCGTCCGGCGAGCCGGGCAGAACCACGGCCGCGATGTTCTCGATGTCGTCCACGACACCAACGAGCCAAGTCGCCAGCACCGCCGGCTGAAGCCCGTCGATGTCGAACACCACAGCTCGGCCGTGGCATTCGGCGATCGCTTCCAGTCCGCTGGCCGGGTACACCCCATCACGCGTGGCCACCACCGCGAGCATGTCAGGCGAGTCGGGCAACTCACGCGAGTCCGGCAAGTCAGTCAGGTCCGGCAAGTCAGTCACAGCATCCGTCCTACCCGGTCGCCGTCGACCACAGCAGAGTGGATTCGTCGAGGGGCGACAGCGTCGCCCACTCGATGAACCTCGATGCCCAACTCGGCGCTGCTCGTATCGAGCTCCAGATACAGACCATCGGCGGCCCTCATCGGAAGGCTCAACACCAGCCAGTCGGGCCGGCGGGTCTCGGCCGCACCGGTGAGGTGATACATGAGACCGACCTCTCCGTCGGCCACATGGGTGACGATTCGGTCGGTGGTCTGGCGGATGCCTTTCGCTTCGGCCCGCATCCACCAGTTCTCCATGTCGAGAGTGATGCCGAGATCCTGTCCCACGACCATGCCCGGCGTGACGATCTCGACATTGCATCCCCGGTCGGCCAGGAGCTCTGCCACCGATGTCGCCTCATGGAATCCGAGTTGGTCGACCACGAGCACATCGCCCTGCGGTTCGGCGGCACCGCTCAGTACGGCCACGGTGTCGACCACTCGCCGACTGAACGCATCGTCGGCGCCGGGCATCCAATACGGCGGGTTGAACTCTGACCCGGTGGCCACGACCACCACATCAGGGCGACGCCGGCGAACCATCTCAACGTCGACCTTGGCGCCGAACTCGATGTCGACACCAAGGCGATCACACTCCACGAGTTGATTTCGTGTGACATCGCCCAATTCGGCCCGGTTGGGAACCGACGAAGCCCAACGCACCTTCCCGCCCGCGACATCGGATCGTTCGACCACGGTGACCCGGTGGCCGTGCGAAGCCGCCGATATCGCCGACTGGAGTCCGGCCGGACCGGCCCCAACCACCAAGACGTCGCGCCGGTTGGAGCGAACGACGGGAGCCGGAAGAACGTTCTCGCGGCCGGTCATCGGGTTCTCGACGCACCCCAGCCAACGATTGAGACCCATCCGGCCCACGCATTCCTGATTGCAGGACAGACAAAGGCGGGTTTCGGCAGTCATGCCGGCCCGAGCCTTGGCCGCGAAGTCGGGATCGGCGATCTGACCCCGGACGACACCCACGAGATCGCAGTGGCCGTCGGCGATGGCCCGGTCGGCCTGAAGCGGGTCCTTGAAGCGACCCACTCCGATCACCGGCAGATCGACCTCGGCCCGGATGGCCGACGGGATGAACAGTGCGTAGCCCGGCGGGATGTGCATCGATGCTTCGATCACGAACAGGGAAGCGGTGGCCACCCCGATCGACGTGTTGATGTAGTCCACACCGCCGCGCTTCTCGAGTTCGACTGAAATCTTGACCGCATCGTCAATGGTCGTGCCGTCGTCGATCAGCTCATCGCCGCAGAGACGCACCCCGAGCGCGACGTCGGGCCCGATGGACCGGCGCACGGCCGCCACGATCTCGTGAAGGATCCGGGACCGATTGGCGAGCGGTCCGCCGTATTCGTCGGTTCGCCGGTTGGTCGCCCGCGACAGAAACCCACGGACGATCGAGCTGTGGGAGCACTGCAGTTCGATTCCGTCGAATCCTCCTTCGACGCAACGCTCGGCAACCTCGGCGTAGCCCCGAATGATCTCGGCGATCTCATCGCGATCGACTGCCTTGGGGACCTCGCGGAACATGGGGTCGGGCACGGGCGACGGCGCCCACACGGGCAGCCGGGAGTACATCGATGACGCCTGGCCGCCGTTGTGGTTGATCTGAGCGAAAATCGGCGTGCCATGGGCGTGCACCGCTCGCGTGATGCGCCGGTAGCCCTCGACCACTTCCGGACGGAAGGCATGGATCATCTTCTCGTAGGGCCAGTCGGTGGGATGGACCGAGTGCTCTTCGGTGATGATCAGGCCGGCGCCACCACGCGCACGTGACTCGTAGTAGTCCACGTGTTGGTCGCTCGGCATTCCGTCTTCGGCGTAGTTGGTCAGGTGGGCGCTGAAGACGATGCGGTTGGCGATCGTCACCGGGCCGAGGCGAAGCGGCTTGAACAAGTAGCGGAACTGCCCCCCGGCGCTCACTGGGAGGCCCTAGGGGACAATCCGGACTCGTCGAGTGCCAACACCGCGCGGCGGGCCTCGAGAATCGCCTCATGAATCGTTCGAGGAGCGACAGCATCGCCGATCCGTGCGTGACGACCGGTCGTATCGACCGAAGTTTCGGCCAGAGTTTCGGCCAGAGTGTCGTCGGGGAGACGCGAACCCGCGTCGATCACCACTCCCTTCAACACCGTCTGCTCTCCGCTGAAGTGATGCTCGACGGTGATCTCGTCGACCCCGATCCGGCGCACCTTCACCCGGCGAATGACCTCAACACCGAGTTGCGCCAGCCGGGTGTTGCACGGGGCCAGATCGCCGGTGAGGGCGAGCATCTGGCCGGCGAATGCGTCGGGGGTGACCAGCGTGACCGAACGGCCGGTCTGAGCCAGGAGCTCGGCGGCCGACACCCCGATTGGGCCACCGATGGGATCGAGTATCACGACGGCGCCGTCGGACGGCACGAGTTCTTCGAGATTGCCTTGCCGCGACCCGTCGAGCAGGGCCACAACGGAGACGACTCCGGCGTCGGCAGTAGTCGGGCTCGTTGGCGGTGCAGTCATTGAACCGGTGGCCAGGATCACCGGGCCATCGTGAGAATCGATGTCTGCGGCAGTGGCTCGGTGGCCGGTCACGACCTCCACGCCCAGTCGCCGCACCTCGGCCTCCAGCCAATCGACGATCGCGGCCAGCGGTCTACGGCCGGCTCCTTCTGCCGCCGCGAGAACCATGCCGCCGAGTTGGTCGGAGGCCTCCAGCAACCTGACCCGGCGTCCGCGTTCCGCAGCCACCCGAGCGGCCTCGAGGCCTCCCGGTCCCCCACCCACCACCAGCAAAGCACGCGCCTGGTCCTTGCTCTGGTTCTCGCTCCGGCTCCTGTCGTGCGACCCGGTGAGATCTCCGGGACACGGTTCGGGATCGTCGAGTTCGTGTCCGGTGCGGGGATCGACCACACACGTGATGATCGGGTTGCGGTTGTCGCGCACCTGGCAGGTCTGGTTGCACAGGATGCACGGTCGAATTCGCGCCGGGTCGGCGGCAGCCTTGGCCACGAGATCGGCGTCGGCGATCTGGGCCCGGGTCATTTCCACCAGATCGCACCGGCCCTCGTCGAGCGCCCATTCGGCTTGACCAACATCGATGATCGACCCCTGGGCCACAATCCGCGCACCGCCCGCGTCCCCGATCAGACCGCCACCCGACTCCCCACCCAGATTCCCTGCCAGATTCCCTGCCAGATCGAGATTGAATCCGGGTTCGTGATGGGTATCGGGCCGAGTGGCCGGAACCGAGAAGATCGAACCTCGCACCACCACCAGGTAGTCGACGAGAGGGCCCAGTTCCGTCACCAATGCCGCCGCTGATTCCGGTGTGATCCCGGCCCAGGGCGCCAGCTCGTCGCACGACAGCCTGAGACCAACGATCCCGTCGCCGATCGAAGACCGCACCGCGGCAATTACCTCTCGGGCCAACAGGCTTCGGTCGGATCCGTATTCGTCGGAGCGACGGTTGGTCAGACCGGACAGGAACTGCCGCACCAATGAGTTCTGCCCGGCGTTGATCTCGACACCGTCGAGTCCGGCCGCCGCAGCCCAGCCGGCGGCGTTGCCAAATCCGTCGACAACTGCACGGATATCGCCCGGCTCCATGATCTTGGGGATCTCCCGCGAGTTGACCTCGGGCTCGTCGGACGGGGCCCAGAGAGGGCGTTGCGACCAGTGCGAGGTGCCCTGGCCGCCGCTGTGTCCGAGCGCCCCGATGACCAACGAACCGTGGGGTCGGCAGGCGTCGACGATTGCGTCCCAACCCGGCCCGCAATCAGCCGCGAGAGGTGCTCTCTCGTAGGGCCAATCTGACTCGTGGACCGAGGCCTCCTCGAGCACGATCACCCCGGCGCCGCCCCGCGCCCGTCGCTCGTAGTAGGCGACATGACGGGGAGAGAAGGCGCGACGAACGCCGAGGTTCGTCGCGTGCGGGCCAAAGAGGACCCGGTTGGACGCCTCGGCGTTCCCCAGACGGACAGGCGAGAGCAGCTTCATGAGTCTTGCCGACCGTAGCGCTGACCGCCTACCTCACAACAGTTGGCTCCGCCGGGACCAGTTGGAAGACTCAGTCTTCTTCGGCGAGATCCTCGACGACGTCCTTGGCCTTCTCGGCAGCCGTCTCGACCTTGTCGGCATGCTCGTCGCCAACCTTGTCGGCAACCGCGTCGGCGGCCGTGTCGATGCCGTCTTCGACCTTGTCGGTGTTCTTGCCAATGAGCGCCTTGACCTTGTCGAACAGTCCCATGATGTCTCTCCCTGTGATTCGTGCCGATACTCAACGCTGACAATCAGCTCCGAAGTATCTGTTCTAGTAGCGACAGAGTACCGGTGCCGACGACGGATATCGTTGTGTCCACGTGTAGGAGCCTGCTCCGGCATGCCGGAGACCAGTCCAGCCAGTCCAATCAGTCCAACCAGTCCAATCAGCCCAACCAGCCCCGAGGAGCAACAGTGAGCAACGACCCCCACGGCAACACGATGATGCAGCCGGTCATCTCACTCGGCGAGGAAGCCCGCTCCGAATTCGTCATTCGCGTTTACCAGCACCTGCTCGGTGCAGTCGTGGCTTTCGTCGGCATCGAGGCCCTGTTCATCAATCTCGGTGTGGCTCGAGGTCTCTACAACTTCGTATCCCGCAATAGCGTGGGCTGGCTGCTGATTCTGGGTGCCTTCATGGTGGGCCAGTGGTTCGTCGCGCAGGCTGCGGCCGATCTCCTCAACCCGGTGCGTCAATATCAGGCTCTGTTCGCCATGGCCGCCCTCGAAGCGCTCATCTTCGCTCCGTTCCTTCACTACCTGTTCAACGTGCGGGACAACGGAACGACCACGGTGGCCACCGCCGCGTTGATCACCGCCATCGGATTCGCCGGCTTGTCGATTGTGGCGTTCGTGACCCGCAAGGATCTCTCGTTCCTGCGACCAATGGTCATGTACGGCTTCATGGGGGCACTCGTGCTGATTGTCGCCGCGGTGCTATTCGGACTCAGTCTCGGCATCTGGTTCTCGGTCGGCATGATCGTGCTGGCCGGAATGGCGATTCTCTACCAGACCCAGAGCATCATCCGGCACTACCCGGCCGAAGCCCACGTGGCAGGAGCGCTGGCCCTCTTCGGGTCGTTGATGACGATGTTCTGGTATGTGCTCCGGCTGGTGAGCCAAGTCACACGCTGATTGCCAAGCCAGACCAGCCAGACCAGTCAGCGCCTGCCGCCCAGCCTCACTGGTGTGGGCCGTGAGTGATCGGGCCCGCCGGCCGGACCCGCAGAGTTGACAACAACCAGATCCTCACCAAACCCGTTGACGCACTCTGGGTCGGGGCCATCGAGGGCAATGCCGGTGAAGAACTTGGCGGCCATGCAGCCGCCTTGGCAGGCATCGAACTGGCCGCACGTCGCGCACGCGCCTGCCGACTGCGGCTGGCGCATCTCGGTAAACAGGTCGCTCTGGCGCCAGATCGAGGCGAAACCACCGGAATCACGCACGTTGCCGGCCCGGAAGTCGGGATGCAGCACGAACGGGCATGCGTAGACATCACCGATCGGGTCGACCAGGCAGACAACCCGTCCGGCACCACAGAGGTTGAGACCCGGGAGCGGCTCGCCGAGCGCCGACAGGTGGAAGAACGAGTCGCCGGTCAGCACCTCCGGCCGATCGAGCAGCCAGTGATACAGCTCGACCTGTTGGTCGTTGCTGGGATGGAGCTCGTGCCAAGTTTCGGCACCCCGGCCGGCGGGCCGGAATCGGGTGAGTCGCAGCTGTGCTCCATAGCGCTCGGCCAGGGCCGCGAACTCGTCGAGCTGAGCGATGTTGTGGCGGGTCATCACCACGCTGATCTTGAAATCACCGAACCCGGCTTCCCGTAGGTTCCCCATGGCGGTAGTGGCGGTTTCGAAGGAACCCTCGCCACGAATGGAGTCGTTGGTTTCGGCATCGGCACCGTCGATCGAAATCTGTACGTCGACGTAGTCGGACTCGCTGAGCCGACGCGCCACTTCGGCATCGATACGTGAACCGTTGGTGGAGAACTTGACCCCGACTCCCCGGTCCACCGCGTAGTCGACCAGATGCCAGAAGTCGGGCCGGATCGTCGGTTCTCCTCCACCGATGTTGACGTAGAACACCTGCATCCGGGCCATCTCGTCGATGACCGCTTCGGCCTCGACGGTGGAGAGTTCCCGAGGATCGCGTTGCCCCGAGGACGAGAGGCAATGGACGCACTGCAGGTTGCAGGCGTAGGTGAGCTCCCAGGTGAGACAAATGGGGGCGTCGAGGCCGCTCTTCATCTGGTCAGTGAGGCTCGCTGGACTACTCACGAGGGCACCAGGACTTCGGACTCGGCGAGGGAGGCGAGAGCCGTTTCGAAGGCAGGCCACCGGTGGGATTCGATACCCGCTGCTCGGAACGCCTGGCGGACGCTGTCGTGATCGGAAAGCGACTCGATGAGAGCGACCAGCTCAGGGGCCCGCAGGAAGTTGAGCCTCCGATTGTCGTAGTGATAGGCGAGCGCGCCAAACGGTTCGGGCCGGATCGCAACCTTTGGGTGCAGGCGATAGGCGCCGTCGGCGTCGAACTTCATTGAATGTGGCTCAGTAGACCCCGCACATGCCGTCGATCGAAATCTCCTCGACCAGCAACTCCTCCTCGACCAGCAACTCCTCGGCGACCAGCGCTGAGTTGGCTGAGTTGGCTGAGTCGGCTGAGTCGGCTGATCCGGCTGAGTTGGCCGAACCAGCCGGCTCGGTTGGATCAGCTGATTCCGCAAAATCGGTCGGTGCCATGTTGCCTCTACTTCGGATGTGCAAGTTGGATGCGGGAAGGGTAGCAGTGCGGTAATCGCTCGCCTGATTGAACTTCCGGGCTCCACCTCGGCCACACTGCGAATGTCAGAGGAGGTAGTTCACTTGGAACTCGACGTCATGTCCGGAGCTCTTGAGCTCAGAGCCATGCAGAAGCAGGCCCGAGCGTTCGAAGCGGCCGGTTTCGGCACCATGTGGCTCACCGAGTCGGGCCGCACCGCGTATCTATCGTGCGCGGCGGCCGGCCTGGCCACCAGCTCGATCGGTATCGGCACAGCCATCGCCGTGGCGTTCCCTCGAAGCCCCATGATTACGGCGTCCACCGCCTGGGAACTCTCCGACGCCACCGATGGACGCTTCACGCTCGGTCTCGGAACCCAGGTCAAGGCCCACATCGAACGGCGTTACTCCTCCGAGTACGGCCCGCCGGGACCACGACTCAAGGAGTATGTCGAGTCGATCCGAGAGATCTTCAGCGCGTTCAGGGGCGACACGAAGCTGCAGTTCGACGGCGACTACTTCCAGTTTTCGCTGCTGCCGCGTCAATGGTTGCCCGGTCCGATCGATCATCCCGATCCGGCCATCTATGTCTCGGCGGTTCTCCCATGGATGAGCCGAATGGCCGGTGAGGTATGCGATGGGATCCACATCCACCCCTTCAACTCTCCGGCCTACATTCGCGATGTTCAGCGGCCCCGGGTGGCGGAGGGCGCGCAGCAGTCGGGGCGTTCGCTCGACGACATCACGTTCGTCGTGCCGGTGATGACCGCGGTGGGCGACACCGATGAAGAGATGACCGCAACTCGTGAGCACGCCCGGATGATGATCGCCTTCTACGGATCGACCCGCACCTACTCACCGGTGTTCGAGGCCCACGGCTTCGACGGCTTGTCCGATCACCTGCACGCCTTGCAGCGAGACGGCGACCTGGCCGGGATGGCGGCCGCGGTGACCGATGAGGTTCTCGACCACTACATCGTGTCGGCCTCGTGGTCCGAGCTGGGTGGTGCCCTCGTCGAGCGATTCCGCGACGTCGCACCCACCGTTCGGATCGTGACCTACACCGCGGCCGAACAGTTGGCATCCGATCCCGACGTGCTCGACAAGTGGGCCGACGTGGTGACTGCTGTTCGTAGGGCGGGCTGAACGGTAGATTCGCGCCAGCCTTTCCCATTTCACGTTTTCCATTTCCCAATGAACCTGGAGTCGACATGTCCCGATGGACTCGCGCGCTGGTCACCGGCGCATCAAGCGGTATTGGCGATGCCATGGCCCGCCGTCTCGCGTCGGAGGGCACCGACCTCGTTGTCGTCGCCCGCAACGTTCAGCGATTGCAGGCGTTGGCCGAGGAGCTGTCGGAAGTCGACGTGGAGGTGCTTCCCGCTGATCTTGGCGACCTCCAACAGCTGGCCCGGGTCGAGGCCAGGTTGGCCGATTCCGACAAGCCGATCGATCTTCTCGTCAACAACGCCGGGTTCGGTGTGCAGGGAGCATTCGTCGACGGCGATCTCGACCGCGAGGTAGCGATGATCGATGTCAACGTCACGGCACTCGCCAGGCTGTCTCACGCCGGCGGCTCGGCGATGGCCGCTCGAGGTGGCGGTGCGATTCTCAACGTCGCTTCGGTTGCCGGACTGGCTCCTACCCCGGGCACCGCCGTGTACGGCGCGTCGAAGGCCTTCGTGGTGAGCTTCGGGGAGGCCCTCAATCATGAGCTCAAGGAGCGTGGTGTGAAGGTGAGCACGATCTGCCCCGGGTTCACCCGAACCGAGTTCCAGAGCCGGGCAGAATACGACTCGTCGAATGTTCCAGGCTTCTTGTGGCAGAGCGCCGACCGCGTGGCCGAGACGGCATTGGCAGGCGTCGAGAAGGGAACACCGCGTGTGGTGCCGGGGGCGACCAACAAGATCGCGGCTGGTTCCACCAAGCTTCTGCCGTCGTTCGTCAATCGCCGAATCGCCAGCGCGATCTCTGACTACTGAGACCTGACTACTGAGACCTGACTACTGAGGCATCGGGAAGCTCAACCCATGATAATTCGCTTGGCCACGGTCGACGACGCCGACGCGCTTCGGACCATCTACAACCACGAAGTCGAGCACGCCACGTCGACGTTTGATCTCGTCGGTCGATCACTGCCGGAGCAACGTGAGTGGATCGCGGAGCGCAGTGGAGCGTTCGGCGTGTTGGTGGCCGAACTCGACGGCAAGGTGGTCGGATTCGCGTCGTTGTCGCCGCATCGCCCCCGGCCGGCCTACCGCACCTCGGTGGAGGACAGCATCTACGTGAGTTCCGACGCCAGAGGTGAGGGAGTGGGCCAGGCCCTGCTCAGCCGACTGGTGGACTTGGCCGCGCAGCGTGGATTCCATGCGATGTTCGCTCGAATCTCCGACGCGTCCGAAGCGTCGATTGCGCTCCACGTCGCGTGCGGGTTCGCGGTCGTCGGCACCGAACGCGAGGCCGGCCGCAAGTTCGGCCGCTGGCTCGACGTGGTCGTGATGCAGAGAATGCTGGGCTGAGCAAAGCCCGGTGCGATTGCACCGGGCCTCGTTCACAGTGGGCCGAGAAGGATTCGAACCTTCGTAGGCGAAAGCCGACGGGTTTACAGCCCGTTCCCTTTGGCCGCTCGGGCACCGACCCTCGGACGAGGAACGATATCGCCCTGTGACCGCTCCGCGACGACCTCGGCTCTAGTCATCTCGTAGTACATTCTGGCTTCATGCCGACATTTGACGTGGTCTCTGAAGTAGACGATCAGGAAGTCCGCAACGCCGTGGATCAAGCAGCGCGGGAGGTATCCCAGCGGTACGACTTCAAGAACACCGACACCTCAGTCGCGTTGGGCGACGACGTGATCAATCTCGCGTCGGCGTCCGAGGATCGGCTGGCCGCGCTCAGACAGGTGCTCGAGGAGAAGTTGGTTCGCCGCAAAGTCTCGCTCAAGGTTCTCGACTACGGCGAGATCGAGCCGGCGTCGGGGGGCGCTGTCCGCCAGACGGCCCGGCTCCAGGCCGGGATCGGCTCCGAGAAGGCCAAGGAACTCAACAAGTTCATCAAGGGTCTTGGCCTCAAGGGTGTGCAGTCATCCACCCAGGGCGAGCAGCTGCGGGTGCAGGGAAAGAAGCGCGACCATCTTCAGACCGTGATCGCCAAACTCAAAGACGGCGATTTCGGGATTCCGCTGCAGTTCAGCAACTTCCGGGACTGATCCGGGCAAGCCAGGCTTCAACCAGCTCAACCAGCTCAACCAGCTCAACCAGCTCAGCTCCAGTCGCGACCACGGAGACGGGCGATGCGCTCCTCGGTCGGGGGGTGAGTGCTGAACAGCTTGCCCATGCCACTGGTCTTGCGACCCCGGGCCTGGGCCTTCAGCGGATTGATGATGTAGGCCGACGCCTGGTTGGGATCGACGTTGGACGGGATCCGGGCGGCGAAGGCGTCGAGACGTTCGAGGGCCCGGGCCAGAGGTTCGCCGGTGCCGATCATCTTGGCGGCCGACTCGTCGGCCTGGAACTCACGGCTCCGGCTGATCGACGCCTGGATGAGCATTGCTGCGATCGGGGCGAGAAGAGCGAACGCGATCTCACCGATCGGGTTGCGGTTCCGGTTGTTGCCGCCGGTGAATATCGCTCCCCACATCGCCATGCGGGCGGCGAAGGTGATGCCCATGCCGATCGAAGCGGCGACTGAGCCGATGAGAATGTCGCGGTTTCGAATGTGTGAGAGTTCGTGAGCGAGAACACCGCGCACTTCGTCCCACTGCATGGCCTCGAGAAGGCCGGCAGTGACTGCCACCGCAGCATGCTTGGGGTTGCGACCGGTGGCGAAGGCGTTGGGTTGCGGATTGGGCGAGACGTAGAGCTTCGGCATCGGCATGTTGGCCCGGGTGGTGAGATCTTCCATGATCTCGTAGTACTGGGGCATCTGCTCACGAGTGACCGCTTGGGCCTTGGCCGATTTGATGGCGAGCTTGTCGCTGAACCAGTAGGAGCCGCCGACCATGACGAGGCCCAGAAAGAGTCCGATGACCAATCCGCTGGATCCGCCGAGGGCACCGCCCGCGACGATGACGAGTCCCCCAAGGGCCGCCAGCAGTGTGAATGTCTTGGCTGTGTTGACCATGCGTCAACAATAGAGGTCCGAACCGAAAGGCAGGTTCAAGCAAGGTGCTAGCCGCTGACCAGGCAGGCTCAGGGCAGGTCGAGCAGCTCGTAGTAGCCCGAGTGCACATATAGCGCGTCGATCCCCTTGCTGCGGTACATGTCGATGTTGCGCTGGTCGTCGTCGATTGCCAACATCACCCGAAATCCGAGACGCTGCAGAGCATCGACTTCGTCGGACTTGAAGTCGGCCGACGACCGGGTATCGCCGACCGGATGGACGATGACGATGTCGAATGGCACCTCGTTGTCGATCAGCCACTCCACGGTCGAGTCTCGAACCGCGGCAGGACGGGCGCTGAGGATCACGATCGGAGTGCGCACCACACGCGCCAGTGCCAGACCGGCCGCCAACGGTGGATCCAGCGCACCGGCTTCGAAGAAGCTCCCCCAATCCGGTGGATCGACCGTGAAGTAGCTCTGGCGATGAGTCGCATCGGAGATCACTCCATCGAGATCGAAGATCACGACAGCTCCGTCGACTGCAGCCCCCTCGCGGCGGTGCCAGTGCTGTTGTGAGCTCACTCCTCGTCTGATTCAGCGGCTCGGTCGCGAATCTCGGCCACCACACCGGGGTCGGCGAGGGTGGTCGTGTCGCCGAGAACCTGGCCGTCGGCCACGTCGCGCAGCAGCCGGCGCATGATCTTTCCCGACCGGGTCTTGGGCAGGTCAGGCACGATGAACACGGCCTTTGGCCGGGCGGTCGGACCGAGCTTGTTGGCAACGTGCTGGCGGATCTCTGACCGAAGTGAGTCGGTGAGCTCGGCCGATCCGATCAGGATGACATAGCCAACGATCGCCTGTCCGGTGATCTCGTCCTTGGCCCCCACGACGGCCGCTTCGGCCACCGCCGGGTGATCGACCAGCGCCGACTCGACCTCCGACGTGGAGATGCGGTGGCCTGAGACGTTCATGACGTCGTCGACCCGGCCGAGCAGCCAGAGGTATCCATCGGCGTCGCGCCGGGCTCCATCGCCGGCGAAGTAGCGGCCTTCGTAGGTCGACCAGTAGGTGTCGTGGTAGCGCTCGGGATCGCCCCAGATTCCGCGCAACATGCCGGGCCAGGGTCGGCTCAAGGTGAGGTAGCCGCCCCCTTCCTTGACCACGTCGCCGGCGTCGTCGACAACTTCGGCGAACACTCCGGGGATCGGAAGTGTGGCCGACCCGGGTTTGGTGGGAACCACGCCCGGCAGCGGGGTGATCATGTTGGCACCGGTCTCGGTCTGCCACCACGTGTCGACGATCGGACAGGACTCCCCGCCGATGAATTCGTGGTACCACATCCAGGCTTCGGGATTGATCGGCTCGCCGACGGTTCCCAGCAGACGCAGCGACGATAGATCGTGTGAATTCGGCCATTGGGCGCCCCATCGCATGAAGGTCCGGATGGCAGTGGGGGCGGTGTAGAGCTGTGTCACCCCGTAACGCTCGATGATGTCCCAAAGCCGGTCCTTGTCCCACGTGGACCGGTCGGCCGAACGAAGCTCTTGGCGCGGCGTGTCGGGAGTGCCCTCATACATGACCTGCGTTGCACCGAGGGTGAGCGGGCCGTAGACGATGTAGCTGTGCCCCGTGACCCAGCCGATGTCGGCCCCGCACCACCACACATCGGAATCTGGCTTGAGATCGAACACGTACTTCTGGGTGAACGCCACCTGGGCGAGATAGCCGCCCGTGGTGTGCATGATGCCCTTGGGCTTGGCGGTGGTACCCGACGTGTAGAGGATGTAGAGCAGGTCCTCGGCGTCCATTGATTCGGGTGGGCAGTGCGGCGCGGCCTCGGCCATCACGTCGTGCCACCAATGATCGCGACCTTCGACCATCTCGGGGTCGGTGCCGCAGCGGTCGACCACGACCACATGCTCGACACTCGGTGCGCCCGCGGCGAGCGCGGCATCGACGTTGGGCTTCAGCGCCGACGGGGCACCTCGTCGGTATCCGGCATCGGCGGTGATCACCATCTTGGCGTCGGCGTCCTCGCACCTGTCGGTGATGGCGTCGGGAGAGAACCCTCCGAAGATCACGGAGTGAACCACTCCGATACGGGTGCAGGCCAGCATGGCGACCGGTAGTTCGGGGATCATCGGCATGTAGATCGCAACGCGGTCGCCCTTGCTCAGGCCGAGGCTCAACATCACGTTGGCGAATCGTTCCACGTCGGCGAGAAGATCGGTGTAGGTGATCGTGCGCTGGTCGCCGGGTTCGCCTTCCCAGTGATAGGCGACTCTGTCGCCGAGGCCGGCATCGACGTGGCGGTCGAGACAGTTGACCGACATGTTGAGCTTGCCGCCGATGAACCACTGAGCGAAAGGAAGTTCCCATTCGAGGGTGGTGTGAAAGTCCTGATCCCAGGTGAGCAATTCACGGGCCTGGCGGGCCCAGAACGCCTCGTAGTCGGCCTCGGCTTCTTCGTACATCGACCTGTCGTTGGTCAGCGCCGCCGAGGCGAAATCAGCGGTAGGCGGGAATACCCGGTCCTCGCTCTCGTAGGTCTCGATAGATCCCTCGGCCATCTGATTTCCTTCCGATCTCTGCTTGGTTGCAGACCTTACTCACGACGAACTCACGCCGACATTTCCGGTCAGCCCTGAGCCCATGAGTTACGTTCTCTGGCGGCAGAAACACCGGCAGAAACCTCGGCAGAAACACCAGCAGGAACAGCAGCAGGAACAGCAAGAAACAGCAAGGAACAGCAAGAAACAGCTCAAGGAGAAATCAGAATGCTTCAGGAATTCAAAGACTTCGTCAACAAGGGCAACATCGTCGACCTGGCTGTCGCGGTGGTAATGGCCACCGCCTTCAAACCGATCATCGATGCCTTCGTCAAAGGCGTCATGATGCAGATCGTGTCGGCGATCTTCGATCAGCCGAGCTTCGACGGGCTCACGATCGACCTGGCCGGCACACCGATCTTCTACGGAACGGTGATCACCACGACCATCAGCTTCGTGATGGTAGCCATAGCTGTGTTCTTCGTATTGAAGGCCTACAACGCAGCTCAGAATCAGGGAACCAAGGACGAGGCCGACGTGGAGTCGGCGGAGGATGCTCCCACCGGCCCATCGGAGATCGACCTACTCACCGAGATCCGGGATTCACTACGTAGCCGCTGAGCTCCCGGCCGGGCCGGCAGCGTCAGCAGTGCCAGCAGAATCAGCGATTCCGAGCATTCTGAGAGCGTTGCCTCTGGCAATCTTGTAGACGACCTCGTCGGAGAGATCGGCGAACATCTCCTCGGCCACCGCCAGGGTGTGGGGCCAGGTCGAGTCGGTGTGGGGATAGTCGGTCTCGAACGTGACGTTGTCGACGCCGATCCTGTCGAGACTGTCGAGGCCGTGCTGGTCGCGGAAGAAGCAACCGAAGCCTTGGCGGTACCAGTAGCTACTTGGGGGCTCCGGCACGAGTTCCTTGGTCCCGGCCCATGCCCGGTGCTCCTCCCACACCGTGTCGGCCCGTTCGAGAATGTAAGGCAGCCATCCGATCTGACCTTCGCTGTAGGCGATCTTGAGATCGGGATGCCGGGGAAGGATCCCGGAGAACAGCCAGTCGGACAGTGAAGCCATCGCGTTGCCGAAGCTGAGGGTGGCCTGGACCCCCGTGGGGGCATCCGGGGACGTGGCCGGCATCTTCGACGACGACCCGATGTGCATACAGATCACGGTCTCGGTCTCGTCGCATGCCTGGATGAACGGTTCCCAGTCACCGGAGTGAATGCTTGGCAGACCGAGATGGGGCGGGATCTCGCTGAACGCCACGGCACGAACGTTTCGCTCCGCGTTTCGTCGAACCTCATCGGCGGCGAGTTGCGCATCCCAGAGCGGAATGATGATGAGAGGCACGAGCACGCCTCGGGAGTCGCCGCACCATTCCTCGACCATCCAGTCGTTGTAGGCCTTCACACAGGCGAGGCCGAGATCGTGGTCGTCGGCCTCCATGAACGTCTGCCCACAGAATCGTGGAAACGTCGGGAAGCTGAGCGAGACGTCGACGTGGTTGTCGAGCATGTCACGGACTCTCGCCGCTGGTTCGTAGCAGCCCGGTCGCATCTCCTCGTAGGTGATCGGGCTGAGGGTCATGTCGTCGCGATCGAAGCCGGCAGCCGCCACGTGTCGTTTGCTGGGGTACATGCCGTCTTCGTAGAACCAGATGTCACACGGTTCGCCGCTTCCGTCGAGCGGATCGAGGTCGTATTCGTATTGGGTGCCGCCGACGTACCGCAGTTCGCCGAGGCGTCGACGCTCGACTCTTGGCCCGTTCTCGCGGAACTTCTCCGGAAGCCAGGTCTGCCAGAGGTGCGGCGGCTCGACGACGTGATCGTCGACGCTGGCGATCATCGGGATTCGCGTCTCGGTGGTCATCCCAGCAGTCATCCCAGCAGTCATCCCACGAAAATACACTCGGTGGTGAACGACACACCATTGTCGACCGTCTTGTGCACCGGGCACTTCTGCGCGACGTCGATGAGGCGGGATCGCTGCTCGTCGTCGAAGTCTCCCTCGATGAAGATCTCGCTGCGTATCCGGTCGATTCGTCCGCTCAACTCGTCGTCGCAGTCTTCACAGTCGTCGACGTGGGTCTTGTCGTGTTCGTACTTGGCCGAGATCGAGTGAAGCGCCCATCCCTTGCGCTGGCAGTACATCGACAAGGTGATGCAACTACACGCCGCCACGGCCGATAGGAGCAGGTCGTAGGGGTTGGGGCCGGTGTCGGTACCACCGAGTTCGGTGGGTTCGTCGGCGTACCAGACATGGTCACCCTGACGAATCTCGACGGCGAATCCGGACTTGAGGTCTGCTGTGATCGTTGCCATCAACCGATCGTAGACTCGGCCGGCAGGAGGACCGTGACGGTCGTTCCGATTCGCTCGGTCGATTCCGCCACGATGTCGCCGCCCCAGGCCCGAACGTTCCTTCTCGAAGCCGACAGCCCGATCCCGTTGCCGGCGGCTTTGGTCGTGAAGTAGGGCTCGAAGACGCGGCCCATGGCCGAATCGGGAATGCCACATCCGTCGTCGGCCACCTCGATGGCGACGTAGTAACCAGCCGGGCCGTTGTTCGGTGCCGACTCGGCGTCGAACTTGACCTCACTCACGCCGACGGCGATCCGACCTCGGGGTTCCACCGCGTCGAGGGCGTTGACAACCAGGTTGGTGATGACTCTCTCGAGACCCGACCGATCGGCGATGGCGGTCAGGCCGTCACCGCGGTTGTCGACCACGAGATCGGCTTGGTGCTCGACCAGCACCCCGAGCATTTCGGCGACGCTCTCGACCAGCGGACCGACTTCGATGACCCCGATGGTCGCCCGAGTGGGACGGCTCATCGCCATCAGATCCTCGGTGATGTCGCAAGCTCGATCGACTGCCGCAGTGGCCGCAACCACCCGCTCGACTGCTTCTGGTTGATCGAGCGTTTCTGGTTGATCGAGAAGGCCCAGCTGGAACCCGATCGACGACAGCAGATTGTGAATGTCGTGCGCAGCGCCCCCCACAACCTCGGTGAGCGAGCCGAGCGCCGCGCCGTCGATCAGCATCTCATCGAGATCTCGGCGTCTGGTCACGTCCTCGATGGTTCCGACGATGCCGGCCGACTCGGGACGACTGATCGTGATCTTGAGTTCGCGAGCGTCGGGGCTGTTGCGGGTACGCAACTCGGTCACATATCGACCCTTGCCATCCCACCTCGCCAGCTCGCTTCTCAGGCGAACGACGTCCGCAGCATCGATTCGATGGCTCCACCCCTTGCCCAGCAGCGCCCGCGAATCGACCCCGAATTCCTTCGCGGCTCTGGCATTGGCGTAGGTCCAATCACCGCGCGCATCGGCCAAGAAGATTCCAACCGGCGCCATCTCCACCAGAGAGTTGAACGTCACCTGATCTCTCGACTGCTCCTCTTCGACGCGTCGTCGAGCGGTGACGTCGCGAGCCTTGATGACCACCCCTCGCACCACCGGGTCAGCCTCGTAGTCGGTGATCATGGCCTCCACGACGAGCCACGAACCATCAGAGCACAGTGCCCGAAGATCGAACGGCCCTTGGGTGATTCCCGAGTCGTGCAAAGCCGCCTGATAGTGGCTGTCGAGAACTGATAGATCGTCGGGGTGAAGGAACGACGGCCAGTGATCTCTCACCGCGGCCGTTGATCGCTTCAGCAGCGTGGCCACGTTCGGCGTGACGTAGTCGACCTTCCGGTCGGTGTCGACGACGACCACCATGTCACCGGCGCTCGCCACAATCGAGCGGAGGCGCCTCTCGCTGATCGCCAGACGGTCCTTGGCCAGCATTCGACCGGTGATGTCGCGCGTGGTCGCAATCAGTCCTTCGACATCGGGCCGATCAAGCAGATTGGTCATGAGGGTTTCGAACCATCGCCACGAGCCATCGGCGTGACGCATCCGATACTCGACCCGCCGACGTCCGCCGAGATCGTTCACCAGGTCGTGGAGCTGAGCAAAGTACGACTGCTGCTCGTCGGGATGGATGAGCGTGATCGTGGGTCTGGCAAGGAAGATGTTCGGCGTGTACCCGAGCACCGTGTGAACAGAGTCCGAGGCCCACACTGGGCGAAGTTCGGAGTTCAGCAGGGCATGGAACTCGCCGGCATGCTCAACGGTCGCACTCAGGACGGCCGCTGGGGCGTTGCTCAACCATGCCTCTGCTTGGGTCTCTGTTGCGACCCGCTGATTTGATACCAAGTCGGACATGGTTGATCCCGAGCCGGCGAATTGTTCGGCTTTGGTTCTAGATCGGGCGCGATCGGCCCCTACTTGACAAAAGTCCCGACAATTTCGCCGTCCGATCAGGGGAAATAGGCCGGCCGTCCCACCCACACCTCAACACGGGGCCCGCGTTGCCGAATACGGAAGAAGGAATACGAGGGTGTGGCGGCTCTGACCTGCGCTACCGGTCCGTGATTGCTCGCCGGCACATGCATCCCGATGCAGACCCGAAGGGACCCTGCGATGACTATCCGCACATATCTGCTCGACGATCACGAGATGGTTCGACTTGGCTTGCGGGACATTCTCTCTGCCGACCCCGACATCGACGTCGTTGGTGAGGCCGGCACCGTCACCGAGGGCGTACGGGGAATTGCTGAAACCAAGCCCGATGTGGCTCTGGTCGACATCGTCTTGCCCGATGGCAGCGGCGTGGAGGCCTGCGAAGCGATTGGTCGACTGGCGCCCGCGGTGAAGACTTTGATCCTCACGTCTTTCTCCGACGACGAAACCCTGTTCGCGGCGATCAACGCCGGGGCGGCCGGCTACATCCTCAAGCGAGTGGCCGGAGCAGACCTCATCGAGTCGGTCAAGGCGGTCCACGACGGTCAGTCGTTGGTTGACCCCCGGCTGACCGAGCGAATGTTCGACCGATTGCGCTACAACGAGCCTCATCACGCCGAGCGGCTAACCGCTCTCACCGGACGGGAGCGACAGATGCTGGATCTGGTGGCCGAGGGGCTGACAAACCGCGGTATCGGCGAGGCTCTTCATCTGTCGGAGAAGACGGTGAAGAACTACGTGTCGACCATGCTCAGCAAGCTGGGTATGGATACTCGAACCGAGGCAGCCGTACTTGCCACTCAGCTTGCCGCCGGTCGCGACAAGTTGGCCGAATCAACCCGCGGCGGCTGACCACGCTGGGCTGGACTGGGCTGGGCTGGGCTGGCCGGGTCGGTCAAGACCGAACTAGCCTCGGGCCATCCTGGAGACTCCCGGGAGCCCAGCGTGAGAGCGATCATCCAAGATCAGTACGGTGCGACCGACGTCCTCCGATTGGAGGATGTCGACAAGCCCGTGCCCGAGGACCACGAGGTCTTGGTGCGGGTGCACGCCGCCGGACTCGACGCCGGCGTCTGGCATGTGATGACCGGCCTGCCATACATGATCCGTCTGATGGGCTACGGATTGCGTCGGCCCAAGCGTCGTGTCTGCGGAAACGACTTCGCCGGGCAGGTCGAGGCGGTCGGTACGGCGGTGACGAAGGTTCAGGTGGGAGACGAGGTGTTCGGTGCCGCCAACGGTTCTTTTGCCGAGTTCGTATGCGCGAAAGAGGACAATTGCGTGCCGAAGCCGGCCAATCTCAGCTTCGAGCAGGCCGCCGTGGTACCCATCTCCGCTCTCACCGCGCTTCAGGGCCTACGGGACATCGGCCGAATCAAGACCGAGGCTGCCGGCAAGAAAGTATTGGTGATAGGCGCGGGCGGCGGAGTCGGAACGTTCGCAGTGCAGTTGGCCAAGACGTTCGGAGCGGAGGTGACTGGAGTGTGTAGCACCGCCAAGGTGGAGTTGGTTCATTCGATCGGCGCCGACCACGTGATCGACTACACCACCAACGACTTCGCCGGCCCCACCCGCAGCCGCCATTCCGACCAGCGCGATCGACACAGCGAGTACGACATCATTCTCGACACGGCTGGAAACCGATCGTTGACGCGTCTCCGCAGGGCCCTTGCACCCAAGGGAACTCTCGTGATCATCGGCGGGGAGAACGGTGGCCGATGGCTCGGAGGAACCGATCGCCTTCTTCGGGCGCTGCTTCTCTCTCCGCTCGTGGGTCAGCGGCTACGAGGCTTCGTGTCCCGTGTGCGTGGCGACGATCTGCAGTTTCTTGCCCAACTCCTCGAAGCCGGCAAGATCACTCCGGTGATCGACCGGACCTTCCCGTTGAGCGAGGTTCCTGCCGCCGTCCGCCACTTCGAACAAGGCCACGCCGCCGGCAAGGTGGTTATCGCCGTCTAGGCCTCCAGACCCGGATTGGTCTGTCTTGATTGGTCTGTCTTGACCATCGTGGTGGGCGAAACGGCCCTGTCACATAAAGGGACGGACCAGGGCCTTCCGATGCGTTCGAGGTGAAACTCGCAAATCTCACCCCGATCTCGTCACTGCGCACCTTCTTCCGCCGGATTTCCGCCGGTCGATTCTCTTCCGAAACCTGTGAGGGAAGCCGCGGCGTCACCATCATCGAGTACATCGTCTTGATGGGTGGGGGCCTCGCTACCGCAACAGGAGCAGCCAGCGCCCTCGGCGTCGACTCGGCGTTGCCGTTCGTCCGCAGCAACAGCGCAATCGTCGCCCAGGACTCGGGTGAGGACGACCCCGACGACGACTCCGAGGAGTCATCCGGGTTCGTTCCTCCGGTGGTAACACCCTCGGCGTCGCAGCTCCCGGAGCCGACGCTCGGTGGCGGGTCGAGCAACACCTCTGATTCTGATGATTCCGACTCGGACGACGACTCCGACGACTCACAGTGCAGCAGCGATTCCGACCACGACGACGATGATGACTCTGACGACTCAGATCACGACGACGACGACTCCGACGACTCAGATCACGACGACGACGACTCCGACGACTCAGATCACGACGACGATGACGACCACGACGACTCGGACCACGACGACGACTCCGACCACGACGACGACTCCGACCACGACGACGATGATGACTCGGATGACTCGGATGACTCGGACCACGACGATGACAGCGACGATGACAGCGACGATGACAGCGACGATGACAGCGACGATGACAGCTCCTGCGACGGATCCGACGATGACGGATCGTCGGACGGTGGCGACCACAGCTCAGACGACGACTGAGCCTCTCGCCCACCAGAGGACCCAGACATTCTGGGGTGATCGGACCGACGCCGCTACCAGCCCGCTGGTAGCGGCGTTCGGCTGATCAGGGCCAAGACGGCCAAGACGGCCAAGACGGTCAAGGCCTCCCGGAGGGCCAAGACTGAACAACCCGGGAATGAGGACTGCTCCACTGTTGGAGTGAGTGGAGCAATGTGCAGGACAGTGAACGGCGAGACTAGGAAATCGCTTGCGTAGTGTCGAGCAGATCGGGTGAGATCTTGCTTGGGAGGTTGTGATGGAGCGGGTCCCTCTGTTTTGTTCGACTTGTGGCGCTCCGGCTCGACGGTGCCCGGCGCCGGCAAGGCGGGAGAGGCTGCGAGCTTGGTTCGTTGATGGCGACCGAGGCCGGGGTGAACGCTACGAGTGCTACAACGGTCATGGCTGGAGGTTGATGACCGCGCATGTCTCACCCGGTTTCAAGATTCGAGTCAGTCAGCTGTGGCGGGCAATCGCCTACAACCGCACTGTCATCCCTACCCCTCAGAGCTACACGGTTGCCGCCGGGATCGGCTTGATCGTCGGCGTGACCTGGAACTTGTTGTTGGGCTGGCCGTGGTGGCTCGGTCCGGTCGTATTCGTGGTGGCGTCTTGGTTCGTGGCGCTCTCGACTGCGATCCGAGGACCGCAGAGGGCTTGGACCATCAGAGCCGTTCATGACCAACTGCGGCCCGGCGGGGCGAAGGATCGACGCGACAAGCAGACGCGTCGAGACATCGAAGAGATGTCCTTCGCCGCGGTCGGGTTCGTCGAGCACGCCGAGTCACCTCACCTCGGTGGGGTCGGCGGCGACGGAGTCCACGTCACGAGCATCACCATCAGCTACGGACACCCCAGGGTCGATACCAGCCCCTTCGTCGAGGTCGTGACGACAATCGTTCGTGACCCACCCAGGCTGGTGATGCGCTTGCAAGGAGACTGGCTGCGCCGCATGGCCGCCGGACCCAGCCACCTTCCATCGAGTGATCCGTCGATGCTCTCTGCCGAGGTCAGCTGGTCGCCCATTGACATAACCATCGACAACGCACCACGATCGGCCCACCAAGCGTCACTCGGCGACCACTGGGCCGTGGTGGTCGACGACTCGCCCCATCGCATTGTGGTCATAGAAGGCCATCGCGGTGCGACGCTGGTTACCGCCCTCAAGCATCTTGACGCAACCGAATACACCACCGAGCCAGACTTCTGATTCAGAGCACGCGGGTGATTGCAGCACGAGACCGTGCCACTCGGCCACCCACCGATAAGCGGAAGGCCCCCCTCAGTCCGGATCTATCTCGGGTCGATCCCAGATCAACCACAGCGAGCAGGGTGCCGTCGAACTCTCACAAGACGGGGGAAGGCGGGTCGATCGCGACGTTGTCGCCCGGTCGCACGACTCCGGGGGTGACAACGGCTGCGTACCACCGTCCGAATCCGGGGTGGAGACTGTGGTCGACCCTCCGGAAGTCTCGACCGCTGAAAGAGTCGGCGATTTTGACACATGGGGTTGCGGGGGCACTGAGTCGACAGGTCATGTCCCCGATCGTGACCAGTGCGCCGGCGTGGAGAGCGGCCCAGTTGACGCCCTCGATCGTGATGTTCTCGCCGGCCGATCCGGGCTGCACCGGGTGACCCTCAGCAACGAGTGCGTCGATCACATCGCCGCTCCACAAACAAAGGGCTTGCCACGGCCTCCCGTGATGTCGCCGCGTTTGTTGCGTGTCACCGACGATGCCGGAATGTGCGATCTCGGCCAACTCGATAGGGGTCTTCGGCACGCCGCCGGTCGAGGCGTTGAGCTGGCGAACGGTTCCAGATTGTGACGGGGACGCCGCGCCGAGCGTTGCTGCGATCGCACCCACGTCGACAAGGTGATGCCACAGATCGTGGACCACGTGGCGGGACGAATGCCGAACGGTCCGAGCGACGCCGTCCATGATGACCGCTCGATTCCACTCGTGTTCTTCCATCCCTGAGAGGGTCGAGAAGATGGCGTCGGCTTCGGTGGCGACTCCATCGAGACACTGGTCGACGTCGAGCACTCGATGGTCACCGGCGCCGTCAGATGCCGGCACGGCACCGAGATCGTGGCCCGGATCGGTTCGGGCGAGATCGATCAGAAACCGGTTTCCCCATATCGCTGTTCGCACATGGTCGATGTACTCGGCCGTGGACCACACGCCCGGCCGAGGCCGCACGTTGATGAGGTCATCATCGGCATCGACCAGGGGTTCCGCCCAAGTGCGTAGTAGATGGGCCGACTCCCGCAAAGTATTCGCGGTGTCCTGATCGTTCCAGAGCGCAGGATCGAACCCGCACTCGCTGCACTGCAAGAGTGTGTCGTCGCCGTTGCTCATCGCGAATCGCTGCGATGCTGTTCGGCCTCGGCGGCCGCGGCGATATCGGCCAGGTCAGCCTGAAATGCCTTGCGAGTGGCCCGTTCGAACAGCCGACCCACCGTGGCCGACAGGATCTTGGCCAGTTTGCCGTGAGTCTCGGCGCCAAAAGTCATCGATACCCGACTGCCGTCACCGTCGGCCGCGCCTACCGCCATCTCTGACCTGTACACGGCGCCGTGGGATTCCGCGATCGTTACATACGAGCGGCCCGGCACCATCTCGGTGACGCGCATGTCTTCGGTCGCAGTCCGACGAAAGAGAGTTCGAGTCTCGCGCCACGCCGTGCCGACGTCGAATGACGTGCCGTCGTCCAGTCGCTCGACCTTTTCGATGGCCGAAATTGTCGCCTCGAACTTGTCGAGGTCCGTGATGATGTTCCATACAGCATCGGCCGATGCACCTACATCTCTACTGACGTACAACTCTCTCACGTCTGCTCCATTCGTCGATCCTTCTGATGCCGCGCCCGGCAATCGGCAAATACTGCCACAAGCCCAAAGCGGGAGATCTGTGAACCGAGGCCAGTCAGCGGAATCTCCACTGTTGGGATCGGTCGACCGCAGCGGGATTGCCGCACGAGCCAGCGCACTCTGACAGATTGACGGCATTGGCCGGATCGAGTCGAGCGGACTTGAGGGGCGGCCCGCCCGGATGCGAGAAGCGGAATGGGTCTACCTCAGGTCGAGCACGGTGAGGAGAGCCTCGTCGACGCCCCATTTCTCTTCAGGGTTGAGGTGCCCGACGAGATCTCCGAGCCTGGTGGCGTCGACCGCTCCGGTCTGTTCGACGAGCACTCGCGTGGGAGTGCCGTCGATTGCGATCGCGGGGCGAAACGAGGCAGCCTTGGCGCTCGTCGAAGTTGGCGCAACGAGCACGACGGATCTGGCGAGCAGCGCGTCTGATTGCACGATCACGCCGTACCGGTTGCCGTGCTGTTCGTGGCCGGTGCCTTTCGGGAGTCGCAGACGAAAAACGTCACCGCGGTGCACGCAGTTGCTCCATCAGTTCGGCCACCTCGAGCATTTCGGAGCGGTCATCGTCGTCTGCTTCGAGCGCGGCGACCTCCACGGCGAGGGCTTGTTTGTCGCGCATTCTTTCGGCTGCGTCGACCAGCGCACGGCGGATGGCCTCCGACCGGCTGAGCCCGGTGGCCTCCAGTTTGGTGAGAGCACCGAGAGCGTCGTCGTCGAGTCGAACCGAGATTGCTCGAGTCATGACCGGGAGTGTATCACCGAACGTCATACGTACAAGAAGTGATGATTCCGCCACCCACCGGCCGTTGGCGCCGGCTACTGCTGTCGACCGCTGCTGGAACGCCGAGCCAAGCCGCGTCTCAAGCGATCCAGGAGCCGACGGTCAGGTCTCTCGCAATCACCGCCACTGCGATGTAGCCCATGCTCGCGGCGAACAGCGACACCGGGGCTTGCCAGGCACTCGGACTCGTTCGCCGGTTGGCGGCGAGACACGAGATCAACCCTGCCAGGGCGAGGATGAGGCCGATCACGACCACCGGCGTCCATGTATCGAGCCGACCGATGACGTCACCCCTGCCGCTATTTCCCCTGCCGCTCCCGATGAAAGTAGATATCTCGTCTCTGGGTCGGCCAATCCCCGAACCGAGAGCCACGAGCGCGAAACCGGCAGCAGTGCCCCCGGCAGGACTCGAACCTGCGCTCACGGTTTAGGAAACCGATGCTCTATCCCCTGAGCTACGGGGGCGGGGCCCGAAGAATTCGCGCCGCGAATCCCCGAAGGGACTGAGTGTAGAGCTGCCGCTCCCCGCTCCCCGCCTGCTGGCTGTCTGACCGCTGGCTCAAGCGCTGGCGTAGACCGGCGCGTCCGGGAAGAAGCTGGCCCAGGCGAACCAGAACTCGTTTCGGTGCTGCACAGTTTCGAGCTGCTCACCGCTGAGCGGCCCATCGATGGCCTGACCGAGCAAGGTCCACGTGGTGCCCGTCTCGGAGTCGGTGAAGAGATCCTCGCCGAGGCTCACGAACGTGAGCACGTCGTCGCCGACCCGTCGGTCGTATGCAATACCACTACCAATGGCCACACCTTCGGCTATCGAATTCGAGTCGAGGGCGTCGGCGGTGTCGCCGCCCCACAGCACCGCGATGGGAATACCGGCCACTTCATCGTTGACTGCCTTCTTCTCGCTGATCAGTTCGAACGGGTAGGCCTTGTCGCTGTCGTCGAGGTTGACACCCACCACCCTCGAGAGGGCGGGGAAGCGTGGATCGATGTCCTCGTTGAAGGCAAACGGAGTGCCGCTCGAGCTGTACCCCTGATACGGGTTGGCTCCGTAGGCGATGTTGGAGCCGGTCTCACGAGAGAGCGAGAGGGCATCCGGGAAGTTCTCGAGGGCGTCACCCCACGAAACGATCGAGGTCGGAATGAGCTCGAGCTGCGTGCCGGCGAACTGGCCGACAACGGACTCGCCCGTGATCTGCTGCCAGAGCGAGGTGCTGGCGTCGTCCCACATCACCAGGTCGCTCTTGCGAAGCAACCCCGACACCCCGAATCGAAGGACTTGACCGTCGACTCGAGCGTCGAAGGTGATCGCCGTATTGCAGAGAGGACAGAACGTGACGACGACGGGGATGTCGCCGAAACGGTCGTTGACGATCTCGTGGCGAGTGAGAATCGAGAGGGGGTAGAAGCGGACTTCATCGTTGAACTGCACGAGCGCGCCAGGTTCACGGTCCTCGAGCCAAGTCGCCGCCGAGATCGGTTCGAACTTGGGGGTGTCGATCGGCCGGATGCTGTCGCGGGGGTCCAAGACCCGGATGCCGAGGAGGAACTCATCGAGCTCGACGTTTCGACGGGCCCAGTCAGTGGGCCAGGGCGCAACGGCCTGACCCACCAGACTCTCGAGTCCGGCCAGGGGGTCGTCGGTGACGACGGTTAACTCTTCGGAGCTGCTCGTCACCCCTCCCGAGAGGTCGAGGGGACGATCGGTCTCGGTCGGTGAGAACAACTCGATCTCTGCGCCGTCTGAGTTGTCTGAGTTGTCTGAGTTGCCAGAGATATTGGAGTCATCTGAGTCATCTGAGTCATCTGAGTTGCCAGAGTTGTCTGAGTTGTCTGAGTTGTCTGAGTTGTCTGAGTTGTCGGATCCCGCGTCAGTGTTGGCTACCGAGGAGGAGTCCCCGTCGTCGCCTCCCCCGCACGCGACCGCGGTCAAGGCCAGGCCGACGAAGAGGGCAACGAGACGTTTGCGGGTCCAGCGGGCCCGGCGGGGCTTGAAGGTCACAGGGCCCCAGCGGGTTCCAGGGGTGTTGGGGGTCTTGGGGGTCATGGAGTGCTTTCGTGTCTAGACGGGAGTCGGATGCCGGTCCGACGAAGATCTGTCGCTGGACGAGGCCTTGTCCGGCTGAGCCGTATCAACGGGCCCGTCCTTGGACTCATCGACCGGCTCGAGCCGCTTCAGCGCCGAAGACAAGAGGGCGATTGCCACCAGGCCTCCGAGAAGCAGGCCGATCGATCCGGAGCGGTCGCCGATCCAGTTGGTAAGCGATGCCGACCAGCCGTCGATGACACCGGTTGCTGCGCCTTGTTCGCCGGCATCGGAGGAGAGGTCGTTGGCCCAGAACCACGTTATGTAGACGCCGGCGACAATCAGGAAGCCGGCCGAGACTCTCTGCACGTGCTTGAGCATCGAACGCAGCCGGCTCACCATGCCCTGCTTGGCGAACGCCACCGCCAGGGTCAGAGCCATGAGCAGTACCGACATGCCCAATCCGTAGGCGATGTAGGTGAGGAAGCCGGAGATGAAGTTGGCGCTGGCGATCGAACCGACCACCACCGACAAGAACACCGGAAGGGTGCAGGACAGCGACGCCAGGGCATATGACACACCGAACGTGAACACGGATTTCTTGTCGCGACTACCCGTGCCTCCTTGCACCTTGAGGAACCCGATCGAGAGTTGATAGCCCCGGAACATCGCAACGCCCAGAAGCACCATCACCACGCCGACACCGAGAGCCACGTAGGGGATCCAGTCGATGATCGATCGCACGCCGGCGTTGATCAGCAGACCAGTGGTGCCGAAGACCACGAGGAATCCGAGCGACACGATTGCCCCGACCTTCAGGGCCTGGCCGACACTGGCGCCGGAGCTTTCGTCGTCTTCGGCTCCTTCGAGACCCATGAAGTAAGACAGGTATGCGGGCAGCATGGCGAAGCCGCACGGGTTCACCGTGGCGACCAATCCGGCCGCGAACGCCAAGCCGATAGGTGCGTCGATCATGACGCCTCGATCAAGTTGTTGATGCGATCAATGAGAGCACTCTCGTTGAGCTGACCGCCAAACACCTCTTGGATTTGGCCGTCGGCGGTAACGAATATCGAGCTCGGCATGGCAATCAAGCTCAGCGAACGGAACAGCTCGCCCTCGGGGTCGTCGCCCAGGATGTAGGTGAGCCCGACCTCGTCGGCCAGAGCCTGAGCCGCACCTCGTTGATCGGCGTTCGCCAATCCGAGAATGGTGACCTCGTCGCCGAACTGTTCGTGAACGGCTTGGATCTCCGGCAACTCCGCCACACATGCCGGGCACCACGACGCCCAGAAATTGATCAGCAGTGGCTTACCGCCGAAGTCGGCGAACGACGCTTCGCCGCCGTCGAACAATGCAAACGTGTCGCCAGCCGCTTCGGACCCATTGCCTGAACTGCCTGCGCTGCTGATTTCACTGTCGCGATCGACCAGGCTGCTATTGCCGAATGCGCTGATGGAAACCACGGCGGCGATCAGAGCGGCGAGGGCCGATCCGACAATGCCGCGGCGCAATTTCTTGGTGATGACAAGAGAACTCATAGGCCTGCCTGTCTCGGTCGAGGAATGCTCACAGACCGGGAACGAGCGCAGCGGACGCCCGATTCAAGAACTGTTCTCGTTGTTACATACTCAGCCCGCCCCTCGACCAGCTACTCAGCGCTACATACCGACACCCGGTCTCCCGCGACGAATCGCCCCCGAGCAGGTGATTCGCTCTGGAACGGTCAGAAATCGAAGACGCTCAACTCACCGCCAGGGCCAATCAACAAGACCTCGAGGGACTGCCAATCCTGCTGGGTGCCTCCCATTCCGGGAGAAGTCGCAGGCATGCCCGGAACCACCAGGCCGACACCGTCGGGCCGCTCGACGAGAAGCTTCGAAATGGCCTCGGCCGGAACGTGGCCGGCCACTGTGTAACCGTCGATCTCGGCGACATGGCAGGTGGAGATTCCGGCCGGAACGCCGAACCCGATCAGGGTCTCGCTCAGTCCCGGGTCTTCCTGTGCGGCGACCGCCGCACCGTGGGACCGCATGTAGGCGGCCCACTCGTGGCAACAGCCTCAACCGACCGCTTGGTGAACGTCGACATCCAACCCTGCCAGATCACCTGACTGCACCTGGACCACCGGTTGAGTGCTCTGCTCCGCGCCCGTTTGCGAACAACCGGAGAGAACCGACGGAGCCCCTATCGCCACCGCCGCAGCCACCACCGCTCCACGCCACGCACGGCGCTTGACTCGGCTCGCCCTGCCGGCTGGGTTCACTTGGCTTACTTGGCTTACTGGCATGCGCTGGCCTGCTCTTGTGCGGGGGGCCCTGGTTGATTGTCTTGGTTGCCGGGATCCACGACCAGAGCCGAAGGGCCCTGCCGACGGCCACGAGTCGGGTCGTGGGCCCGGGTCCGAATCTCGGCCAGTAGTCCGATTGGCCCAAGATTCGGTCAATCTGGGCACTCATTCGACCGATACAAGCGGCCATGACGCTCGCTCTCGACGTGGAGGATTCGTCCGTCGCCGGAGCGCGACGGGGCGACCCTCTTGCCTGGGCGGACCTCTACGAACGCTTCCAGCCGGTGATTCACCGATATCTCGAGGTGGTGGATCCCGCCGCCCTCAACGATCTCGACGCGCTCTGGACCCGAGCGGCACGCACTCTGCCTGGTCAATCCGAGGGCATCGAGCCGCTCATATGGCTGCTCAGAACGGCACGTGACGACAAGGTCTCACGACCCTCCCCCGACGAGACCGACGATCCGACGATCCGGGCGATCCGTTCGCTCAAACCCTTGGAGATGGACGTGATCGCCCTGCGGGTGATCGCAGGTCTGGCCGACGAGGGCGTGGCGGCGGTGATCGGCCGACCGGTCGAGCGAGTTCGAGCCGCGGCCCATCGAGGGGTCAGCCAACTGACCAGGGAAATGGAGACGGCATGAGCTCCCACCCATATCAGTCGGCCTCCAACGTTCTCGACGCCGCCGCGTCGGGAGAGACGCTCCCCAATTTCGATGCCGTCGGCTCGATGCTTGTCGACCTCGGTCGCACGACCCCTCTCGGACCCGGCGACGCTCTTCGATCCACCGCGGTCGCGGCAGCCTCCAAGGCCTCACGGCGCGGCTCGCGACTGTTGGCGATTAAGACGCTCAAGTCTCTCTTCGTCGCGGGCACCGTCGCTCTTTCGAGTGTCGCCCTGGTGACCGATCAAGGGCCGGCTCCCACCACCGACCATGCCCCGTCCGGAGGCGATGCCCCGTCGGGATTCGCCAGCCCCGAATACGAGCCGGTCAGCATTCTCACCGGCCTGGAACCATCGAGTTCTCCATCTCTGACCGCTGGTCCTGACCTGGGGCCTGGTCCTGGTCTGGGTCTGGGTCTGGATCTGGGCTCCGTCGACGGGAGCAAGGCCGACGACAGCGAGTTCGACGGTGTCGCCGCTGGCCCCAACCACCTCGTCGGGAACACAGGCACCGACCCGGCCCCCGCCACCTCGAGCGCCACTTCGACAACCTCCGACATCGAAGAAGACCATTCGGATACTGATCACTCCGAGGACGAGGACGAAGACAGCCACAAAGACGTGGACAGCAACGATGGGAACAGCAACGAAGGGAACAGCAACGAAGACGAGGACGAAGACAAAGACAAAGACAATGAGAAAGAGAAGGAGAAAGAGAAAGAGAAAGCCAGCGGCCAAGACAACGACAAGAACAACGGCAAAGACAGAGACCAGTCCGAGAACCCCTAGAGCTCTGTTGATTCCGCTGACTCCGTTGATTCCGTTGGCTCCGATGGCTCCGCCGACTCCGATGGCTCCACCGAACTTCCGTAGATCGAACCAAATCCAGAATCAGGGCCAGGGCCAGAGCCAGATGCCGGGTCGGGTCGGGGCTCATCGCGAATCAGCCTGAGAATGATCATCGCTACGAGAATCACGCCGACCACCGCCACGCCCACGCTGGTGATGGCGGTGACATCGAGCCCTTCGGTCGCACGGTCGGTCATGACCGCGGCACCGGTTAGAGCGAACAGCAATCCGAAGATGAGTGCAACGGGGTCGAGTTGGTGGGTATCCATCAGTGGTGTCCTCCGAATGTGAGCATTTCGACGACCACGGCGGCGGCAACGCCGAGCGTCCAGAACGAATCAACGATCAAAGAAAGCAGATCCGAGACAAGCAGATCCGAGGTGAGTAGTTCCGAGGCGAGCATCATCGCTGCACCTCGACCCGTGCCGAGCCGATCCCAAGTTCAAGATCGAGCAGGAGCGTGCCGCCTTCGGGGTCGCCGATCTCGGTGATGAGCGAGAGGTCATAGCCGTCGTCGGCAAGGTCGGGCCCGGGGTTGTCGATTCGGAGCTCCCCGATTCGTCCGTCGGCTTCTACCTCCACGTGCATGCCGTCGGGCACCATCACCACCACCTCGCCGATCGTCACGCCGGCCGAGAATCGCTGGGTAGTGCCGGCCAGGTCGACATCGGTGAGATCGACCACCAGCTGACCGATCCCGAGGTGGTATTCCGACTCGAGATCATCAATCGAGGTCACGACGTGAGTTTCCTCGCCGATGCCGTCCCACCATGTGAGGTCCACGGCGTGGAAACCCCACACCACCGGAAGCAGAAGCACTCCCAACGCGATGAGCCCGCGGGCCCGACCGAGGAAGGCAGAAAGAGTGAGGACGACACCAACAACGGTGAGGCATAGAGCCAAGAACACCGCCGGGTCGACGTCAACCAGGTCGGCCCGGTCGAGGGCGATCGCCGATCCGGTGATCACCAGTAGCAGCGCCATCGTCAACGGCCCCAAGAACGGCCGCCGCCGAGGCTGGGCTGGCGGAGGGGGCTGAGTGAACTGAGTTGGCTGGACGGGCTGAGTGAACTGAGCCGGCTGGGCGAACTGGGCCGACTGGGCGCCCTGGGCGGGTGCTGGGGGCGCCGGAGGTGATTGCGAACCCGAGGGGGCCTGAGGCGGGGGATACGACTTCCAGGCCACCGAGGTCGCCGAAGCTGGCTCGGCTTGGGGCTGAGATTGGGATTGGGGCTGGGATTGGGGGGTGGTCGGCGAGGCGGGCGGCGCGGGGTGAAACGACCGATGGTGCCGCTCGGCTTCGGGCCACACCAGCAACGCAACGCCCGCCGCAATCAAGAGGAGGGGGAGAAACAGACCGCCACCCGTCCCCCATCCCGTGAACCAACCGAATGGAGCCCCGACCCATCCGAACGGGCTACCGATCATGAGGATGAGCAGCACCACGATGAGGATGGCGAGCAGGCCCCGGATCGTGCGGCCCTGTCCGCCTCGAAGGGTGCTGACCACCGCGCTCTCAGCCTCGCCTTCCTTGGCGATCACGAGCCATGCGATGAGATATAGAAATACGCCCGATCCGCCTACCAACGTGAGAAGGACCCATCCAATTCGCACGATCACCGGATCGATGTCGAACCGACGACCGATTCCGCCGCACACACCGGCGATCACACGATCGTGCCGAGTACGGCGCAGAAGAGTTTGAGGAGTTTGAGGAGGTGGAGGAGGTGGAGCAGATCCGGGTCCAGATCCAGGGGGAGGCGGTGCGCCGGTGTAGTCAGCCATGGATCAATCATGAGTGTGGCGGTAGCGGTTCACCATCAGGGATGACCCTGATCCAACCCTCACCGATCCGGATCGACTCAGGGTGTCTCCCTGAGTCGATCCGGTCCCCGGCGTGCGATCATGAAGTGGTGATCTCGCTGCAACGCTCCGGCATACCCGCTCGGTCCGCCGACGATCATGTTGTCGGCGGAGTCTGTGGAGGTCTGGCAGCAGCGTTGCGGATCGATTCGACGATCCTTCGAGTTGCGGCCGTGGTGCTGGCAGCGATCGGACCGGGGATTCCGATCTATCTCGTTGCCTGGCTGGTGATGCCGAGGCCAGGCGAAGAACTCAGCGCGGGACTCAGCGCGGGACTCAGCGCGGATCCGCGCACCACGTCATCCCACAACAGCCGTTCAGAGCAGACCCGCAAGGGGGTGGGCCTCGGGCTTCTGGTGCTCGGCTCGGCGCTGGCCGTTCGCGAGCTCGATCTGGCTCCCCCCGACACCGTGGTCCTGCCGGTACTGCTGGTGGGCCTGGGCCTGGGTGTGGTCATGTGGCAGCTCCAGTCACGGCACCGTGCCGACCGGTGGGTCGCCAGTCGAATCGCAACCGGAGTCGTTGTTGTCGGAATCGGAGTCGGCGCCTTCGTGGCCGGAAACATCTCGCTCGGAGTGATGCGAGACGGCCTGCTCGCCACGCTCCTCGTGACCGGCGGGCTCGGTTTGATCATCGGGCCGTGGATGGCCGTGCTGATCCGCAGCCGCCAGGAGGAACGCCATCGCAGACTTCAGGCCGACGCCCGGTCTGATATGGCGGCTCATCTTCACGATTCGGTGCTGCAGACGTTCGCGATGATCCAGAAGGCCGACGACGTCAAGACCATGTCGGGATTGGCTCGTCGTCAGGAACGCGAGCTGCGTCGCTGGCTGTACGGCAGCGAAACGACCGATGGGGCAGCCTCGCTCGAGTCGGCCACCGAGGCAATGGTCGCGGCGGTCGAGGAACTGCACGGCATCACCGTCGAGTCGGTGGTGGTCGGCGATCGACCCCTCGACATCAACACCGAGGCGCTGCTGGCTGCGGCCAGCGAGGCCGTCACCAACGCCGCCAAATGGTCGGGGCGTGAGCGAGTGTCGATGTTCGTGGAAGCCGACTCCAATGGAGTACACGCCTACGTTCGTGACACTGGTGTGGGTTTTGATCAGTCGGTGGTTGCGCCCGACCGGCTCGGTCTCCGGGAGTCGATCCACGGCCGTATGGAACGAGTCGGCGGCACGGTCGAGATCAACACCGAGCTGGGAGCGGGCACCGAAGTCCATCTGTTCGTGCCGACCCCCCGAGCCTGAGCTGGTTGTCACCGCGAGTGTCCAAGAGTGCCAACAGTGCCAAGAGTCCCAAAGAGTCCAAAGAGTCCCGGGGTTCCAAGAGTGCCGAAGCTTCCTGGGGTTCCAGGCCCGTTGATCCAGCCAGTAGATTCAGATCGTGCCTGCCGCTCCACCACGGGTCGTCCTGGTTGACGATCACCACATGTTTCGCTCGGGTGTTCGTGCCGAGTTGGGCGACCGGGTGACTGTGGTTGCCGAGGCCGCCGATATCGGCGAGGCCGTCGACGTGATCGAGCAGTGGAGCCCCGATGTGGTGCTGCTCGACGTGCACCTGCCATCAGGCAGCGGTCGTGAGGTGATCGACGCGGTGCTGGCGGCCGGTGTCGAGACCCGGTTCCTGGCCGTGTCGGTGTCCAACGCTGCCGAAGACGTGATCGACGTGGTTCGGGCCGGAGCGCGCGGCTACGTCACGAAGTCGATCTCGGGCGATGAACTGGTCGACGCCATTCTGCGGGTTCACGACGGAGATGCTGTGTTTTCGCCGCGGCTGGCCGGCTTCGTCCTCGACGCGTTCGCCGACGGCGATCACGCGGGCCCAGACACCAGCCCCGGCCCCAGCTCCGGTCCCGACGCCGACGCCCTCGCCCTCGCCGACACCAATGCCAGCCCCAGCGCAGATACCAGCGAGGATCTCGATCGGCTCAGCCGGCGTGAGCAGGAGGTCCTGCGGCATCTGGCCCGGGGTTACACCTACAAGGAGATCGCCCGACGGCTTTCGATCTCGGTCAAGACGGTTGAGAGCCACGCCTCGGCGGTGCTGCGCAAGCTTCAACTCTCCAACCGGCACGAGTTGAGCCGATGGGCGGCCGCCCGGCGCATCTGGTGAAGGTGTGACGGTGTGACCGGGTGACGGTGTGACCGGGCAGCCAGGCGGATTCGCAGCTGGCGGACTGACTGGCTGGCCTAGCTAGCCGGCCACGCTGGCGAAGGCTCGGACGGTGAACGTGCCGGCGCCTTTGATCTTCGGGGGAACCGCGGTGAATCGAAATCCGGAGGTCGGTAGAGCCTGAAGGTTGGTCAGGTGTTCCACGATCGGGATGTCGGCCCCGAGAAGCACCGTGTGGACCGGTCTCTCTCCCCCGTCGGTGGAGTCGATGTTCAACGAGTCGATCCCCACGCAGGCCACACCGGCCGCGACCAGGTTCTCGGCCGCGGCCGCCGTGAGAAACGGATGGTCGTCGAAGTAGGCGTCGGTCCCGAAGTTGGAAGAATGGTCGGTACGAATGAGCACCACATGTCCCGCTAGGTCAGCCAGGTCATCGGCTGTGAGATTGATCGATTGGGAGCCTCTGCGGTCGAGGCACACCGCCGGCACCCCGGCGACCCGTCCGAGGTCGAGCTCGGTGAGGTCGTGGCCGTCGGCGAAACGATGAAACGGCACATCGATATAGGTGCCGGTGTTGGTGCACAACGTGACCAGTCCAATCTGAAACGTGGTCCCCGGTCCATAGATCTCCTCGGCGGCTTCCCGCGAGAGATGCGTCGCGATCTTCGCAGCGGGCAGCCCCGGGTAAGTGACCAAACCGTCGGTGATCACATGGCTGAGATCGACCAGCCGCTCCGGGGCATGTTGACCAGGCCTGCTGGATTGGCGGGGTTGGCTGGGTTCGTTGGCCTGGTCAGCATGGTCAGCATGGTCAGCATGGTCCGCATGGTCAACATGGTCAGCATCGTCGGGGCGGGAGGGTCGAATTGCCATGCCGCAGTATCGCAGTATCGAAGTATCGCAGCCTTGCAGTATCTCTATGCCGCCGCATCGCCGCATCGCCGCATCGCCGTGTGGGTTCGCCCAAGCAGCCCAACTAGCCGAGTAGATGGGCGGGCGCACTCAAGTGACGAGTTCCAGCAGCCACACCGCCGCCATGCCGACGGCGAGCGTGATGGCGATCGATCGGGTCCGCCAAGCAACCAACGCCGCCATGGCAGCCGCTACGTGCCATGAACCGAGCGACCGAAACAGCAGTTCACCCACTGGCTCCCCCGTCGACCCGCCCGTCGACTCGCCTAGCGATTCCTGGATCAGGAGCGTCTGCGCCACCAGGCCGGCCAGAACCGACGGGGCCACCAACCGGAGTCCGCGCCCGATACGCGGCCCGATCGTTACGCCGGCCAGGACGGTCACCAACGCCGATCGAATCACGAGCGAACCGAGGGCCGCGAGAATGACCATGGAGAGAGCGCTCATTGCTCGCTCTCGTCGACCACGGCACCTTCACCACTGGCGGCACTGGCGGCACTGGCGGCACTGGCGGCACTGGCAGAACTGGCAGAACTGGTTGCACCGCTCAGCATCCCGGCGGCGATGCCGCACATAGCGCCGATCAGCAACCCGGTGTTGAACGGCACATCGCGCGCGATCAACGTCACGGCCGCCCCCACGATCGCCGCCACCAGACTCGATCGGTCCCTGATCGAAGGAACCAGCAGTGCGAGAAACATGAGCGGCACCGCGAACTCCAACTGGAACCCACTCGAGAGGCTCGCGCCCAGAACAATCCCGATCCAGGTCCCCGCGACCCACGAGACCCAAAGCGCCACCCCCACTCCGAGGTAGAAGAGTCGTCGCCGGTTGGGGTCGTCATCGGTCTCGTTGTAGAGAAGCGAGGTCACCGCGGTCTGATCGGTGATGAGCATCGCCATCGGGATTCGCCACCGCCGGGGATATTCGGAGAACGACGGCATGAGAGCCGCTGAGTACATCAGGAATCGGGCGTTGATGACCAGCGCCGTGCCAACAGCGACCGTCCACGGTGCGTTGTCGTCGATCAGGTCGACCAGAGCCAACTGCGCTGCGCCGGCAAGAATGATGCTGGAGGCGAGACCCCCGACCCAGTTGCTGATCGACGATTCGACGACGGCCGTCCCGTAGACCATGCCGAACGGCAGGACTCCGATCGCCAGCGGGAGGACCGATCGAATTCCAGCACGGAACGCTTCGCGTGTGGTGCGCTTGGTGGACGGGCCGGGCGTGCCGGGCGTGTCGGGCGTATTGGCCATCGGGGCAGGACTCACGAAGCCGCGCCGGGCTGGACGCGCCGTGCCGCCGAGAATCCCAACTCTGCGCGGCAGCTGAAGCGCTCTTCAGGAAGCTTCAGCATTGCTGCAGTTCCGTTCTGTTTCAATTGTCTCCATTCACTCCGGGTTCCTCAGTCTCACCGGTGCTCACCAGTTGATCCAACTCTTTTGCCTTAGCTGTATTCCCTTGGATCTACCGGCCGACTGCCGACGGGACACCGACGGGATCTGCGTAATGCGTAGGAGCAACTATGGAACGTAAGCCAGCCCTGGTCACCGCCACCGCTCTCACCATCGCCACCAGTGCGGCGGTCAGCGGATTGTTCCTGACCATCGGCAACTCGGCCGGTGCGGCGGCAGTACCAGAAACGCAGACCATCACGGAATACGTCGTGGCCGAGGGCGCCACACCACTGGCCGCTCCCATCGAGGTGGTCGCCCAGCCGGTCGCGCCCGACGACGACGATCCGTTCGCCGAGTTCGACGAGTACTTCGACGACGATTCAGACGAGTCGGGCGACGAATCAGACGAATCAAACGAATCAGGCGACGATTCGGGCGACTCGGGCGACGATTCGGGCGACGATGACTGAGCAGAGCCAGCCAAACCAGAACAGGCCGAGCCAGAACAGGCCAAACAAGCGGCAGCATGCGGCCATGGGCGGACGGATCGCCGTTACCGGCATCTCGCTCAGCGCCGGACTGTTGATGGTCGGCGGTATGGCGGTGAGCGCCAAGAACGCCAGTTCGTCCAACGAGCCCGTTCCGGTAATCACCCGACGGGTCGTTGTGGTGCCCGCCCCCAACGCTGTCCCGGCCACTACTCCAGTGGGCACGTTCCCCGCCACGTCGGTCCCCGCTGACACTGGTACTGGTACTGGCACCGCCACCACCGTCACTGCGGTGCCGGCCGCGACCACCCCGGCGCCGCCGGTCACAACCGCGCCACCGGCTCCTCCGCCCCCGCCCACCACCGCTAGCGCGGGCAGCTGACATGACCGCAACTCCCGCAGTTCTCGCTGGATTTCCTGGTTCTCCCGGGTTTGCCGTTGCCCAAGGCACCGTTCGCGAGCACCGCGGCCGGGCCATGGGAACCGACCTGCACATTGTCCTGGTCGGCAGCCCAGGCAGCCCAGGCAGCTCAGACATTGATGAACTGATCGAGTCGGCCGTTCGGCGGGTGCAGCAGCTCGAGCTTCGATGGAGCCGGTTCGATCCGGGGTCCGAGGTCAGCCGCTGCAACTCGACCCGAGGCATCCCCGTCGACGTGAGCGCCGACACCCGACTGCTCCTTCGTCACGCCATTCACGGCTGGGAATACACCACCGGCGCCTACGACCCGACCATTCTCGACTCACTGATCGCCAGCGGTTACGACCGCAGCTACGAAGCGCTCACCCAGCTAGCCGATAGCACCGGCCGCACCAGCTTCCCGGAGTTTGCTCCTGCCGCTGCTCCGGCCCGTGCCACTGCTCCAGCTCCAGCTCCAGCTCCGGGATGCAGCGGGATCGAGATCGACGATGAGTTCGGCACGGTCACACTCCCCTTCGACGTCGGATTCGATCCCGGCGGAATCGGGAAGGGCCTCGCCGCCGACATGATCGTCGAGGAGATGATCGACCGTGGCGCCAGGGGTGCGATGGTCAACCTCGGCGGCGATCTCAGAGTGGCTGGCGACGCCCCGTCCGCAGCCGGATGGATTGTCGAGATCAACGAACCGGCTGTCTCCCGCGCTGGGCAGGTTGAGCTGGCTGGGAAGGCTGAGCTGACTGGGCAGGTTGAGCTGCTCGAGATGATCGACGGCGGGCTCGCCACTTCCACGACTCGCCGCAGAGTGTGGACGGTCGACGGTGAGACGCGGCATCACGTAATCGATCCCCGAGTCGGCCGGCCGGTCGAGTCTCGGGCCCAACTCGCGACCGTGATCACTGGACGGGCCTGGTGGTCCGAGGTGATCGCCACTCACTTGCTGCTCGCATCGCCCGACGAGTGGTCTGACATCACCAGAGACGATGCTGCTCTCGTGGTCGACATCGACGGAATTGTTCACCTATTTGGCCCGATGAAAGATCATCTCCGATGACCTCACAGACCTGGTGGTACATCGCCCGCTCCGGTGGAATCGTGGCCCTCGCCTTGTCGGGCGCCTCGGTGATCTGGGGACTTTTCATGACAACCCGTCTCCTCAACGGCAGCCCGAGCCCGAAGTGGTTGCTCGACCTGCACCGCTATCTGGGTGGCCTGACGATCGTCTTCACCGTCATTCACGTGGCCGGGCTCATGTTCGATTCCTACATCGGCTTCAACTGGGTCGACGTGCTCGTGCCCATGGCATCGAACTATGAACCGGGCGCGGTGGCCTGGGGTGTTGTGGCCATGTGGTTGCTGATCGCCGTGCAGATCACATCGCTGTTGATGAAGCGGATCCCCCGCAAGGCCTGGCGGCTGATTCACTTCATGAGCTACGTGATGGTGTGGCTCGGAGTCGTCCACGGCGCCCTGGCCGGAACCGATGCCAACAACCGTCTCTACATCGCCGGCATCAGTCTGATGGTCCTCGGAATCTTTTACCTCACGGTCTTCCGGATCCTTGCCGTGAAGCGCCGCGGCTCCCGGTCCCGGCCGCGACCCCAGACTCAGGCCCCTGATCCTGCCCCCACTCCTTCTCTCTCCCCCGCCCCCACTCCTTCCCTCTCCCCCGCCCCCACTCCTTCTCCGGCCCCCCCTCCCTCTCCCGCTCCTGTCGGAGTGACGTGATGCGGATCCTGGTGGTGGACGACGAGATCTCGATGGCCCGGTCGCTGAAGCGAGGGCTCGAGGCTGAGGGATTCGCGGTCGACGTGGCTCACGACGGTGAGGAAGGTCTCTGGCTGGCCCGGGAGAACGACTACGACGCGATCCTGCTTGATCTCATGCTTCCGATAATCAACGGATACAAGGTGTGTCGGACGCTCCGCGACGAGGAGAACTGGACCCCGATCGTGATGCTGACCGCCAAGTCCGGCGAGCTCGACGAAGCCGAAGGGCTCGATACCGGGGCCGACGACTTCGTTGCCAAACCGTTCTCGTTCGTCGTGCTGGTTGCCCGCATCAGGGCCGCCATGCGTCGAAGGGGCGGTGGCGCCGTGGTGCTCGAAGCCGGTGACCTTCGGCTCGATTCCACCGACGGCCGGGCGTGGCGTGGCGACACCCAACTCGATCTCACCGTTCGCGAGATGGCCGTGCTCGAATACCTGATGCGTCGAGTGGGCGAGGTCGTGTCGAAAACCGCGATCCTCGAACACGTTTGGGATTTCGCATACGAAGGCGGTCCCAACGTCGTAGAGGTTCACATCTCGGCTATCCGCCGCAAGATCGACGGCCCATTCGGCCAGAAGGCAATCGAAACTGTCCGAGGGGCCGGCTACCGCCTGGCCCGAGACGGTGGCATGAGAAACACCGCAAGACCAGCAAGAGACGAGGCCAGGGATGAACGCTGATCAGGAAACCATCCAGAACGATCGAGAGTCCCGAGGCAAGCTCGGTATTCCGGGATTCCTGCACATCCCGGGGGTCCAGGGCCTGCGGGGCATGCGGGCGCAGACCACGCTGATCTCCGGGGTCATCGTGTTGGCAGCGTCGATTGTCGGCTCCCTCTTCTTGTCGGCCAATCTGCACAATCGCCTCCTCGACAACTTCGACACCACACTTCAAACCCGAGCCGTCGACCGGGCGACCCTGATCGCAGGAGGCGCAACGCCGGCCGATCTCACGACCTCCCTGGTTCACGAGTCGCTCATCTGGATAGGAACGAGCTCCGGTCAGACCTTGGCGTCGGCCGGCCTGGTGGTCATCGACGGATCCCCGGCCGGCACCAGCTCCGGCATCACGTCCATCGATCTCGAGATCATCGAGGAGGACGGCGAGATCGAGATCGAGACGGTGAGGGTGGCGACAGTGGCCGCCAAGAACCCCGATGGCGACACCGTTCTGGTGACCGTGGGGGCCGAACTCGAATTGGTCGACGATCCGGTCGACCGGATGAGGTTCCTGTTGCTGGTCGGCAGCCCCAGCCTGACCGCACTGGTGATGATGTTGGTCTGGTTGACCGCCAACCGAGCACTGCGACCGGTGGAGGACATCCGTTCGACCGCGGCGCGGATCCACGGCGACAATCGCGATGAACGCATCCCTCTTCCCGACACCGGGGACGAAGTCGAGCGACTGGCCCTGACGGTCAATCAGATGCTCGACCGGCTGTCGGATCACCACGATCGCCAGGAGCAATTTGTTGGCGACGCTTCACATGAACTGAAGAGTCCGATAGCGAACATGCGCACTGAACTCGACACCACTACCAGCACCGACCCGGCATGGCCCAAGACACGCGGCCATCTCGTCGAGCAGACCGATCGCCTGGCCGCCATAATCGACGATCTACTGGTGCTGGCCGCCCACGACGAAGAGGCCGAGTTCGACCACGAGACGATCGATCTCGACGATCTGGTGTTGGCCGAAACCGAAGCCGTCGCCGGATCGTCGAATCTGAATCTCGACGTCTGGGACATGGAGCCGGTCCGGGTGGTCGGCAACGTAGAACTTCTCCGCCGGGCCGTCCGCAATGTGGTCGAGAACGCCGTGCGTCATGCCGACAGCACCATCAAAGTCGAGGTGCGGGTCGTTGACGGTGGCTTGGCCGGACTGGCCGAGGTGAGAGTCATCGACGACGGCGAAGGCATCGCCGAGAAGAACCGCGAGCGGGTGTTCGAGCGATTCGCCCGTCTCGACGACGCCCGGGCCCGTCACGAGGGCGGCACCGGACTCGGATTGGCCATCGCCCGCGAGACCTTCGAACGCTTCGACGGGTCAGTGAGCATCGGAGCCGTGAATCCCGACGGAACAAGTGAGGCCGGCGAGGCTGACGTTGCCGGTGAAGCCGACGGTGCCAGTACGGCTGATGTTGCTGGTGACCTCGGAGGCACCGTCGTCATCATGGTCCTGCCCATAGCCTCCGCCTCTTGATCTCCCGGCCTCCTGGCCTCGGGGTTTTCCAATCCGGGCAGAACCAGACCAAAGCCTGAGCCAGAGCTGGAGCCAGTTCACCCAAGCATCACGTTGGTATCGTGACTTGATGCGCATCTACGACACGGCCCGCAATGAGGTGGTGCCTCTGGAGGTCGGCCATGAGGTGCGCATCTACGTGTGCGGAATCACGCCCTACGACTCCACGCATCTGGGCCACGCCAACACCTACCTCACCTACGACCTCCTGATCCGACGCCTCGAGAGCCAGGGGCATCACGTGAGGCTGGTCCGCAACATCACCGACGTCGACGATTCGATTCTGCCCAAGGCACGCGAGCTCGGAGTCGACTTTCTCGAACTGGCGGCGGCGGAGACGGCCCGTTTCCAGGGCGACATGGACGCCCTCGGCACCCGGCCGGCCGAGTCGCAACCCCGCGCCACCCAATGGGTCGACGAGATGATCGAGTTGATCTCACGGCTCGACGCCAAGGGCCACGTCTATGTGGTCAACGGCACGGTGTTCTTCGATGTCACGACGTTCAACACGTTCGGTGAACTTTCGGGCCACGACGAAGACACCATGATCGAGTTGGCCCGAGAACGGGGAGGCAATCCCGACGATCCCCGCCAGCGAAACCCGCTCGATTTCGTGCTCTGGCAGCCCTCGATGCCCGACGAGCCGACGTGGGATTCACCGTGGGGTCCGGGCCGACCGGGCTGGCATGTCGAATGCAGCGCCATGTCGATGAGCCTTCTCGGCGACACCCTCGACATCCATGGAGGCGGCAACGATCTGGTGTTCCCTCACCACGAAGCCGAAAGGGCCCAAAGCGAGGCCGCCACCGGCGAGACGTTCGTGCGTCACTGGATGCACTGCGGGATGGTGGCTTACGAGGGCACGAAGATGTCGAAGTCGCTCGGCAATCTGGTCTTCGTGAGCGAGCTGTGCAAGACCGCCGATCCCAGAGCGATCCGACTGGCCTTGATGGGCCACCACTACCGCTCCGACTGGGAGTGGTTCGATTCCGAGATCGACGAGAGCAGCGCCGCCCTCGAGCTGTTGATCGAAGCCGCTGGCTCATCTGGCTCGGCTGGGTCATCTGGCTCGTCTGGGCCTGATCCGCGGCCGTATATCGACCGTGTCCACGCTGCTCTCGACAATGATCTCGATGCTCCCGAAGCCCGCCGCGTGCTGCTCGAACTGGCCGAAGTAATCCTGGCCGGCTCTGGCGCTGGCTCTGCCGCCGACGCACTAACGGAGTTGGCCAACCTTTGTGGCCTCGATCTCACTCAGCCTTTCTTGGTTCCCTGACCCGGTCCTGACCTGCCCCTCCTACACCTCTGATGCACCTCTCAAATCCCCCCGTCCTCCATCCTCCCTCTCCCGTCCCTCGTCCCTCGCCCCAATCTCGCACCCACCTCCCGGAGCATTTGTGATCCACCTGTTCGACACTCTCACCAGCGATGTGCGGCCGCTGGTTCTGCGCGAACCCGGGAAGGTCGGCCTCTACGCCTGCGGGCCGACCGTCTACGACCATCCCCATGTCGGCCATGCCCGCAGTGCCCTCACCTACGACATCTTGCGCCGGTATCTCGAGTGGTCGGGGCTCGATGTGACCCATGTGGCCAACATCACCGACATCGACGACAAGATCATCGCCCGGGCGGCGTCGGAAGATCGATCTGAGGCCGAGGTGGCCGCCGAATTCGAGCGCTCGTACATCGATTCGATGGACACGGTCAATGTCCTGCATCCTCATCACCGCCCTCGTGCCACCGAATACGTAGCCGAGATGATCGAGTTCGTAACGACTCTGATCGACACCGGGGCGGCCTACTCCAACAGTGCCGGTGTGTATCTGAGGGTCGGTCGTCTGGCCGACTACGGGGCCCTCGTTCACCGCACCCCCGACGATCTTCGCGAGGGGGCCGGGGCGCGCGTGGAGGTCGACGAGAACAAGGAAGACCCGCTCGATTTCGCGTTGTGGAAGTCGGCGAAACCAGGTGAACCCACTTGGGATTCGCCCTGGGGTCCGGGGCGTCCGGGCTGGCACATCGAGTGCGTCGCCATGTCGATGGGAATCCTCGGTGAGGACTTCGACATCCACGGCGGCGGCGACGATCTGGCCTTTCCTCATCACGAGAACGAACGAGCCGAAGCCACCGCCAGCGGTCGGGCCTTCGCCCGTCATTGGGTCCACCATGCAATGGTCAACGTGGCTGGGGAGAAGATGTCGAAGTCGCTCGGCAACTTCCGCACGGCCGGTGATCTGTTCGCCGCTCACGACCCTCGGGCGTTTCGGCTGCTCATTCTGCAGACCCACTATCGCAAGACGATGGAGATCAATACGAGCGTGATGACCCAGGCCGAGGCGGCCCTCGACCGTTTCGATTCTCTGGCTCGAAGAGCTGGCGCCGCTGGGCTGGATTCTGGTCTGGATTCTGGTCTGGATTCAGTTCTTGATTCTGGTCTGGATGCGGGCGCCGTCGAGACGTTTCGGTCGGCCATGGACAGCGACCTCGGAACCCCGGAGGCCACGGCCACCGTTTTCGACACGGTACGTCGAACCAATGCCGCCCTCGACGCCGGCTCGCCCGAGGCAGCGAGCCTCTACGCCACCGTCGTCGAACTGGCCGGCGTTCTCGGCCTCGAATTTGGTCAGACTGGCTCTGGCTCTAGCTCTAGCTCTAGCTCTGGCTCTGGCTCTAGCTCTGGCTCTGGCTCCGGTCCGGCCGACTCCAAGATCGATCAGATCGTGGCGGCGCGGGTGCAGGCGCGGGCCGACCGAGACTTCGACGAGGCCGACCGGCTGCGCGACGAGCTCACGGCGTTGGGCATCATCGTGGAAGACACCCCCAACGGCCCGATCTGGCACCGAGCCTGATCTCAGGCAGAGCCGGCTAGCCCAAGCCAAACCAAACGAAGCCAAACCAAACCAAGCCAGATCGGGGCGTGAGTTCGGGTGGGGCTATTCTCTCCCTGTGTCGACGCCTCCAAAGCCTCTAACCCCCAAGCCGGCTTCTCCCGCTTCTCTGGCTTCTCCGGACGTCCTGGCTTCGCTCGCTTGGGTTCCACCGCTGCCTCTTCAGCCCCCCGGGGTGGATTGGCCGACTCTCGAGTGGCCGACCGGTCCGATCCCCGAGGGGGTAGATGCCGCTCGGGTGGAAGCCCTGCTCGACCGCGCCTTTGCTGCCCCTGCCCCTGCCACTGCCACTGCCACTGCCACTGCCCCTGCCACTGCCCCTGCCACTGCCCCTACCTCGGGCTCGGGCTCTGGCTCGGGTCCTGATCCGCGCTTTGGGGAGTCGTTCGCCACTGTGATCGTTCAGGGCGGCCGGATCGTGGCTGAGCGCTACGGACCCGACACCGGACCCGACACCCCGCTTCTGTCGTGGTCGATGGCGAAGTCGATCACGCACGCGTTGGTCGGGGTCCTCGTGGCGGAGGGCCGTCTCGACCCGTCGGCACAGGCTGCCGTGCCCGAATGGGCCGCCCCCGGGGACCCTCGGGGCGAGATCACGCTTGATCATCTCCTGCGAATGGCCGATGGCCTCGACTTCTGCGAGTCCTACGCCCTGCCGGCACGCGACAGCACTGATGGCGCTGATACTGCTGCAACCCAGGACACCCCCGATACCCCAGTGCCGTTCAGCCATTGCATCGACATGCTGTTCGGGGCGGGGGCCGACGATCATGCCGGATACGCAGCGTCGCGACCGCTGGCTCATCCGCCCGGCTCGGTATTCAATTACTCGAGCGGCACAACCAACATCGTGGCCCGAATCGTTCGGGGGCTGATTGGCGAGGCGGAAGCAACCAGCGCGGAAACAACCAGCGCGGGTGCGAGCCGCGAATCAACCTCGGCTTGGATGAAGGCAGTGTTATTCGACCCAATCGGGATGACCACGGCTGATCCGTCGTTCGATGCTTCCGGTAACTTCGTGGGATCGTCCTACGTTCACGCTACGGCTCGTGATTGGGCCCGGTTCGGCCTGCTCTACTTGCGGGGCGGAGAGTGGGACGGGTCGCAGATCGTTCCGGCCGAGTGGGTCGACCAGGCCCGAACCCCGAGCGCGACCGACGACGAAGGCAGGATCTACGGCGCCCATTGGTGGCTGGCCGACGACGACCGCGGAACCTTCTATCCCAGCGGCTACGAATGGCAGCGAGTGATGTGTGTGCCGGCCTCCGACCTGATCATCGTGCGGCTCGGCAAGACCCTCGAGGCCGACTACGACACGCCGGCCGAATGGATGAACGAACTAGTCGCCGAATTCGATCCCCTTCGAGGTCGGTGCTAGCCAACTCGGTGCTAGCCAACTCGGTGCTAGCCAACTCAGTGCTAGCCAACTCAGTGCTAGCCAACTCAGCCTAAGCCAACTCAGGCCAGGCCGCCCAGGCCCGCCAGGTCAGCCCAGGTCAGCGATGCGGCACGACCACCACGGGGCGATGGGCGTGATGCACCAGTTGCAGCACCGGAGCGCCGAGCATTCGCCCTCTGACTGAACCGCGACCTCGCGTTCCGACCACGATGAAGGCGGCGTCGGCAAAGGTGGCCGAGGAATTGAGTGTCGTCACCACATGACCGGCGACGTCGCTCAAATTGACCTCGACATCGGTCGTGTCGGTGAGCTCCTTGACCATTCGTTCGGTCGCTTCCTGGCCTTGGTAGTGCCAGTTGTCGACCATGGGATGGGGATAGCTGTCGGCCATCGGGTCGTGAACGAATATCGCCTCGATGCGACCCCCGGTCCTCTCCGCAACATGGATCGCCCATTGAGCGGCCAGCCGATTGGCGTCGCTGCCGTCGACCCCCAACACCGCGGTGCCTCCGGCGACCTTGCCGCCGATCCCGGGAACGATCGCCACCGGGCAGCGGGAGTGATGAACCACGTGATCTGCGGTGCCCCCGAGCTTGAGTCCCCGAAATCCGCCACGGCCCCGACTGCCGATGACGATGACTTCGGCTCGTTCGGCTTTGGCTTGCTCGATCAGGCCGTGTCGAGGGTCGTGTTCCATCACCACCAACTCGTGTTCGACGCCGTGCTCCTCGAGAACCGACGCCCACTCCTCGGCCGCCATGTCGATGTCGTGCTCGGATCTCAGCTCAGCGTCACCACGCCGCTTGGAGCGACAGTGCACGATGACGACGTCGACGCCCATGGCGCTGGCGAAATCGGCTGCGAACGACAGGGTGGCCGCGCTGTGGACGGAGCCGTCCAGTCCGACAAGAATCGTCATCACGACCTCCTCGATAACTGCTACTACGCCTGTCCAGGCTTGCCATCGGCTCGCTCTTACAACGTAAGTAGCGCCTATCTCAGAGACTAGTCACCCGGCCTCCCGGCGGCAAGGGCGCGGTGGCCCTTGCCAGCCAGCGAGGCGGGGTGCTGTCTAGGCTGTTCAGCCTGCTCAGCCAGCACGCAGCTCAGCCGATGGGGAACTCGAAGGTGCCGGTGGCGGGATCGCCGCTGTCGAACTGCACCTCGTAGGTGCCGCTCAGGATCGTTCCAGTGATCGTGCCGGTGGCGGTGAATCCTGCAATGCCACCAGCCGGTGAGTTGGTGCCGACCACCGTGATCTGGCCGTCGGCAATGGTGATGCTGAGCGTGCCGAGAGCCGCAGTCTCCACTGTGGCCCCAGCGGCGAGCTCGTCGATCGGCAGATCGAGCGAGAACCCGTCGGCGATTCCTTCACCGAGCACGAACCCGTCGGTGAGATCGAGGAAGACCGACATGATGTTGTCGGTCTGGCCGACCTCGACAACGGCCGCACCGGTGGAACCGAACGTGTCGTTGTTCCACTGACCCGTCGATGAGCCAACTGGTATCGGTGCGTCCGGTGCCGGTGGCGCGGTGGTGGGAGCTGCGGTGGTGGGCGCGGCCGTAGTGGGCGCGGCCGTGGTGGGCGCTGCGGTCGTGGCCGCGGCGGCTTCGGTGGTGGTCGGAGCTGCGGTGGTGGTGGCCGCGGCCGTGGTGGTCGGCGAGGCCGACGTGTTGGTGGTGCCGTCATCGCCGCAGGCCGCCATTAGGAGGGCCGACGCGGCAACGAGAGCAGCTATGGATATTCGTTTGGAGCGCATGGAACAGTCTCGCGCGGTTAGTGACCCTATTCCGTGGATCCAGCACGAAGAGCACCGCCAGATCGTGCAGCAG
>JAJCXX010000072.1 GCA_029263195.1 Acidimicrobiales bacterium
TCGACCCGTCGGGACCCTCCCTCCGGGCGTTGGCCGCATTGGCGGCCATCGCCGGCACGTTCGCCTATGAAGACGCCTTCGTTCGAGGCGGCCAGTCCGTCCCGCTCAGCTAGGAAGCATCGTGACCGACCTCCGCAGTTATCCACCCCACGAAGACTGGCACGATTGGCACGAGAACGACGCCGCGGCGTGGCCCGAAAAGGTCGATCGGAACTACGCACTGGTTCCCACCACCTGCTTCAACTGCGAGGCGGCCTGCGGGCTCGTGGCCTACGTCGACAAAGAGACCGGCCTGATCGAGAAGTTCGAGGGAAACCCCGAGCATCCGGCGAGCCGTGGACGCAACTGTGCGAAGGGCCCCGCCACGCTCAACCAGGTGAATGACACTGAACGGGTCATGCACCCTATGAAGCGCGTGGGAGGGCGGGGCGAAGGCGGTTGGGAGCGCATTTCGTGGGAGCAGGCGCTCGATGAAATCGGCGGAAGAATCCGTACGGCGATCGAAGAGGAACGCCGCGATGAAGTGATCTACCACGTCGGCCGGCCCGGCGAGGACGGCTACACCGAGCGGGTCCTCAAGGCATGGGGGGTCGACGGGCACAACAGCCACACCAACATCTGCTCCTCCAACGCTCGCATCGGATACCAGTCATGGATGGGCCACGACCGCCCCTCGTCCGACTTTGCCAATGCCGAGGTGATCTTCTTGATCTCGGCGCACCTGGAGGCCGGGCACTACTTCAACCCCCACGCCCAGCGCATCATCGAGGCCCAAGGAAACGGCGCAACCGTCATCTGTGTCGACCCCCGCCTCTCCAACACCGGTTCGAAGGCTGATCATTGGCTTCCGGCTTGGCCGGGAACCGAGCCGTTCCTCCTCCTGACCATCGCACGACTGTTGATCGAGGCCAACGCCTGGCAACAAGATTTCGTGCGGCGATGGACCAACTGGGAGACCTATCTCCAAGAGACCCGACCGGATCTCCCTCAGCATTTCGACTCGGTGAAGACGGCTTGGCTCGACGAGTACTCCGAGCACACCCCAGAGCGCGCCGAGCATATTTGTGGCGTCCCGGCGGACCAGATACGAGAGATCGCCGACATCATCGGAAGGCATCCGACCAAGTTCGCCTCCCACAACTGGAGAGCAGCCGGGGCCGGAAACCTCGGCGGGTGGCAGACCGCTCGTTGCCTGTTCTTCCTCAACGTCCTCACTGCATCGGTGGCGACGGTCGGCGGCACCAGCGGAAACGGCTGGAACAAGTTCAAGCCGGCTGCCCCGAAGGGAGCTCCACCCCTCACCGGTTGGAACGAGATGAGCTGGCCCAAGGAATACCCCCTCGCCTATCACGAGATGTCGTTTCTTCTCCCACATTTCCTCGCGGAGGGTCGGGGCAAGATCGACACATACTTCAGCCGCGTCTACAACCCGATATGGACCAACCCCGACGGCTTCACCTGGATGGAGGTCCTACGCGACGAGTCCAAGGTCGAGTGTCACGTCGCTCTGACCCCGACCTGGTCCGAGACGGCATGGTTTGCCGACTACGTGCTCCCCATGGGCGTCGGTTCCGAGCGTCACGATGTCGCCAGCTTCGAGACCCACGCCGGGAGATGGATCGGCTTTCGTCAACCGGTACTTCGCAGATTCGCCGAGTTGCAGGGTGCCGAACTCGACAGCGACACACGTACCCACGAGTTCAATCCCGGAGAGGTCTGGGAGGAGAACGAGTTCTGGATCGATCTTTCGTGGCGCATCGACCCCGACGGTTCGATGGGAATACGACAGTGGTTCGAGAGTGACCAAGAGCCGGGACGTCCGCTCACCGTCGATGAGTACTACTCCACAATGTTCAGCGACTCCGTTCCGGGCCTCGCCGAGGCCGCCGGTGCCGCCGGACAGTCACCCCTCGAGTTCATGCGTGACCGAGGTGCGTTCGCGGTGCCAGGCGACACATACGAACCGTACGAGCGGCCGGTCGATGCCGAGACGCTGGCTGGCTGCATCAAGGACGAGTCCGGTGTGTATCGACGCCCCGGCACTCCGGGTTCCTGGTCCGGCGACTCCGCCGACCTGGCCGACCTGGAGCTCTCACCGCTCGGTGATGGTTCACCCGGGGTGGAGATCGACGGCGAGGTCAAGGAGGGCTTTCCAACACCCTCGCGCAAGCTCGAGTTGTATTCGTCGACTCTCGCCGATTGGGGCTGGCCGGAATATGCCACACCAACATGGATTCCCTCCCACGTTCACTGGGAGGATCTCGACCTGGAGGGCGACGAACGAATCCTCATACCCACCTTCCGCATCCCGACACTGATTCACACCCGGTCGGGAAGCAGCAAGTGGCTCAACGAGATCAGCCACCGTCATCCGTTGTGGATTCATCCCACCGATGCCGAGAAGCTGGATATCGAGGAGTCCGGCTTGGTTCGTGTCAGCACGCGTATAGGACATTTCGTGATCAGCGCGTGGCGCACCGAGGGAATCAGGCCCGGCATCGTCGCGGCCTCTCATCACATGGGGCGCTGGCGAGTGGCCGCTGATCAGGCGAAGGCATGGGGCAACGGCCAAGCCGACATCACCTCAACCACTGGAGAGTCCGGCGGCAACGAGTGGAGGCTGCGTCGCAACGGTGGCGTCAGCCCTTACGAAAGCGACGATCCCGATACGTCACGCATCTGGTGGAGCGACGCGGGGGTCCATCAGAATCTGGCCTTCAGCGTCCAGCCCGATCCGATATCTGGCATGCAGTGTTGGCATCAGCGAGTGCGGGTGAGCGCCGCCCATGAAGGAGATCAGTACGGCGATGTGGTCGTCGACACGTCGAAGTCTCGTGCGGCGTATCTCGAGTGGCTCGACCGATCGAGACCAGCGCCGGGGCCGGGTGGGTTGCGCCGTCCGATGTGGTACGCCAGACCGTTGAAGCCGACTCCCGAGTCGTATCTGCTCTGAGCAGGTCAGCCGAGATGGTGTGAGGTCTTCTCGCAGACCGCACGCAGGGAGAAGCTCGAACGAATCTGTGCCACGCCCGGCAACCGTGACAGATGAGTGCGATGAATTCGCTCGTAGTCCTCAACGTCGTCGGCAACCACGTAGAGCACATAGTCGGCGATTCCTGCCATCAGATGGCAACTCATCACCTCGGGACAGTTGCCCACCTCCCGCTCGAACTCGGCGAGGAGTTCCTCCTGCTGCCCGGTGAGGCTGACCTCCACGAACACGGTGGTGGATCTTCCGATCGCGGCCCGGTTGAGGAGCGTGGTGTAGCCGCTGATGACGCCGGAGTCCTCGAGTCGTCGGACTCGTCGTAGGCAGGCCGAAGGTGAGAGGTGGACCCGCTCGGCCAGCGACGAGTTGGTGATGCGTCCTTCGATCTGGAGCTCATTCAGTATGGCTCGATCGGTCGTGTCTAGTTCGACTAGCACAATGTTCCTCACTTCATTCATTACTAGACCGCATAATATTGTGGCCCGCTTCCATTGTACGACACGATTTGCACGCCTATTCGGCGCGCTGATTCATATGATCTCTGTACAACGAACGTGGGGGTTCCCCAGATGCTCATTGGCGCACCAAAAGAGGTCAAGGATGCCGAGGCACGAGTGGGTCTCACTCCCACCGCCGTGCACGAACTGGTGGCCCACGGCCACGAGGTCGTGGTCGGTAGCAACGCCGGTATCGGAATCGGCGCCAACGACGCTATCTACGAGGCCGCCGGTGGACGTATCGCCTCAGCCGACGACGTGTGGGCCACCGCCGACATGGTCGTCAAGGTCAAGGAGCCTCAGGCCGGCGAGCGCGTCATGCTGCGCTCAGAACAAGTTCTGTTCACATACCTCCACCTGGCCCCGGACGTTCCCCAGACCAACGACCTGATCGCCAGCGGGGCCACCTGCATTGCCTACGAGACGGTGTCGGATCCACATGGCCGCCTCCCGCTCTTGGCGCCGATGTCGCAGGTTGCCGGGCGAATGTCGGTGCAGGCCGGCGCCAACGCGCTCGAGGCGCCCCACGGCGGAGCCGGTCTTCTTCTTGGCGGGGTGCCCGGAGTGCCGCCGGCGTCCACTGTGGTGATCGGTGGTGGTGTGGTGGGGGAGAACGCCATCGAGATGGCGATCGGCCTCGGATCGCGGGTCACGGTCGTCGATCGCAACGTCGAAGCTCTCGAGCGGCTCGATCGCCGTTTCGGCCCGGGTCTTCAGACCGTCTACTCCACTCGTCGAGCGATTGAGGAACACGTTTTGGAGGCCGATCTGGTGATCGGTGCGGTGTTGGTCACGGGGGCCCGAGCCCCGAAGTTGGTGACCGCCGACATGGTCAGTCGCATGAAGCCGGGCTCGGTCATGGTCGACGTGGCCATCGATCAGGGCGGTTGCTTCGAGACCTCGCATGCGACCACTCATTCCGACCCCACATTCGTGGTCGACGGCGTGGTGCACTATTGCGTGGCCAATATGCCGGGAGCCGTTCCGCGCACGTCCACGTACGCCCTCAACAACGCCACGTTGCCCTTCGTGCTCGCTCTGGCCGACAAGGGAGCACGCGAGGCCATGCGAGACGACCCTCACCTTCTTGCCGGGCTCAACGTTCACGCAGGCATGGTGACCGAGGCCCATGTGGCGGCATCACAGGACCTGACATACGTTGACCCGATCGAGGCCCTCGGCTGAGCTTGCTTTTCGCTAGCGTGGCCTGATGCGCGATGCCTGCTCGACGGAGCCACTGTGGACTTTCTGACCGACCCCTGGACCTGGTGGGTTGTGCCCTTCGTCGATCATCAGTTCATGCGGTATGCGCTCTACGCCGGACTGCTGGCTGCCATCTCGACCTCTGTGGTCGGAACCTGGGTGGTTCTCAGGGGGATCAGCTTCTTCGGCGATGCACTCGCCCATGGGGTTCTTCCCGGCGTTGCAATCGCGTTCGTGATCGGCGGCAATGTCACCTTTGGTGCGATCGTGGCGGCGCTGGTGATGATCGGTGGGATCAATGTCGTGCAGGCGAAGTCGCCGTTGCCAGAGGATGTCTCGATCGGTGTGCTGTTCGTGGGGATGCTGGCTTTGGCCGTGGTGATCATGTCGAGCGACTCGGGAACCGACGCCGAAGACCTCGATCGCTTCCTGTTCGGATCCGTCACTGGTGTCGAGGCCGGTGATCTCGTTCGCCATGGGATTGCGGCGGCCATAGCGGTAGTTGGTGTCTTGATTCTTCATCGTGCGTTGCTGGTGCTCACGTTCGACGAACTCTCGGCCAAATTGTTGGGATTCCGTCCCCGGCTCACCCACGCTGCGTTACTGGTTCTTGTCGCAATCGCAATCATCGCATCGTTCGAGACAGTGGGGAGCCTGCTCGTATTTGCCTTCCTGATAGCGCCCCCGGCCACGGCGACCCTCGTGGTGCGACGCGTGCCGTGGATCATGGTGGTGGCGGTGACCCTCGGATCTGTGGCTGCGGCCGTCGGCCTGCTAGTCAGTTTCCATCACGGCACCGAAGCCGGAGCAAGCATGGCGCTTTGCGCGGTGGCAATCTTCTTCGCGGTCCTGATGGCGAAGTCGGCGGCAAATTCGGTGCGGGGCCGGCAGTTGGCCGAGTCTCTCAGCGGGTGATGCCAAACCGTTGGAGACCGTAGGCCTCAATGGCATTTCCTCGCAGCACCTTGTAGCAGTCGTCGGCATCCATCCCGGCCGCCACGAACATTTCGTGGGCGATCTTTCGGGAGTGGGGGAAGGTGCCGTCGGAGTGCGGATAGTCGGTTTCGAACAAGATGTGATCTACTCCGACCTCGTCACGTGATTTGAGTCCGAAGAGGTCGTCGAACACGCATCCATAGACGCGTCCGCGGACCGATTCGCTCGGGAGCTTTGAACCATCGCCGCCCACTCCGCCCCGGCCCTCGCGCCAGACTGAATCCATTCGTTCGAGCTGGAATGGCATCCAGCCGACCTGACTCTCGGCGTAGGACACCTTCAGGTCGGGGAACCGCTCCAGCGATCCCGAGAACACCCAGTCGGCAAGGGAACCCTCGGCGTTCTGGGCGTATAGCGACATTGAGGTGGCCAGAGGGGCATCAGGCGAGGTCGAGGGCATGGACGACGACGACCCGATGTGCATGGAGACGGTGGTGTCGGTCTCCTCACAGGCGGCCCACAGCGGGTCCCATTCGCCGCTGTACATGGTCGGGCATCCCAGCTTCGATGGGTTCTCGGAGAAGCTGATGGCGTAGCTGCCCTTGTCTGCGCAGCGTCTCACCTCGGCGACGGCCAGCATCGGATCCCAGAGCGGCACCACGGTGAGCGGGATCAGACGTCCGTGGGCTTCGCCTGCCGACCAATCGTCGATCATCCAGTCGTTGTAGATCCGAAGGCACTCGAGGGCCAGATCTTTGTCGTCGCGCTCGAGAAAACCTTGGCCACAGAACCTGGGAAAGATGTTGGGGTAGTTGATGCCTGCTTCGACGTGATTGAGAGTCATGTCGCTCAAACGGTCGGACTGGTTCCACGTACCGGGCCGGAAGTCCTCGTAGACCGCGGCCACGTTGCGCTGTTCCTCTCGCGGGAACCCTGCGGGTCCGTGGAGAAAGCCAGTGGGCATCACCAAGTCGTCGTAGAGCCAGAGGTCGCACATATGCCCGTCGGGGGCGTCTCGCTGGAAGCCGTAGTGACCGCCCTTGAACTCGAGCTTGACCTTCTCCTGAACCACTCGTGGACCGCGTGAACGCACGCTCGGAGGGAGCTGTTGTTGCCAAAGATCCTTCGGCTCCATCACATGATCGTCGACCGAGATGATCAGCGGAAGGTCGGCCTCGCCCGGCGTCGGTGTGTCTGACATGGCAACAAGTTAGTCATGGCGATGTCGGACGTGTAATCAATCGACCCCGGCACGGGTGCGGCGCAACACCGGATCGGCCGCCGCGAGAACCTTGTCGGCCACGCGCATCACGCGCCCGGCCGCACCCGGGGTGTCGTCGTCGATGAGGTTTCCCATCACTTGCAGCGTGATCCCAGCGATCGTCTGGGTGCCGACTGCAAGGCGGAGACCGTTGCGAAGAACGAATGGGTGTCCGATGAGGAAGCTGAACCGTCTCCCGGTGCGAAGAAAGGCGTCGAAGCGTTCACCTACCTGTTGGTCGTAACGCTGGGCGGCGCTCCCGGGGTCGTCGACGAAGAGGTCGGCGGCGAGCATCCCCGACTCGAGCCCGTAGTCAATTCCCTCACCATTCATCGGGTTGATCAGGCCGGCCGCGTCGCCGATGGCGACCCAGCCATCGCCGTGACGCCGCTTGGTGGCCATGGGAAGCCGCCATGCCCGAGGCTTGTCGGTGTAGTCGCCGATTTGCCATTCGTCGCGCACCAGATCGCGATAGCCGTCGAGAAGGGTGTTGAGATTGAGCTTGCGAAAGCCCTTCATTGTCGACAGCGCCCCGACGCCGATGTTGACGGTTCCGTCTCCTGCGGGGAACATCCACCCATAGCCGGGCACTGGGGTGCCGTCCGGATCGCGTAGCGACAAGCAGGCCTCCAAGTGTCGGTCGTCGTGCCGGTCGGAGGCCACGTAGGCGCGTATAGCGAGACCGTGGGGTTCGTCGGCGATACGTTCGGCTCCTAGCAGCCGGGACACGGCCCCCGGAGCGCCTGCGGCGACGATGGTCAGATCGGCTGAGTAGCGCTCTCCGTTGCTCTCCACCCCGGTGACACGAGATCCGTCGAGTGTCGGGATCGCGCTGGACTCCCATCGAATTTCGGCACCCGCCTTCTCGGCCGCCTCGGCCAGATGTTGGTCGAGGATACGACGGGGCCAGACCGCACCATGGGGTGGAAATCGGCCGGTTCCGGCCCAGGGCAGCTCTCGACGGGTGGATCCGGCGATCATCCGTAGCCCATCGATTCGATGGGCGTCCGTGAGGTCGATGTCGAGTTGGTCGAGCGCGGCTACGGCCCTCGGTGTGAGTCCGTCGCCACACACCTTGTCGCGGCCTTTGGGGCCCTTTTCGAAGACCAGCACACTGGCACCGGCTCGTGCGGCCTGGATCGCAGCGGCGGAACCCGCAGGCCCAGCACCGATGATGGCGATGTCGCGGTGCGCCATGTCTAGATTCCGTCACCGTGTTCGTGACCCGAGCGATGGTGATCCCCGTGGCCGTGATCATCGAGAAGGATCATTTCGTGGGGGTGGTCGTGTTCCTCGTGACGTCCGAGAGTCCGACTACCGAACGCCTTCCGAAGTTGGTCAGGTTGCAGGACTTCCTCGGGGGGACCTGCGGCCACGATTTCAGTGGCAATCAGCAGCACGTTGTCGCAGTGCCGGGCTTCGTCGAGGTGATGCGTGGTGATGACCACGGTGGTGCCCCGGGCGGTTTCGTCTGCCACCACATCGAGGATTCTCTGCTGGCTGGCGAGATCGAGCCCGGTGATCGGTTCATCGAGGAGCAGCACACCAGGCCGGGACGACAAGGCTCTGGCGACTCGCACTCGTTGTCGTTGGCCTTCGCTCAGTTCGTGGAACTGAAGGCTGAGAAGGTCGATGACTTCGAGACGCTCGGCTGCGGTCTCGATGTGCCGGCGGTCGTCGATCGAGAGGCGCCGAAGTAGTCCGGCCTGCCGATAGCGACCCATCTCCAGGACCTCGGAGACCGTTATTGGCATCCACCTGCGTGACACGTGGTGCATCACGTAGCCGATGTCGGAGATGTCGACCCCCACCACTGATCCGGCGATGGGACTGTTGAGGCCGGCAAGGGTGTTGAGGAGCGTGGTCTTGCCCGAGCCATTGGCTCCCATGATCGCAGTGGACGTGCCCGCTACAAAGGTGTGGTTGAGGTGCCGCAACGCCACCTTGCCGTCGTAGGCGACGGTGAGGTCTCTGACCTCTATGGGCGGGGGAGACATGCCGGCACGCTATCCGGCGTGCGGCCTCATGGAAGCTGTCCGACGTGGGCCAGCGCCAACCTGAGCAGCCGGTCGTGGCCTCCGGTCATTTCGCTGCGAAGTTCGATGCTCATGGCCTCGCGTGGCGTGACCCAAGCGAGGTCGAGGGAGCTCTGTGACGGCTCGGCCTCGCCGTCGATCGGAACGACGTAGGCGAGGCTCACGGCGTGCTGTCGGGGATCGTGGAAGCCCGAAACTTCGGGATCGGGGAAGAACTCAGCAACGGCGAACGGGGTGGGGTCGGGCGGAAGCCTCGGTAGTGCCATTGGGCCGAGATCCTTTTCTACGTGGCGCAGGAGGGCATGGCGGATGCGCTCACCGAACAGGACCCGGCCGGTGACCAGCGCTCGGCTCACTGTGCCGTCGGGCATGGCCTGGAGAAGCAGGCCGATTTCGCTGACCTCTCCGACCGAGTCGACTCTGACCGGGACTGCATCGACGTAGACCATGGGCACCCGGTCGCGTACTTCGGCTAGGTCGTCAGGGGTCAGCCATGTCGAGGCGGTTTCGGTGATGTCGGACACGAGTCGAGTCTCGCGTGGCACAGCCCGAGAATCGGGGACCCGTCGAGGAGGAGCTCAGAGGCCGTCGATGTTCGAGACCTGAACTCCGTCGAGCCAGGTGGCCTCTATCCCGATCTTGTCGATGTCAGTGGATGCGACTGCCATGGGATCGGTGTCGAGGATCACCAGATCGGCCCGCTTGCCCGGCTCGAGGCTCCCGACGATGTCGTCGACCCTGAGCTGCCATGCAGCATCGATGGTCACGGCTCGCAATGCCTCATCGACCGCTACGGCCTCGCTGGGCCCCAGGCGCCCACCCAGACGAGTGAGGCGAGTGACCGCGGTCTGCACGAGGTGCAGGGGTCCGGGCGGATACATCGGGGAGTCGGCATGGAGAGACACGCGGTGTCCCTGACCGACGGCGGTGCCGACGGGCATTATGTGTTCGCAACGTTCGGGCCCGAGGATGTGGTCGTGTAGCTCGGGTCCGTACCAGTGCACATGGTCGACGTGAAACGACGGGCTCACACCGATGTTGCGGGCCCTCGCGAGGTCCTCGGCTGTGACCATGAGGCAATGTTCCAGGCGCCAACGGTGATCGTCGGAAGACCTGGCGCCCAGGGCCGTCTGGTAGAGGTCGAGAATCTCCCGACAGCCTCGATCACCTTGCGCGTGGGTGAGTACCTGCCAGCCATCGGCGGCGAGCCCCGAGAGGATCTCGACAAGATCGTTCGGGTCGAAGTTCGCGTAACCAGTCGTGCCCGCGGCTATGCCGAGGGTGCAGCAGCAGAGTTCCGACTCGAGGTATGGCTCGTCGAGAAGCATGGTGCCCGTATAGGGCGAGCCGTCGTACCAGAGCTTGATTCCCTGGACTCTGAAGCGATCGTCGCCGTCGCCCGGCGCGAGTCCGAGAGTCTCGATCTCGTTGTGCCGGAGGTAGCCGATCAGACGCTGGGGCACGTCGGGACGGTCGGCGAACTGACGGAAGAGGGCGAAGCTCGCGGCCGGCACCATGGCGCCGGCCAGTCCGAGTGTGGTGATGCCGACGGTGGCATAGCGCTGATACTGCTTCCACATCTCGACTTCGAGTTGTTCGGGTCCCATGTCGGCGTGGGCGAGGAAGGGCAGCATCGCCACCTGCTCCTCCACCCGCCCGGTCAGGTGTCCGGCTGCATCGCGACCGTAGGTCCCGCCGAACACGGGATCGGGGCTCTCGTCGTTGATTGCCGCGGCTCGAAGGGCAGCAGAGTTGACCCAGAGCGTGTGCATCGACTGGATCATGATCACCAGCGGATTCCGTGGCGCGATGTCGTCAAGACGCGGCCGGTCGTAGTTGCCGAGATCACCGGTGAGCATGGCGTCGAGCCCGAACGCGAAGATCCACTCGCCGTCGGGTCGTGACGCTGCTTCGGCTCGCAGCGCAGCCTCGACTTCGGCGTCGGTCTTGTGGCTGAAGCCGCTCACGTCGAGCCAGGAGTAGCAGATTCCGCACAGGTCGGGATGGGTGTGAGGCTCGACTAGGCCGGGCATCAGAGTCCGGCCGGCAAGGTCGATCATTTCGGTGGAAGCGCCCCGGTGGAGCGCGACGTCCTCGAGGAGCCCCACGCCGGAGATCCTGCCGTCGGTGATGGCGATGGTGTCGGCCGCTCCGGTGTCGGCCATGGTGTGAATCGGTCCGCCGGTGATGATGGTGTCAGCTGCCATTCCGGCACGATAGTTGTCCGGGCTGAGATGCGAGATCCCGTCGGCTTTCGCGGGTTGCCCCGACCCCGTATTGTCCTGGCGGCAGTTGCAAGGGCCGCCGAGGGAGGAGAGTGCGTCGATGACCGAGAGACGGGGTGCGGTTGAGGTGGGGACAAGTGATCCCGGAGCGAAACTGAGCGCGCGTCGTGTCGTGGTTGAGCCCTATGGCATCGAACTCGGCCCCCTCGGTCACCTGGCGGAGGAGAGGCAACGGCTCGCCACCCCGCGGTTCGACCACATCGGAGTTATTCCACGGGGCACCACGGTGGGTGCCGAGATCACCGGTGTCGACCTTCGCTCCAATCTCTCCGACCAGGTGATAGGCGACCTCAAACGGGCTCTTCTCGACTACAAGATGATCTACTTCCGGGACCAACCGATCAGTTCCGAGCAACACATCGCCTTCGCCAGCCGGTTCGGTGATCTCGAGATTCATCCCTTCATCGGCAGCAATACCGATCATCCCGAACTGGTGCGCTTCGAGAAGTCGGCCGACACCGGCGGTTTCGAGAACGGCTGGCATCACGATGTCACGTGGCGCGAAGAGCCTTCCATGGGAGCAGTGCTCCACGCGATCGAGGTGCCGACAACCGGTGGAGACACCCTTTTCAGCGATGTTGCGGCCGCTTACGACGGGCTCGACGAATCAACAAAGTCTCGCGTCGCCGACCTCTACGCGATCCATGACTTCATGCTCGCGTTCGGAGCACAAGTTCCGCCCGAGCGGATGGAAGCCACCCGGGCGAAGTTCCCACCGGCCCGGCACCCCGTCGTGCACACTCACCCCGACACAGGCCGCAAGTTGATCTACGTGAATCGCTATTTCACCTCCCACATCGAGGGTCTTCCCGTCGACGAGAGCATCGCCTTGGTGAACATGCTCGCTGAGCGCTCGGAGATCGTGGAGTATCAGTTTCGACTCACCTGGGAGCCTCACACCGTTGCCTTCTGGGACAACCGGTCCGTGCAGCACTACGCGACGAGCGACTACTGGCCCGACGTCCGGATAATGGAGCGGGCCAGCATCATCGGGCCACGTCCCCTCTGACACCGCGATGGCCCCGACCACCGACTGGAATCCGCTGCTCAGGGGCGAGTTCGACAAGCAGTACTGGAAGGACCTAGTTCGTTTCGTGGCCGACGAGCGAGCCAGTCACGAGGTGTATCCGGCTACCGACCGGGTCTTCGCGGCCCTTCACCTCACCCCTTGGGCCGACGTGAAGGTGATGATTCTCGGTCAGGACCCCTACCACGGACCCGGTCAGGCTCATGGCCTGTGTTTCTCGGTACCAAATGGGGTACGAAGGCCGCCGTCGTTGGCCAACATCGTCAAGGAGCTCGAATCCGATCTCGGGGTCGAGACCGGAGCCGGCGGTTCCTTGGAGCCATGGGCACGTCAAGGGGTCCTCCTGCTCAACACCACTCTCACGGTTCGCCGGGCTGAAGCCGCCAGTCATCAGCGACACGGCTGGGAGACTTTCACCGACGAGGTGCTTCGTGTGGTCAACGACAAGAGTGAGACGGTGGTGTTCATCTTGTGGGGCTCCTCCGCCAGAGCCAAGTTGAGGCTCATCGACACCGGCCGCCATGTGGTGATCGAGTCGCCCCATCCTTCGCCCCTCTCGGCTCATCGAGGATTCCTGGGGTCGAAACCGTTCAGCCGCGCCAACGCCGCTCTTGTGGAGGCCGGCCGCCGGGAGATCGACTGGACTCTGCGGCCCTCCTGACGCTGGCTTGGAGATCCGCTACGGAGTCGTTGGCGAGTATCTGCCACTCGCCCGGGTCGAGCCCGGCGATCCCGATGGGTCCGATCGCCTCACGAACCAGACGCAGGGTGGGATGGCCGACCGAGGCGGTCATGCGACGGATCTGCCGGTTTCGGCCTTCCGTCAGCTCGATTCGCAACCACGAGTCGGGCACCGATTTCCTCACACGTATCGGCACACGACGGGGTGGGAGTCGTGGGGGGTCGGTGAGCAGCTCGGCCCGGGCCGGTCTGGTGAGCCCGTCCTTGAGCTCGACTCCGACTCGTAGATGCCGCAGGCAGGTCTCATCGGGAATGCCCTCAACCTGAACCAGGTAGGTACGGGGATGGCCGACATCGGGATCCATCAACTGGCCGCGAAGGCTCTTTGATCTCGTCAACACCAACAAGCCCTCGCTGTCGCGATCGAGCCGTCCGGCCGCGTAGATGTCGGGGATGTCGATGTAGTCAGAAAGGGTTTCGCGGCCTTCACGGTCGGTGAAAGCGGTCAGCACGCCGTGGGGCTTCCAGAAGCGCACCACGAGTTGAGGGTCGTCGGCGGGATCCACCGATCAGAAGTACCAGGGGAAGGGAGACCAATCGGGTTGGCGTTTCTCGAGGAACGCGTCGCGTCCCTCGACGGCCTCTTCGGTCATGTAGGCCAGCCGTGTCGCCTCTCCCGCGAACACCTGCTGGCCGACCAGACCGTCGTCGATGAGGTTGAACGCGAACTTGGCCATGCGCTGTGCCGTAGGGCTCTTGGAGTTGACTTCGGCCGCCCACTCGAGGGCCACAGCCTCGAGACTCGCGTGCGGCACCACCTTGTTGACCATCCCCATGGCGTGGGCTTCCTCGGCTGAGTAGTCGTGGCCGAGAAAGAAGATCTCGCGTGCCCGTTTCTGGCCGACCTGACGGGCGAGGTAGGCCGAACCGAACCCGCCGTCGAAGCTGGCAACATCGGTGTCGGTCTGTTTGAAGATGGCGTGGTCGGCGGATGCAAGGGTGAGATCGGCGGTGACATGAAGGCTGTGGCCGCCGCCTACGGCCCAACCCGGAACCACCGCGATCACAATCTTCGGCATGGTTCGGATGAGTCTCTGCACCTCGAGAATGTGTAGTCGACCGGCTCGGGCCGGATCGATCGTGTCGGCGGTTTCTCCCTCGGCGTACTTGTAGCCCTCACGGCCGCGGATCCGCTGATCTCCGCCGGAACAGAACGCCCAGCCGCCGTCGCGTGGCGACGGTCCGTTGCCGGTGAGCAGCACACATCCAACATCGCTGCTCATGCGGGCGTGGTCGAGACACCTGTAGAGCTCGTCGACGGTTCGGGGCCGAAAGGCATTGCGGACCTCGGGCCGGTCGAAGGCAATTCGTACCGTGCCCTGCTCTCGGGCCCGGTGGTATGTGATGTCGGTGAGATCTTCGAATCCGGGCACACTCGCCCAGGAGTCAGGGTCGAACAGTTCGGATACAGAATCGTCGGAAATCATCACTGTCCTCGGTTCGGTCGGCTCCTCAGACTATCGCCGGGCCGGGGTCGGGTCCGGTGTCACAGGGCGGGTTCGAGAGGGGCGGCTATGGCGTTCTGCGCCCGCCTTCGATCGAGGAACCTCACCACCGCGACCTCGACGGGCAGGAGCGGGAGCAGAGCAATGCCGAGGAGTTGATAGGGGAAGAGGATCGCCATCATCCCCAGGATCGCGAAGTGAAGCAGAACCACCGATGCCGCCCAGACGATGGCGATTCGTTCCTTGAGCAGCGCCAGCGGGGCGCCGAGTTCGATTACGAGAGCCACGATGGCAGATGGAGCCATCAGCCAGTGCTGCTTGATGAAGAAGGCTGCGAAGGGTGAGGCGGAGGTGCCGAGTTCGATCTTTCGGGCGTTGTCGAAGGCGATTTGGTGGAGGAGAACGTCGCCGTCGATCCAGTGCATGCCGCTGATTCGGAGTTTGGCTATGCCCGCGAGCAGATAGGCGCCGGTGGCGAGCACTGCCATCGACTTGAGCGCCCACCAGCCGTCGTCGGATTCGGTGTCGCGGTGGCTGTCGACCGACCACACGACGGCGGCCGGTGCCAGCGCCAGAACGACCAGCTGGACCGAGATGAGGTTCTCGGTGTGAATGATGTGTCCCCAGGAGTTTCGGTATGTGGTGATGAACATGAACGCAACCGCGGTGACCGGGGCGGTGAGGCGGTAACGCCAGCCGAACACCATCGCGGTCCCGGCAACGACGACGACACCGATGCCGACCACCACGTAGGACACAGGCAGCGGTTTGTCGAGGAACCAGAGTGGACCGACCGGATCGAATCTTCGAGCCGGCTGGCGGCTGGTGTCGAGGATGTTGATGGTGCGAACGAGAGTCCAGATCACGGCGTAGCTGCCCATGGCGATCCGGATGATCGCCAGCCTTTGCAGCGCGTTGCGCTTCACTGTCCGCTTCTGCACTCAGAGACGACCTCGATCGAGATCGGACGGGCGTTGTGATCGACAAGCGCAGCGGTGTCGACCACTTCGGTGCGTATCTGCACGGTGAGGTCAGGATTGTCGAGCCGATCGGCGATATCGATGCACAGAAGCTCGGCGTCTCCGTTGCGAACTGCTCGACTGACGACCACCGCAGCCGACACGATCTCATCGGTCCCGGAAATCTGCTTGGGGGACAGGTGGTCGGTCCCACCGGTGGGATCGATCGTGACCGCGGTGTCGATCGACATGATCGCACCCCTGTCGGTGGCGAACATCGGATAGGTCGACAGTGGATAGGTGTCGTCTCGCGGCTCACGAAGCAGGGGTGAGAGAATCACGGCGGCGGCGATGAACGGCGCCAGCCGTCGCAGGGTGCGGGACATCGGCACATAGTAGATGCAGTACGCCACCCTGTAGCGTGCCCGCCGTGGGGGTAGTCACCAGGAGAGTGCTAGCCGGGCTCGTCACTTGGGCGCTTACGCTCGGAGTCGTGGCGGTTGGAGTTCACCCGGAGCGCTGCGGACTGGTTGCAGCTGATGAGGCGTTCGATGCCGCCACCGCCGCGGCGCGATGGTTGTCGTCGAATATCGACCAGTCCGGTCGGTTCACTTATCGCTACGACCGTGATCGACAGCAGGTACTGGGCGGCTACAGCGAGCCACGACACGCCGGTGCACTGTTGTCGTTGTATCAAGCTGCGGCGGCCGGGATCACGGACGCGGAAAGTGCAGCCGACCTGGGTCTGGCTTGGGCTCTGGAGAGGGTCGTCGAGACACCCATCGGGCCGGCCTTCGGCCAGGGCTCACGTCTGGAGACGGGCTCGACCGCCCTGTTGGTTGCCGCCATGGTCGAGCGTCGCAACTTGAACGGTTCGACCACCCACGACCAACTGCTGATCGATCTCGGTAAAACGCTCGAAGCAACGGTCACGCCCGCCGGGGCGGTCGATGCCGTCATCGACCTCCAGGACGGCCCGATTGCCGAGCGATCGCCGTTCTACACGGGTGAGACCCTCTGGGCTCTGTCCAGGCTGCATCTGACCTTCCCGGATCAAGGCTTCTCCGAGGGAGCGCTTCGGGTGCGCCACTACCTGATTGCCGATCGCGACGACGTCGAGAGCCCCTGGCCGCCGATATCGGATCACTGGGGTTCGTATGCGTTCGAGACGATGTCGCGCTGGCCGAGTCCGCCGCTGATCGATGCTGCGGCAAGGGAGTGGATCGATCGCCAGATGTGGTTGCTCGGCCTGCAGGTTCGCTACGAATCGCAGCGGGTCGGCGGTGTGACGAGGCTGACCCGTGGTGATGTGGCGCTTCCCGCCGGGATCGGCACAGTTGGTGAGGCCCTCGCCAACTGGCTGCTCTTCGATGAACGGGAGCCTGTTCTCGGCGATGATCTGGTCGATGTGCAGCAACGAGCGGTTTGTGCTGCGTCGTTGTTGGTCGAGCGCCAGACGCCGGGCAATGAACCATTCTCCGATTTGGCCGATCCGTCCACCGCTGGTGCATGGTTTCGGCTGGGGATCACTCAGGTCGACGACCAGCAGCACCCGCTTTCTGCCCTGCTTCTCACAGTTGATTGGATGACGCCATGAACTTCGTGCTGATCGTCGCCGCCTTGGCCACGGCCATGAATCCGTTGCGACTCGCCGCCGTGTCGCCAAACGACCGGCTCGAGCGACGACGGGCCACTCTGCAGGCTCTGTCGGCAATCTTGTTTGTCTCCCTGGGCCTGGCTTGGTGGTCGTCTCCCATCATCGGCTCGATCGACGTGAGTTCATCATCGGCGACCATCGCCGCCGGACTGGCCTTGGCGGTCATCGGCGCCCGCGACACGGTGGTCAAACCTCCCGAGTTTGAACCAACGGGTGGACGAATCGGAGTGGCGTTCATACCGATGTTCTTTCCCACGCTGTTCAACCCTGCGGTCGCCATCATGTCGATCGCCGCGGGTGCCGAGAGGGGAGTCTGGGTCGCTCTCATCGCTGTGACGACGGCCACCGTGTTGGTGGCGCTGGGCGCCGAGGCGGCCTCGCTCAAGTCAGCTCGTCCTCGCCGACATTGGGCCCGCTTGGTTGCGTCGGCCGTCGGACTCTCGTGTGTGGTGGCCGGTGCGCTTGTTGCCACCCACGGGGTGATGTCGATCTGAAATCAGCGGAAGTCAGCCAGGATGAGTTCGGCCTCCGCCTCGTTGAGGAGAAGCACCTGGGCCCCGCCGGCCGTGGTGAACGGACGGGTCGGGAGAGTGGCGGTCTGAGGGTCGAGTCCCCTGAGGGTCATACCGAGGCTGGCCGCGTCGCGGAAGCTCATCGAGTCGTCGACCACGACGTTGGCAGTCACGCCCCGAACCACACCCAGCAGCCTGAACGGGTTGTAGGTCTCGCCCATACGTCTGAACACCGCCGCGAGAAATTTCTGCTGTCGCTGCACTCGGCCGAGATCAGAGGTGGGGTCTCGAACCTCAACTCCGTCGATCACCTCCACGAAGTGTCGGGCCCGGACATAGGCCAGAGCAGTGTCCCCATCGAGCTCGGTTGGTCCGCTGGTGGTGATGTCGAGACCGGAACTTCGGTCGTAGGCGGGATTGGGCAGGTCGATGGTGACCCCACCGAGTGCGTCGACCAGGTCGAGAAAGCCGGCCAGATCGACCTGGAGATAATGGTCGATGCCCAAACCCAGCTCGGATTGGATGGTTCGCACGAGGGACTCGGGCCCGCCGAAGTAGAAGGCGGCGTTGATGCGATTGCTGGATCCGCCGTCGAGCGTGAGGTAGAGGTCGCGAGGTATGGCGAGCAGGCTGGCCTCACCGCCCTCGATGTGGAGCACCGCGATGGAATCGGTCCGTTCGCCGGTTACGACCGTGCCGATGATCGCCCCTGAGTTGGGCTGGTCGGCCGTGATGCCTTCGCGGGAGTCGGTGCCGACTATCAGGTAGTTGGTTCCGTTGGCGGACGGGTCGAGGACGCTGGACAGCTCCACCCGTCCCACATCGTTCCATGAACTCCACGCCACCAGTCCGAGCACCAGGGAGGCCACGAGAGCAGATGCAGTCAACCCACCCAGCGACCACAGGGCACGTCGTTTCCAGCGCGACGGCGCCGCCTCATCATCGACCTGGTGGAGGTCGGCGACAGGTGGCGTGGCAGTGACGCTGAATGAGCGTGGATCTGGAGGTGGATCGGTCATGGGAGATGTCAAGTTCACCACGAGAGAGGCCCGATGCGGCGCGCGGGTGGCGAATGCCACCACCTAGGCCGTTCCAGTGGGTATCTTTCTCCTATGGCGGGTGGCCGCTCACATTGGCTTAACCCTGCATGAGAACCTCCCACCCAAGACTTCGAATTCTCGCCGCCGCGTTGGCCGTGCTCATGATTTCGCCGTCCGTCGTCGGGGCCCAGGACTCGATTCGCGACATGCGAAAAATGCGCGAGGACGCCCGCGACGCGCGAGCTGCCGCTCTGGCCCAAGTCGACCTGCTCGAGCAGGAGGACGCTCAAATTGCGGAAATCCTTGCCGAGATCCAGGCTTCCATCGATGCCCAGGTGGCGAAAGTGGCGGGTGCTCGCCAGGCCCTCGATGCCGCCATCACTGAGGTCGCCACACGCAAGGCAAGCGCCGAGCAGGCTGCCGCCGATCTGATCCGAACAGGAGAGGAGATCTCGGTGCGGGCCGTCGACGCGTTCGTCGGTTCCGAGACTGGCGTGGGGCCGTGGCTCCAGTCGAGGGACCTGAATCGCACCGCGGTGCGTCTGGCGTTTCTGGATTTCGCGGCTGGTTCCGATCGGGATCTACTCGATCGCCTACGGCGGCTCGAAGCTCGTCGCCAACAGGACGTGTCGGCCGGAGTGGAGGCGCAACTGCGGGCCGACGGGTTGCGGGTGGTGGTCGAAAACGAGTTGGAACAGCTCGAGGAGCGTCGACTCACCGAATCGGCGATCCAGGCAGAGATCGAGGACCGCATCGCCGCGTGGAACGCCGAAGCTCTTGCAGAAGAGCGTGAGGACCAGGAGATGACGGCGCTGATCCAACGCACGCAGGAGAGGGCCCTCGGTGTCACCGCCGGTTCATCTGCTGCGGAGTCGATAAGGGGTTTCATATTTCCCAAGAGCGGTACGGCCGGCTCGGCCTTCGGGCCGCGGCGCCACCCGATCTTCGGTGGTATTCGGGCTCACACCGGAATCGACATCGAGGGAGCGACGGGCGACCCCATATGGGCATCGAAGGACGGTCGAGTGATCTTCGCCGGGCGAAAGGGCGGCTACGGCAACGCCGTTGTCCTCCAACACGCAGGCAACATCTCGACCCTCTACGCCCACATGAGTTCTCTCGAGGCGTCAGTCGGAGACTTGGTCGATCAGCGCGAGATCATCGGCCTCACCGGCTCCACTGGCTACAGCACCGGCCCGCATCTCCACTTCGAGGTTCGGGTCGATGGTGTCCCCAAAGACCCGGAGCTCTTTCTTCCCGGCTGACGAACCGCTACTGTGGCAAATCGTTTTGCGAATGCCACGGATCGTGGCAATACGGGGACTCAGGTTAGATCATGCTTCACAACGATGAGCACAGGCTCATTTCTTCCGAGGATGTATTCATCGATTTTGGCGAAAGGGTACGCAACGGCTACGACCCAGGTCGGGTCGAGCGTCACCTTCGCACCCTCTCCGACGGAATAGTCGGGCTTCGTGAACTGATCGACAATGGCGGACTCGAGAGCGAATCGGTCGAGCTCGTACTCAAGGCCACCCGGCGCTCGGTCGACGAGGCCCTCGGCGAAGCGAGGGATCGGGCGAGTGGGATCGTCTCCGACGCCCTGGCAGAAGCCGAAGGGATCAGAAAGAATGCTCGGCAGAAGGCGGCACGGCGCCAGTCGGCCGCTGAGAGCGAACTCGAACGTGTGGCGACACGACAGGACGCCCTGAGCCAAGGAATCACAACACTGGAGAGCGAAATCGAGACTCGAAAGTCGGCGCTGCTCGACGCATCGGTGCAGCTCGCCAATCTGGCCGCTGCGTTGACGCCGACCGCTGATGACTCCCTTTCAGTGATCAATCTCAGGACGCCCGAGACCCCCCAAACCATGGTGGTGAAGGTCGACGCCACTGACTCGGCTTCGAGTTGACGTCGCCGTCCGGCGCCACGTCGTCAGCGTGGGGCCGATAGGTTTCGGCCGTGCTTCTGACCATTGGTGATCTACTGGAAGAGCTCCTGGTCCGGATGCCGGCATCGCCGGTGAGAGGTCGCGACCTTCGGGTTCGATCGGTTCGCGTCCGAGGGGGGTGTGCCGCCAACGTCGCTGCCATCGATGCCGAAACCGGTGGGGAGCCCCGCTTCGTCGGGCAGGTGGGTGACGACACGGTCGGTCGCACGCTCGTGGACGATCTACGCACCCGCGGTGTCGACACACTCGTTCATCACGCCGGCAGCACCGGTGTGGCGATCACCATGATCGGGGATGGGGCCCGCACACGACTCGTGGACCGTGGTGCGTCGAGGCGAATGGTCTCGATCGACCCCAGCGTGCTCGAAGGCATCTCGCAGCTCTACCTCGAAGCGGCCGTGTTCAGCGACGATCCGTTCGCGTCGGCGATCGATCGACTGCTGGGGGAGATCGGCGACCGTCGAATCGACTTGGTGATGACCGGCCCCTCGGGTATCGAACTCGAACGCATTGGGGCCTCGGCCTTCCTTGCCCTCGTAGCCGAGATTCGACCCGACAGCGTGGTCGTCAACAAGGCGGATCACGCCGCTCTGGGCTTGGATGCCCGGTCGCCGATTCCGGGCGCCGACAACACCGTGATCACTGGTGGACCTCGTCCCACCCTGGTGCTGGATCGAAAGGGGGCGTCGACGTCGGTCGAGGTCCGCCCGGTCGACAACATTCGCGACACCACCGGGGCCGGCGACGGCTTTGTGGCCGGCTACATGGCTTCGCGGCGCGCCGGAGCCGACCCGAGATCGGCGACCAACGCCGGGCATCGGGTGGCGGCCAGGGTCATCTCCCGGTTGGGTCCCACCACCATCGGCTGACACGCGAACGAGGGGCCGGTGGCAGCCGACCCCTCGATTCACGAGATGTTGATCGATTGATCAGCCGGCAAAGCTGCCGAGATCACCTTCCACGTCGATCAGATCACCAGTGACTGCCACCCAGCTACCGGCCTCGGCGTCGGGCGGGAGGTTGAGCATACTGATCTCACCGGCCTCGACGATGTAGGCGTCGTCTGCTCCGTCGGTCACTATTGTTGCTCCCGGTAGGGCGTTCTGGGCCTCCCAGTCCTGCTGCCAGCTGGCCTGCATGACGTTGACTCGACCCAGACCACCGTTCGCGGCGGCCTCCCGTAGGGAATGGTCGAGTTGCTCGGCAAACGCGTAGCCCGTCTGTTGGGCTCCGGCGTCGGGGTCGATTCCAGCTGCCTCGAGCTCAGATCGAACCTTCATGACCCATGAATCGTCAGCCCATCTCGGATCACCGATGTCCTTGGTGGTCGAGATGATCTGGATTCCATGGGCGGCACCCGAGGCCGAAGAGTGCAACGGTCCCCAGAAGAGTCCGATGTTCTGGCAGGTCGAGGAGACCATGATGGTCGCAGCCCAGCCAGCGCCGCGAGCAGCGCCAACGGCCCGGGGGCAACTCGCACCCGTTGTTCCGACCACGAATATGTCGGCGCCGGACGCTGCCAAGGTGGTCACCTCGGGTGTCACGGTGTCGGCATTCGGATCATGGAGCTCGGTGGCGACTATCTCGAGGCCGAGATCCGGAGCGCACTGCTCGAAGAACTTCTGGTAGGCCTTACCGAAGTCGTTGTTGGCGTAGAGGGCCGCCACAGTGGCTCCCTCACCGAACTCCGATGCGAAGTAGTCACACCAGATCAAGGACTCTGTCGAGTAGTTGAGGAGCTGGCCGATGGTCCACGGGAAGTTGACCGGGTCGCCCCAGTCCGGGAGACCAGTGGCGTTGAAGAGCTGCGGTATGCACTCCTCGTTGAGAGTGTCGCGCACTGCCAGATTGTTGGGGGAACCAAGTATGTGGGAGAAGGCGAAGATGTTCTCGGTGTCGATCATCTCCCCGATGTTGGTCACGGTCTTTCCCGGCTCGTAGCCGTCGTCGCGGGACACAATCGTGACACTGCGTCCTTCGATCGGATCGGCGTTGTCGAAGAAGACCTGCATGCCTTCGGCGATGGTCCCGAACCCGGCCAGTGCTCCTGATTCCGGAAGGCTGATACCGATTCGGATCTCGTCGTCGGTCAAACCTTGGGTGTCGTCCCAGCCACTTGGGCACTCGTTGGTGTCGAGAACGGCGCCGCCGCCCAGATCGAAGGTGCCGTCCGATACGGGGGCTGCCTCCGTGGTCGTCGCGGCGGCTGCCGTGGTAGTGGTGGCGGCGTCGGCTGTGGTGGTGGCGGCGTCGGCTGTAGTGGTCGTGGCGACCTCGCCACCATCGTCACCACATGAAGCTGCTATGAGTGTGAAGGCGAGCGCAGTCGCTATCAGACCCAGACATCGTTTGGTCCGTTTCATTGACCCCTCCTTGGTGTGAGCCTTTCGGCTCGGTTTGAAAACGCTAGGCACAGTTCGGCCCAACATGCGAACTCGCGCGGTTTAGCCGGTGGGTGCCTCGCCGCGGTGGTCGGCGGGAACCACGCGATAGATACGTGACCGGATCTTGGTCAAGCCGTAGGCGATTCCGCCGGGCATCGCGAACATGAGAGCGATCAGGAGTATGCCCAGAACCATCTGTCCGTAGGGACCGTTGAGTTCCCATCCGATCAGCGGCACCTCTTTGGTCTGAGTCGCCCACTGGCGAACGAAGATCACCGCGAACCCGCCGATCAGTGAACCCTTGAGGTTGGCGCTACCTCCGACGATGAGGCCGACAACCAGGAAGATCGCGAAGTTGATTCCCAGCTCGTCGGGGCTCACGAAGTTCTTGTCGATTGCCAACATGGTGCCGGCGACGCCCGACAGCAGGGCCGATGCACCGAAGGCGCCGGCCTTGTAGAGCGAGAGATTGATTCCTGAGACCTCGGCTCCGATCTCGTTGTCGCGAATGGCGATCAGGGCCCGCCCGGGTCGGCTCTTGATGAGGTTGCGAGCCAATAGAAAGGAGGCGGCGGCGATCATGACGAGCAGGAAGTAGGCGTAGATCGCTTCGTTCTGTCGGGAACTGAAGGTGTCGGTCCCGGTCCAGTCTCCGATCAGGGGAATCTTGCGTATGGCCTCCAGGGTGCCTTGGATCGGCATCCAATCCGCAGGGAGCAGCTTCGATTCGATGTTGAGGCCGTTGCTGCCGTGGGTGAACCGATCCAGTTGGTCGAGCTTGACGATCGTGGGGAACACCGCGGCGAGACCGAACGTGACGAGGGCCAGATAGAGGCCCTGAATACGCAGTGCCGGCACGCCGACGATCAGGCCGATGGCCAGACACACCGGAATCACGACCACCAGAGTCGACAGATACGACCAGTGGTAGGTCTGGACCAGTCCGCCGGTGAGGTAGGCGCCGGTGCCGACGAAGAAGCTGTTGCCCAGAGAAAGCTGGCCGTTGAATCCGGTGAGGAGGTTGAGCCCGAGCACGGCCACGGCCCAAGCGATGGCCTCGTTGACATTTCCGAGCCCGATTGTGTAGCTGTTGCCGAAAACCGACGGCTTCAGTGGAATGGCGACGAGGAACGGAAGGATGGCGATGGTGATGATCCACAACGACCAGTTGGCGCCTTGTACTCGGCGGTGAAGCGCCGACCCCTCCACGATGGTGCGCGGGGTCATACCCGGACCACCTTCGATGACCCGAACAGACCTGACGGCTTCACCAACAAGACGAGCAGGATCACGAACACGGCCGCTCCCACCGACAGTTCGCTCGGAATGAAGGAAACGGATTGCACGACCACGTTGCGGATGAGCCCGACAAGTATCCCTCCGATGACAGCGCCCTTCGGCGAGTCGAGCCCACCGAGCGCGGCGCCGGCGAAGGCGAACACGAGGGTGGACAACATCACATTGGGGTCGAGCACCTGAAGCTCAGGGACGAGGAGCGCTCCGGCGAGAGTGCCAATCGCGGCGGCCAGGGCCCAACCGAACTGGAGGGTTTGCCCGACCTTGATGCCGACCAGTTCAGCCGACTCGATGTTTGACGACACCGCTCGGAACGCCAGTCCGACCTTGGTGCGGTTCAGCAGGAGGGTCACAGCTCCGAGCATCACCAACACGGTGATGAACATTCCGAGACCCGACCAGGTGAGGTGAGCGACTCCTACCGCGAACACGTTGCCCTTCGGGAACATCGAAGGCAGCGCCTTGAGGTCGGTGGTCCACGTGACGGCCACGAAGGAATTGATCGCGAGAAACAGACCAAGGGTCACGATCACCAGAGGCAGGTGGTTGCTGGGATCGAAGGGTCGAATGATGGTGCGCTCGATTCCCGCGGCGAGAGTGGCCGTGGCGAACATGGCGAGGATGACGGCGATGATGATGGGCCAGCCCCATCCAACGGAGAGCGCCCAGGCGATGTAGATGCCGAGCAACGCGAGTTCGCCTTGAGCGAAGTTGAGAACGCCGGTGGCCTTGTAGATCATCACCAGAGCCAGGGCGAGGGCGCCATAGCCCGAGCCGAATCGAAGCCCGTCGAGAACCCGGGCCAACAGGAGCTCGGGATCGGTGTCGACGGATACGGCGAGGAGGAACATCTCAGTACCCCAGGTAGGCGCGTCGGACGGCTTCGTCGCCGGAGAGAACCTCCGGCTCACCGGAGATGGCAATGGTTCCAGCCTCGAGCACATAGGCGTGGGAAGCCACGGCCAGGGCGAGGTTGGCGTTCTGTTCGACGATGAGCATGGTCATGCCCTCGTCGGCGTTGATGGCGGCCAGCCTCCCGAACAGGTCCTCGATGATGATCGGGGCCAGACCAAGGGAGGGTTCGTCGAGGAGAAGCAGCCGAGGGCGCGACATCATGGCGCGGGCCACTGCGAGCATCTGTTGCTCTCCACCCGAGAGCGAGCCGGCGAGTTGGTCGGGGCGCTCACCGAGGACCGGGAACACCTCGAACCACTTGTCGATGTCGGCATTGATCTCAGGATCCTTGCGGACAAATGCCCCGGCCTCGAGGTTGTCGGTCACGGTGAGCTCGGGGAAGGTGCCTCGGCCTTGAGGCACGTGGGCGATGCCTCTCCGAACAATGTCGGCGGTGGCCTCCTGGCTGATCTCGGCGCCGTTGAACGCGATCGACCCGCTGGTGTGGACCTGGCCGCAGATGGCTCTGAGGGTGGTGGTCTTGCCGGCGCCGTTGGCTCCGAGAACGACACTGATGTCGCCGACGTTGACGGTGAAGTCGATGCCGTGAAGGACCTTCACGTCGCCGTAGGCCGCTTCGAGATCGCTGACGTGGAGTAGGGCTTCGCTCACGCGCCGCTCCCCAGATAGGCCTCGATGACCTCGGGGTGTTGCTGTATTTCGCTCGGAGTGCCCTCGGCGATCTTGGATCCGAAGTTCATCACGACGACCTTCTCGGAGACGCTCATCACCAACGCCATGTGGTGCTCGACGAGCAGCACCGTGAGGGAGTGGGTGTCGCGCAGATTCGAGATCAACTCTCCAAGGGACTCGACTTCGCCGTGGGTCAACCCGTTGGCCGGTTCGTCGAGGAGGAGCAGACGAGGCTCAGCGGCAAGAGCCCGGGCAAGTTCGATGCGCTTGAGAGTGCCGAACGGCAAGCCGGCGGCAGGGTGGTGGGCCATGTCGATGAGATCGAGCTCGGCAAGAATCTCCCAAGCTCGCGACTTCAATCGGCGCTCATCGGCTCGAGTGCCGATACGTAGTGCGGCCGACAGGAAGTTCTGCTTCGAGTGGGTGTGGGCTCCAACCATCACATTCTCGAGCACGGTCATGCCCGGCCAGAGCGCCAGATTCTGGAAGGTTCTCGCCACTCCGATCTTGGCGATTCCGTGAGCCGGCACCGCCAGAAGGTCGTGGCCGTCGAAATCGACCGTTCCTTCATTGGCGTGGTAGACGCGGCTGAGCACGTTGAACATGGTTGTCTTGCCGGCGCCGTTTGGTCCGATGAGCCCACAGATCTGGCCTTCGTCTATGTCGAAGGAGAGGCCATCGAGGGCCACAATTCCACCGAAGCGGACTGTGATATCGGATACGTCGAGGAGTGCCATGTGGGTTGACGGCAGAAACTATCAGCACTCCGCCCGCCGTCAAGGATTGGCCGGATGGTCAGCGACGAGACAGTGCTGTGTCCATTGCAGCATCGGCTCGAGCCGCGGCAGCGTGAAGCCCGCCGTTGCGCCGTCGCAGCGAGTAGGACACGTCGATGTCGAGATCGCAGGAGCGAAGCTCCTGATGAAGCTCGCGTGCGCGCCGCGACAGGGCCAGGGTGTCCTCGACCGGGAGCATGACCACGCCGAGTCGACCCGGCTCGATCAGTTCGGTTCGGTCGGTCCAGCCGAGGTGGCGGTCGATGATCGCCAGGACCGCGGCCTCAGCAAGCGAACGGTCGATGCCGTCGCCGTGTCTGAGTAGCTCGTCGGAGAATCCGATGACCATCACGCCGGCGCCGAGGCCCAGATCGTGGGCACGCGTCTCATCTTCGTCGAGGAGTTGGGCCCAGCCTCCGACCGCCGGCTGTGTCTTCGTGATTTGCTTGCGACCTATCGAGAGCATGCCGCCACCGTCCTTAGTGTTGTTACCTTGATCGGATCGGCCGAATTCGAGCGCAATCGTAGCCTGACCGGGGCTTTGTCACGGAAGCGCCACCGATTCTCGACCCAACGTGATATTTCCCACTACTCCCCGTGATGCAGAGGTTGTTCCATGGCCGACTCAGAGACGATCAGCTTCATCGGATCGACTGGTGCCGAGTTGTCCGGCGTCATCAATCGCCCCGCCGGACCGGTCGAGGGAAGTGCCCTCATCGCTCACTGCTTCACCTGTTCCAAGGATCTGCACACCGTCACCCGTTTGTCGGCGGCGCTGGTCGAGGCGGGCTGGCTCACCATGGCGTTCGACTTCACGGGGCTCGGCCGCAGCGAGGGGGAGTTCGGCAACACGAGTGTCACCTCGGAGGTCGGCGACATCTCTCGCGCCGCGATGACTCTCATCGAGCGAGGAGCCGGGCCGTGCCTGCTGGTCGGCCACAGCCTCGGTGGAGCGGCGGCGGTGCTGGCTTCGCAGCGTCTTCACACCCTCGATGGTGTGGTCGCCATTGCCTCGCCAATCGATGTCGGCCATGTCCGGCACCTCATCAGACCCGAATCGGAGGCGACCATTCGCGAGGAAGGTTGCGCGACAGTCGACATCGGCGGTCGGCCGTTCCCGCTCGGCGTCGGCTTTCTCGACGATCTCGAGATCCACGACGTCGCCGAGGCCGCCGCTGACCTGCAGGTGCCGCTGCTGGTGGTACAGGCCGGCGACGACAAGGTGGTCGCTGCCGATCAGACGAATCGGCTGGCTGCGGCAGCACCGCGGTCGACGCTGGTGTCGATACCGGGTGCCGATCATCTCTTCACCAAACGCGAACATGCGGAGCAGCTCGCTGCTGCGGTCATCGACTGGCTCGCCGAAATCAGGTGATGGTGAGAACCAACACACCCAAATAGTCGCCCGAGGCAGTGCTGGCCGGTATCCCGAGAAATAACTCGGCACCGCATCCGACTGTGGAGCTCGGTGAGCCGGGAGCGGCGGTGCACAGCACGTTGACCTCGCCGAGCCCGCCGATGCCGTTGACTCCGGCTGGCCCCGCGGCCTCCAGCATGCTGAGCCACGCTGCGCCCGAGGTCGCGGATGACGGGCCGGCGGTGACGCCCGAGGTACCGGGCGCGGGGACTCGGTACTCGAGAGGAATGGTGGGCAGCCAGCCGAGATTGTCGCCCGGAATGCATCTCGGATCGGCAATGACGCAGTCAAGTGCGCCGGGAACAATGAAGTCGGTCACGTAGGCCGACAGCGTCCACCCGACAGTGTTGCTTCCGTCGTTGTCGATGATCAACGGCGGCAGGGTGCCCAGAGCAACTGCCGCTCCGTTGCCTAGCGTCACACCGGTGAGGGCGACGGTCGGGGCCAGGTGCTGCAGTCGGAGCCCGTCAGTGGGCAATACCGCGAACGGGATCGACGGCAGCGGCGTGAAGGTGATGCAATTGGTGCCAAGGGCGTCGCATCCAGATGGATCACCGGGCTGACACACGATTTCGGAGGTGAACGTTCCGAGTACGGCTGTCGTTGTGGAGCCGGTGTCGGAGAAGGTGACCTCGGCCGCACCGGTCGGGGTCCAGGTGGAAGGTGGTAGGGCGAAGGAGATCGGCAGGGGAGTAGCGGTCTCGTCGCCGGTGAGCCGGATTCCGTCGGGATCGGTCACGACGGTGGTCGCAACCGATGTCTGTGAGAACGATTGCGAACCTTCGACAGTGTTGCTGGCGGTGATGGTGAGCGACGCCGTCATCGGCACCTGAGTGGTTCCAACCTCGATGAAGCCGAAGTTGTAGGCGATCAGTCCGAAGTCGGCGAGGATCGGCACGGCATGAAACACAGCCGAGAGCGACACCGTGTTGGGGAACTGGTTGAGGGGGTCGATCTTCGCGGTGCCGGCAATACCTACCTGAAGTGACGAGTAGGGACCGGCGGAATTGAACTGGCAAGCCTGATCGGAGAACCTCACCTGGGCGTGGGCCGGAGAGCCGGCGTCGATCACCGGGCTGATGAATGCGCCGAGAAGAGCTGCCGCGAGCAGGCCGGCCCTCAGACGCGACTGGAAGTTGCGTCGGGTGTGCAGCCCGCCGCCGGAGGTCATGACCCGACGGGCTGGGTTGGGGCCGCCGCTCCGATGGTTTCGGTGAGCGATTCGAGAATCTCGGCCTCGAGATGATCGACTTGGTGGGTGGTCAGCGAATGCTGGACTCCGACTCTGAGAGCGGCCACCCTCGACACGTTGCGGATGATGCGCACCAGTGTCGGTTGATCAGGTTCGGAGTCGCCAACGCGAATGCTGGTCTCGTCGAGGGCGTCGCGAACCGCACGCGAAATCGACTCGCCGATCTCGCCAGGCACCAACTCAGGCGGTGTCGCGGCAGCGGCGCCAACCGTCACTCTCTCGCGCTCGGGTGTCCCAGACTGGCTGGTTTCGAGTTCGTCGAGGTCGATGATCACGGCGGCCGGCAGAGCCCGGCGCGGGGCGATGGCTGGAATGGGTGCGGGGACCGGAGCGAGCTTTCGACGCAGGCGGTTTCTCATTGTGAGCAACGCCACTTGGCCCAAGATGAGCAACGGCAACGCGGTGAGCGCCCACGGCACTTGACTGGTCTCGGTGCGAAATCTCACCGGATCGGCGAAGCCGGGGATGTTGCCCTGCACACCGTAGGTGCCAATGGCCAGCACCGGTAGCTCAACGTCGACGGCGAAGGTGCGAGACTCACCCGGCTTGATTTCTCCGATATCAGGCGCCGCCACGAATCCCTTCGGGTTGGGGCCCTTTCCGATCGAGAGGCTGATAGATGCGTTGCGCACCGTGACGTCGCCGATGTTGTCGACGGTGAATACCACCTTGCGCTTGGCCGGAGCACCGAAGTACGAGTACCACGGTCCGTTGCCGTCGATGCGAGCGTTGCTGATGGCGAGTTGACGATCAGGAACCGGCACCTGGAACTGCTCGTCGGCCGAGAGTTCGGGGGCCCCATTGATGGTGAGCGCGAAGGTGAAGAGTTCGGGAGCGGTCTGGCTCTCGGCCCTCACCACGCAAGGGCACGGTACGGGAGGCTGGCCCACGGCGAGGCTGACGCCGAAGGTGCCACGGTTGCTGACCCCTATGACTCGTCCGTTGACGATGTCGCAGTCGCTGGTGCCGTTGAGGGCATCGTTGCCGCAGATCATCACGTTGATGACCGTGTTGGCGGTCCAGCCTTCGCCGCGCACGGCGATCTGGTCACCGAAGTCGGCCGTCGTCAGCGACGATGTGAGTCGGGGCTCGGTGTCGGTCTGGGCGGAAGCCGATGGAACCAGAAGCGCGACCGACACAACACAAGCCAACCCCATCAGTGAGATCAGGCGCCTCATACGGTGAGTTCCTTCGGTGACGGCAACTCGACGATTTCGGTCTCACCAATTTCGCGTGCTCGCCTGACTCGAATCCATGCGTAGAACAACGCAATGGCAAGGAGGAGGAGCGAGATGGTGATCCAAGGCACGGGGTAGAAGGTGGTGGAGCTGTCGGTGGTGAACTCGGGCGAAACGATCTCGAGAGATGCGGAGAGGGGCTCGAAGCGGGGGAGACCCGTGACCGATTCAGTGATCCTGATCACTCCGCCTGGCAACACATCTTCGATCTGCTTGGGGGAAAGCTCGGCGATGTCGCGTCCGAGAATGCCGGTGATCTTCACCTGAAGATTTGGGGACAGACGCACGTTGCCGGTGTTGGAGATCTGATACGTGATGGTGGCACTGCCGGACGAAAGAGGATTGAGCGGAGTGGCGTGCTCGACCTTCAGTTCGTCGATTCGTATGGCGGGATCGAGCGGACCGGAGACCCTGACGTAGACACGTGCCCCCACACGTTGCCGCACGGCCAGCGCCAGTCCATCGCTGTCCTCGTCGAACTCAAGTTCGGAATCGGCTGCCAAAATCACGGCTGCGTGGTCTCCCGGTTCGGCATCGATCGGGACACGAATCTGAATCGGAATGTCGGCTCGTGTGCCGGCCGCGACGGTGATCTCCTCGACGGGCAACTCGACCCATGTGCCGGCGTCGATGGCTTCCTGGTCGTCGCGTAGTGCTGCGAAGCCGCCGTCGCCCCGGACTGTGTATGCGTCGGTGGCGTAGAGGCCGAAGGTTATGTCGCGATCGCTGGTGTTGGTGACTCCGACGGTGTCCTGGAAGATCTCGCCGGGGTTGAGGGTGTATACGAAATAGGGTCGGCCGCCGGGGCCGTCTGGGCCGGAAGGCTCGACGGCCCACCGGTCGTTGGCCGCGCCGAAGGCCGACGGAGTCGATGCCGGAAGGGCCAGAAGGCCCGCCATTACGACACAGAGAGTGAGAATTCGTTTCATCATTTGATGAAGTTTCCAGGGCTTGTTGAGGCTACGAGAGTCGAACAGTGAGGATACGTGCTGGTGAGAGGCGTGAAAAGGGCAGGTGTGGTCTTGTCGCCGATTGGGGCCGTTCGGCCCACCTTCCGAAGCTGAGGTAGTGGCAGACCGAGAGCAAGAAAGGGGGCAGTCCGGAGACTGCCCCCTTCCTCAACTTTCAGCTCTTCGGTATCAGAGGAGCGTCAGTACCAGAGCACCGGAGTAGGTGCCGGCACCGGCGCTGGCCGGAACACCGAGGTAGAGGGCGGCGTCACACGTGAATGTGCCACCGTCAGTGCCGGCTCCAGCGGAGCACAACACGTTGACTTCACCGAGTCCACCGAGGCCGTCAACACCGGCGAGGCCGGCGGCGACGAGCTGGGCGAGCCAGTCAGTGCTGTCAATGGCGTGGGATGCACCAGCGGTGACCGCAGCAACATCGCCAGCAATCTGCGCGTGGGCAACGGCCGCGGATGGGGTCCATCCGAGGTTGTCGCCGGGGATGCAGAGAGCATCAGGCGTGCCGACGATGAATCCACAGTCGGGCACTGGCGGCAGCGGGCCAGGACCGTCGGGATCGGTGAACGGGCCACCGGGTGCCGAGAGGTCTGTGGCGTATGCCGACACGGTCCAACCAACGAGATCACCACGGGCGTTGGTGACGGTCATCTGGTTGAGGTTTCCGTCGGACGCTTCGGGTGCACCGCTGAGGGTGACGCCGGTCATCGAGACAAACTGGCTGGTCTGCTCGAGGGTGAGGGTCGAACCCGTGACAACGACGGTGATGACCTGGTTGAGTGAACACGCACCAGCGGTGGCGTCGCACAAGTTACCCAGGATCGTCAACGTGACGGTCACTTCGTTGGACACCAACGGATCAGTGTCGGAAACGGTGAAGCTGAACGAGTCAGACGTTGCCAACGGGTTGGTGTTGGTGTAAGTGGCAATACCACCGACGATGCCGACGGTACCCGCAGTAGGAGCGGTTGCTCCGACTGCATAGCTGGCGACGTTGATGTTGCCATTGACGTCGGAGCACAGGGCGTTGAGGTCAACCACGGTTGCTTGTCCCGCACCGAGTGAGGTGCCCGTTCCGACGCAAACCGGAGCGGTCGGGGGAGCAACAACGGCCACCGTGTCGAACGGCAGCGCTATACCCGGAATTGACGAGGTGCAGTCGTTGGGATCGAGCGGCAGCGAGCAGTCACCGGGGGTGACGTCGGTGAGCACGTTGACCGACTGGCCAGCGAAGCAGGTGAACACAACGGTGATGATGCCACCGGCTACGAGAGCCGAGGTGACTGATCCACCGTCGCTGAGCTCGATGTCTCCACCGGTGGGCGTCCAAGTGGTCGCCGGGATGGTGATAGCGACAGCCAGAGGCGTGGCGGTTTCGTCGCCAGTTCCTGGTGTGCCGTCAGGGTCGCCGATAGTGGTAGCGCCGGTGAGCGGAACCGGTGCCAGAGTCTGAGACCCTTCAACCGTGTTGGTTCCGTCGAGGGTCACGACCATGTCGCCCGGGATGTTGTTCAAGCCAATGCTGAGAAGACCGAGGTTGTAACCAGCGATCAACACAGCCGACGGGAAGAAGGCATCCACGGAGGTGGTACCGGGCAAGGTAACGGTGTCGACACCGAGAGTTGCCGGGTTGGGTGTGGCGGTGCCCGTGTGAGTGAAATCGATGTCGGAGAACGTGCCGGTGGCGCTGTTCTGACATGAATTCGTCGTCACCTGAGCACCAGCGCTTGCCGGGCTGATGAATGTCCCTACGGACAACACAGCCGCTACAAGCGAGATGGTAAGCGCAACGCTAATGCGTCGCGTTCGTTTAGTCATTGAAAAGTCCCTCCAAAAGAGAACAGATTCTGAATTTCGTTTGACCCGACCGGGGTTCCGGAAACGGGGTGTATTACACCAAGACCGG
>JAJCXX010000073.1 GCA_029263195.1 Acidimicrobiales bacterium
GTCATGGGTGCTCCCGGAGGGTCGGTGTCAAGTACATCAGATCGAAGGGAGGCTCGGTTGCTCGATGCGTCGTCGCCACACTTCTCCCGCAACCATCACAGCCAGCACAGCGATTGCCATGGCGGACATGGTGTGGCGCAGGCCGAACGCGTCGGCCGCCATTCCGAGAGGCAGAGCGGCCAATCCGAAACCGGTGAAACTCAACATGATCAGGCTCTGCACCCGGCCGTGATACTCGACGCTGGCGATCGACAGAATCAAGGAGTTGTTGAGAGCCTGAAACGCAGAGGTGGAGGCCCCCACCCCAACGATCACGAGGATCGCTGTGGTGAAGCTCGGGGCAAACGAAAAGACCAGCAGGAAGACCCCGAACGAGAAGCCGGCTCGGGTCTGCAACGGCGAGAGGCGATGCCGGCCGGCGCTCGCCAGAGTGATCGACGAAGCCACCGCCCCGACCGCGGCGACCGCCGACAGCAAGCCGAGCGACGAAGCGTCGCGTCCGAAATTGTCGGCCACCAAGACCGGCAGGAACGTCACGTAGGGGAAGCCGAGCATCACGACCATGAACGACAGCGACAGCAGGCGCAGCAACTCGGGGCGTTGGCGAACGTATTGAAGACCGTCGCGCAGATCGTCGGTCGGCGAGCTCGTCGACAACCGACTCGGTGCGCCTGCCGGCAGGCCGAACGTGAGTAGAAGAGCCACCAACGAGAGTCCGCAGCCGATGAAATACACACCGGCGATCCCGATCGTTTCGATGCCGATCAGGGTGCCGGCCAGCGCCGGGCCGATCACCCGGGTCATCTGAAGACTGGTCTGGCCGAGAAAGATCGCGTTGGTGAGATGATCGGTGTCGACCAAGTCGGCGGTCATTGCCAGCCTCGCCGGGCCGAGAATGGAGATGGCGGAACCCTGCACCACCGAGGCTGCCACCAGCATCCAGTAGGCGATCACGTCAGCCGACACCGCTGTCGCAATGGCGAGCGCCGAAGCTGCCTGGAGCACCTGGGCCACCACGATGATGGTGCGTTTGGGAAAGCGATCGGCCAGCACGCCACCGGTCGGGATGGCGATCAGACTGGCCACCCCGAAACCGACGAGCACGCCACCGAGGGCCGTGCTCGTGCCGGTGAGTTCCCACGCCAGCCAAGCCCGGGCGATCTGCTGTGTCTGCATCGACAGAAACGCGAACACGCCACCCCACCAGAGGAGGCGATATTCCGGGAACGACAGCGAGGACAACCTTCCTGGTTTGCTCGTCGTGTCGTCCGATCTCATGGAGTGCCGACCCTACCGGCGGCGGTCGATGGCCCCGGGGACGTCGCTGTCGGCGCGAGGTTGCGCCTACCCTGACGAAACACGCGATGATCCTCCCCCGGCACAACTCCGCGCCGACGATCTGCGCATGTTCGATCTCAACGCGCCTCAGGAGGCAAGAAGATGACGGCATCTCGTCCGACGGTTATCGCGATCGGTGGAAACTCTCTACTCGACCCCGACAGCGAACCAACGGTCGCGAACCAGTTCGCGGTGACCTCAGCGGCCATGGAGCCGATCGCCGATCTGATCGAGCGAGGCGAGCATCTGGTGCTCACCCACGGAAACGGGCCTCAGATCGGGTTCCTGCAACTGCGATCTGAGCTCGCCAAGGACTCAGTGCACGAAGTCCCGCTCGATTCGCTGGTCGCCGACACCCAGGGCGCCATGGGCTACATGATCGAGCGAGCCCTACGGACAGTGTTGCGGCAGCGTGGCCTCGAGAGGCCGGTGGTCACCATCGTCACCGAGGTTGAGGTCGACTCCTCCGACCCGGCCTTCTCCGCTCCCGACAAGCCCATCGGCAGCTTCTACGAAAAGGACGAAGCTGAAGCGCTGGCGGCTGCCCACGGTTGGACGTTGATGCACGACCCACACCGGGGCCACCGACGGGTGGTGCCGTCGCCGCCCCCGCTGAAGATCATGCAGCTGCCCACGATCAAGAAGCTCATCGACATGGGTGTGATCGTCATCTGCTGCGGTGGTGGAGGAATCCCGGTTAGCCGTGGCGAAGACGGAAACCTTCAGGGGGCAGAAGCGGTGATCGACAAGGATCGTGTGAGCGCGATGCTGGCCAGTCAGATCGATGCCGAACGTCTCGTGATCACCACCGGAGTCGAGCATGTCTTCGAGAACTTCTACTCGGACAATCCGGTCCCCAGGCCCGAATTGTCGCTCGAGGAAGCACGCGAAATGTTGGCAGCCGGTCAGTTCGCCGCCGGCAGCATGGCACCCAAGATCGAGGCCGCGATCGACTACCTCGACATCGTCGAAGGCGATGCCGTGATCTGCCTGCCGGGTGATCTCATGGCGGCCCTAGACTTCCGCACCGGAACCCGAATCCACCGCTGAATGGAGAGCTGATGAACCCCCTCGAACTGCTCCAGGCGCTCGACCAGCCCGCCCTCGACGCGGTCTACAAGCGCAGCCTTCTCACCACCCAAGGTTGGTCTGACCCCGACTTGGCGACCATTCGTTCGTTGGCTCGCGTCCTGGGAGGATTCGATCGGGCCGGGCTGTCCACCGCGTTGTGCCCCGATGAGCTGGCGTGGGCTGTGTTTTTCGACCAGTCGACCCGCACCAAGAGCGCCTGGGCCGGAGCCTCGGCTCGTCTCGGAATGCATCCGGTGATCGTCGATGGTTCATCCACCCAGGTGTCTCACGGCGAGACCGCAGTGGAGACCGGAGCGATGCTGGGAATGAACTCCCACGCCATGGGCATCCGCCACGACCTGATCCTCGGTGAGGGAAACACCTTCATTCGCGATGTCACAAAGGGCATCAACGAATACCTCGATGCCACCGACGACCCTCGTTCGGTGCCGGTGGTCAACCTCCAGTGCGATGTCGATCATCCCACCCAGACCATGGCCGACCTGATGTGGCTCGAAGAGAAGTTCGGCGATCTGTCCGACCGCAACATCACGGTGAGCTGGGCCTACTCGCCCTCTTACGCCAAGCCGCTCTCGGTTCCCCAGGGTATGGTGACCCTGCTGACCCGCCAAGGCGCCAACGTCACGCTCGCTCATCCACCGGGCTACCAACTGATCGACGAGTGCATGGATGCCGCCCACTCCAACGCGACCAACGGTGGATCGTTCCGCACCGTCGACGACATGGACGAGGCCTTCCGCGGCGCCGACATCGTCTACCCCAAGAGCTGGGGCGCCCACGACCTCATGCTGGAGAAGGTCGACGCCAACGCCGCCGGCGACACTGCCGAACTGGCAGCGGTCGAGCAACGGGCCTTGGCCCGCAACGCCGAATACACCGACTGGATCTGCGACGAGGATCGTATGGCCCTCACCGCCGCCGGCGAGGCCCTCTACCTGCACTGCCTGCCCGCCGACATCGGCTCCGAAGTAAGTCCCGGAGTGATGTCGAAGTTCAAGGTCGATGTCGCCCGCGAAGCCAACTACAAAGTCTATGTGGTGATGGCTCTGCTGGCAGCAGCCAAGGTCCCCGACATCTTGCCCCGACTCACCGAAATCGCCCAGGAGAACTGAAGATGAGCAACCTCGATGCCCGCGTAGCCGAACTCAGCGCCGAGTACCTGCCGCTCGCCGCGGAGATCCTCAAGGAATGCATCCGCATACCGGCCGACTACGTCGACCGTCCCATCGACGACGGTGGCGATCCCGAGTGCGGCCTGAGCAACCACGAAGGCCCCCGACTCGAGTATCTCCGCGCCAAGATCGTCGAGATCGGTGCGGTGCGTTCGGAAGCCGACGTCGACTTCGACGCCTACGGCAACCTCGTGTGGTCGGTGGAGGATCCCTCCGACGGCATTCCTCGTGCCGAGAAGCGGGTCGTCTACTTCGACGGCCACAGCGACACGGTTCGTGCGCTGCGCGACACGTGGGCCGAGAAGCTCGGCGGGATCGACGCCTACGACGGCATGGTCGATCCATCCAGGGTCGACCGCGAATACCTCCGCAGCGAGCTCGGCCATGTGCCGCCCGACGACGAATGGGACCAGCTGATCTTCGGACGCGGCTCAGCCGACCAGCTCGGTGGAGTCGTGGCGGAAGTGCTGGCCACCAAGATCGCTCTCGAGCTGGCCGACGAAGGGGCTCTGCGCGGCGTGATCGTGCGTGCCTACGCCTCGGCCTGCGAGGAAGACAACGACGGCGGCGGCCCCATGTATCTCATGCGTGAGGTGCTGCCCGGCGCCGGTCCCGAGCTCGTCCCCGACGTGGTGATCCTCACCGAAGGTACCGGCGACGCCCACAAGGGTGCGCTCGGCATCTACCGCGGCCAGCGCGGCCGCATGCAGATCGAGGTCACCGTCACCGGCCGGTCGTGTCACGGATCGATGCCTTGGGAGGGTCTCAACCCGCTCGAGCACGGTGGCGCGATCATCTCCGAAGCGGCTCGTCGCTACCGCGAAGGCGACGGCTTCCTCGACGATCCGTTCCTCGGCGCCGGTAGCCGCACCGCTTCGTGGTCGACCGTGGCCACGCCCAGCGACTGTGCTGTGCCCGATCGATTCACGTTCCGGTTCGACCGTCGCCTCACGGTCGGAGAGACCCCCGATCAGGCCCTGGCCGACATCGAGGCGCTCGACACCGTGGCGTTGGCCCGTGAGGAAGGCCTCACGGTCGACATCGTCGCTCCGACCTACGACCAGGCCACCTGGAAGGGCTACCGGCTCGGCAATCCGCAGATCTACTTGGGCTGGGCCACACCCGAAGAGCACGCCTCGATCTCGGTCGCTGAATCGGTGTACAACAACGTCGTTTCACCCAACGTGACCCAGGCCCCCGATGGCGGCCTGCGCACCGAAGCGAGGGTCGATCGATGGATCTTCTCCACCGACGGTGTGGGGTTCCCGGTTCGCTCCGACGACACGTCGATCGCAGTGCCGGCCTCGAAGGCATGGGTCGACACGGGGTCGTACCACCATCCAGCCATGTTCGGCATCGGGCCCGGCATCGAGCACAACACCCACAAGATCGGCGAATGCGTCGATCAGCGGGAGCTGCGCCTCGCCATCGCCTTCCTTTCCCGCTACCCGAGCGCCTACGCCGAGAACGGCTGACGCGTCGAATGGCGCGCCGACGATGAGCACCACGATCCAGGTCGGTGCGGCCCAGATGGGTCCGATCGGGCGCGACGACACACGCCAGGATGTGGTCGCACGTCTGATCGATCTGCTCCACAAGGCGGCTTCCGCCGAGTGCGACCTGGTCGTCTTTCCGGAGCTGGCACTCACCACGTTCTTTCCCCGCTGGTTCAGCGAGGACATCACCGAGTTTGATCACTACTACGAGACCGAGATGCCCGGACCGGCCACTCAGCCGTTGTTCGACGAGGCCAAACGTCTGGGGATCGGCTTCTGTATCGGGTATGCCGAACTCACGCCCGAAGGCCGACGGTTCAACACCTATCTATTGATCGACAAGTCCGGTCGTCAGGTCGGGAAGTACCGCAAGGTCCACATCCCGGGCCACGATCAGGAAGAGCCGTGGCGTCCATTCCAGCATCTGGAGCGCCGCTACTTCGAAGAGTCCGACGAGGGCTTCCCGGTTTTCCGGGGCTTCGGCGGAGTGATCGGGATGGCGCTCTGCAACGACCGTCGCTGGTCTGAGACGTATCGGGTATTCGGCCTTCAAGGCGCCGAGCTGATCCTCATCGGCTACAACACGCCGCTGCACTACGCCCCCGATCCCGACCAGAACGCGCTGCAGGGGTTTCACAACCATCTCGTGATGCAGGCCGGCGCCTACCAGAACGGTGCATGGGTGGTCGGCGTGGCCAAGGGCGGCATCGAGGAAGGTGTCGAGTCGCTTTCCCAGACGACGATCATCGCCCCGTCGGGCCAGATTGTCGCCCAGACCATCACCAGTGGCGACATCCTCGTGACCGCCCGCTGCAACCTCGATCTTTGCGCCGGATACAAGGACACCCTGTTCAACTTCGCCCGGTATCGCCGCCCCGAGGCCTACAGCCTGATCACAGAACGCAAGGGATCCATCGCCCCCCCAATGGACTCCGAGGACTGAGCCTCCGCCCGACGATGCCTGGTTACCTCCGCGCCCGTGCCGTTCGAGAGCGCATTTCGGTGATCAGCGCCAACACCACGACTACGGCGATGGCCACCAGAGCGACGGGCAGACCGCTCCCGGTTCCGTTCGCAGCCCGCCGAGCCTCGACGATCAGTTCGGCATCGACTCGCATGATGGGAGAGCCGGCGGGATGATCGTGAACGAGTGGCTGGTCGAGGATGATCGACCCCTTGTCGGCAACCACACCGATATCGGGCTGCTCCCCGCCGATCAGCACACCGTCGCCAGGTTCGTATCCTTCGAAGTCGCCCTCGATGCGGGAATCACCGGCGCGCGAGTCGGTCTCCAAGCGAGCGAGTTGAAGGTCCTCGCCGAGTTGGCGGACGGCGAAGGTCATCTCGTTGGGGCCGGTACCCCACTTCTCGAGGTAGGCCTCGAATTTCTCGACGGCCCGAACACTGAGCGCGGACGATCTGAAGACCGGATCGATCAGCGAGAGATATGCCTCCTCGCTACCTGGGGTGGCGATCGGCCCTCCGACGTGTGGGACAAGTCCCGTGACCATCGGGCAGACGGCGAAAGATCCGACGGTCGCCGCCAGCTTCCCGTTCACGAGAATGCGGTTGGTCCCCCCGAGAATCACACCTCCGTGTGATGTGGCATCGCCGACACGGGCAATTGGTGCGCCATCGACGAGTACCCGCGGGTCGCCCTGCAACACGGTGTCGGGCGGGCCGACGTTGACGATGACCGCACCGGCGGTGACGATCTGCCCCCGGGCCCATTCGGGAAGATCGCTCCGGCTGATCGACAGCACACCGCCGTCGGGTGGCGGGATCAACTTCAGGACGCCGTCCTCCTCGATGACTCCCCATTCGGCATCGTCGGGTACGGAGTCGACACCGCCGGTTGGCTCCTCAGCTGGGGCCGTCGCTGTCGGCTCGGCCGGCACAAACTCATAGGTCCACGAGACCCAACAGGCACCGCCGCAGTTGAGGGCAGAGACACCGACCGAATACGACTCCCCGAAGTTCGCAACGGTGGTCAGCATCTCACCGGAGTTGGTCACCGGCTCTGAGCACACATACACGCCGCTGATCACCGTCGTTTGGGAGCAGCTCGATCCGGCTCCCACCGCCTCGCGGTTCCACCTGTCGTTCACGATCATGATCACATCGAGCCCGAAGAAATACTGTGTCTCGAGGCTGCCGGAGTTGCGACCCGACACCGTGACCGGGATGACAAATGGAGCGCCGGGCTCCAGCACGGCAGGGGGCGGTGTCCACGATGCGTCGAAGACCGCTTCGGCGCCGCTTGTGTCCTCGGGGCCGAACGACTGAACCACCGTCATTGACGACTCGGTCGTCGTGACGTCCCAGCGGTCCGGAGCGGAGTCGCCGTTCGGGTTGATCTGGGTGTCGATCAACGCCCAATGGCCACCGGTTTCGTCCATCGCGCCGACATCGTCAGCGCCGACGCTGAACGCGATCGCGAGCGCAACGAGAACCGCGAGAGCGGTCCCCAACGCCAATCCCGTTGTTCGACGCGCACGGCCGTAGCGCACAGCTGCATCTCCCACATGTCGCCCGATGTGGACCCTAATGCTGACGGGCTATCGAGACCAACGGGGCTCCTCCGGATTCGGCCCTATCGGGATGTGAAGCCCGCCGTCGTCTACGACTACCCAGATTCTCTGGCCGAAGACAGCGTGGGCACCGTGGCAGATGTTGATGGTGCCCACGATCTCCATGCTCGACTTGGGACGAAGGTCGCGCCGGGTGCTTCCGTGACATACTCACTTGGCGATGAGATGGCGACTCGGGTTGGTGGTGATGCTGTTCGCAGCATCCGCGTGTGGCGTGGATGAGTCCGTTGTCGTCTCCCCAGAGTCGGCGGCCGACCTTCCAAGGACGACACTGCAACGGATCAGCATTGCTGTGACCGAATCGGTTGAGACCCTCCCTCTTCCCGGGTGCCACACGATGTGGATCACGACCCACGATGACGAGCCCCCACCTGGGGCCTGTGAGCAGACGTCCTCGGTCCATCGCTTCACCGCACGATATGAAGACGAGACGGTAACTTCGGTCGCCCTGGACGTGAGAGCTGATCCGTTGTTCGCCATGCAATTGGTCTCCCGGTCGCTGGCAGGGCGACTGTTGTTGGTAGTGGTGGTGCCTCCCCCTGACGCAGCTGTGGTTCGATTGATCGACTCGGTCGGTGAGGTCGCGGACCAAGTCTCTCCGTCGGGAGATTTGGTTGCTCTCGCCGGATTGGGGTCCGATCTCACGGTGGAAGCAGTTTCCGTCGACGGAACAGTTATTGCCGAGTGCCCGCCTGATGGTGTGACCCTTGAAGGAATCACGTACGCCTGCACCCTCGCTCCTGGAGTCGCGGTTCCCGTCACCACGACCGCGGGCGTCACGACTACCACTGTCGGGGTTGATCCGGCCGCGGGGACGTCCGACATCACCGACGATGTGGCGGAAACCGTGCTGCTAGCCGAGTCTCCCGACGGAAGATTCACGTATTCGGCCTCGTACACCGGCGGTAGCGACTCTCTGCTCAACGGCACGCTGATGGTCGACGATGGGAGCGGAGCGATGCCAGCGCTGCGCGACCCACGAGACAAGTTCGATGAGATCAACGACATGGTGTTCGGACCCGACGGGCTCGTGGCTTGGGCAACCGACGACTACACCTACGGACGCCTTATCTTCATCGGGCGTATCGACGACGGAGGCCGGGTGCTCGACAGTCACGAGGTCGTCGATCCCAATATCCAACTGTGGGGGACCGGCACGTTCGACGACGCGGGAGTGCTCACGAGTCCAACCCGCGACAACCCCCCGGGATATGCCCACGACACGACCACCGACCCTTGGTTCGTTATGTCGGCGCAGCCCGTACCGCAAATCGAGACCGACCAGCCACTGGTCGGCGTGTTGGAAAGTGAGGGCTACTGGGCCCTCGACGACCCGGGGTTCTGGTACCGCGGCGACACACTCGGCCGTGACCCTGGCTGTGGAGCGAGCACTCTGTACAAGGATGACGCCGACGGGTACAGCCGAGTGCTTGATGCCGCGACCGAACTCGACCTCGTCGTCGACGTCGACGCAACGTCCTCCTCCCACTCCGGCGGGGCCTACACGGTCGGATCAATGCGAGCGGTGATCATCTCCACCGAGTGTCCCGACGAGTACGAAGGCCGACGCGTCTATTGGGGCATCGAGAGCATCGACTATGGAGATGGCGGTCCGCGATTCGAATCACCGCTGACCGTCTCGCTCGCTCTTGACGCCCCCGTAGCGGAGGTCCTGTCGGTCACTACCGTCATCCGCTCCGGCGGGGGCTGCTGCGACCAAATCGCAGCGCTTGAACTCGAGATCGAACAGCTCGACGGCACCGCTGCACTGATTGAGGTGCCAACGGGCTGGTGACAATGGCCGATCCTCCGTGTTGCCCACGGAAGAAGGTTCTGTAGCCTCGGCCCCCGATTTCGGTGTGTGGGCGAGGTTTTTGGTCGGGACGGCGGGATTTGAACCCACGACCCCCTGCTCCCAAAGCAGGTGCGCTACCGAGCTGCGCCACGTCCCGTTTTCATCGGTCACCGTACGGCTTGGGCCGGTCGGCTACGACGCAGCAAGACTACCGTCGGCCCGCTGATACGCGCGGCGGCCACGACCTGGCTCAGGTGAGGTCGGGCAGCATCCCGTTGCCGAGGTGATCCAAGACGTCCTATGACTCTAGATGCCCGATCTCCGGAAACGAGCTGAAGGTCTCGACCACGACCTGTTTCAAGTGCGCAGTGTCGCGCACGCATATGTGGACGATGAAGTCGTTGGCCCCCGTCACGTGGAAGATGTTGGCCACCTCGCGCATGGGCTTCATGTGGTCGAGGAAGGCGCTGACCTCGTCGGCGTTCTGGCGACGAAGCCGCACCGAAACGATGGCTTGCATTCCGATGCCCAACACCGCTGGTTCGACGTCGGCGTGGAAGCCCTTGAGCACCTGTTCACGCTCCAGCCTCCGGGTCCGATCCGAGCAGGTCGACGGCGACACTCCGACTGCTGCCGCGACCTGCTTGTTGGACAGCCGTGCTTTGTGCTGAAGAAGCCTGATGATATGGAGATCTGTACTGTCTGGGACGCGAGATGTGGCCATATTCCGAATAGTATACGGCAGTGCTACCTACGGCGGCTGAATCAGTCAGAATTGGTGTTCAAATCCGGATAATCGTCGAATCAGGAGAACGTCATGAATTCCTCCCACCGCACCTGGGCCGAGCCGTGGAAGATCAAGATGGTCGAGCCGATCCGCATGACCACCCAAGCCGAGCGCGAGGCGGCCATCGCCAAGGCCGGCTACAACACCTTCCTGCTCGAAGCCGACGACGTGTACATCGACCTGCTCACCGACTCCGGCACCTCGGCCATGTCGGACCAGCAGTGGTCGGCGCTGATGCTCGGCGACGAGTCCTACGCCGGATCGAAGAGCTTCTACAAGCTCGTCGAGGCTGTCCGCGACGTATACGGCTACGAGGAACTGATCCCCACCCACCAGGGCAGAGGCGCCGAGCACATTCTCAGCCAGACCCTCATTTCCGAGGGCGACGTGGTGCCCGGCAACATGTACTTCACGACCACCCGCTTCCATCAGGAGATGGCCGGCGGAAAGTTCGTCGACGTGATCCTCGACGAGGCCCACGACCCCCACAGCCTCCACCCGTTCAAGGGCAACATTGACATGGCGAAGCTCCGGGCGGTGGTCGACCAACACGGAGCCGAGCGGGTGCCCTATGTGTCGTTCGAGACCAACGTCAACATGGCCGGAGGTCAGCCGGTGTCGCTGGCCAACATGAAGGAGGTCTACGAATACTGCTCGCCTCTCGGAATTCTCGTGATGCTCGACGCCACCCGCGCCGCCGAGAACGCCTATTTCATCCAGCAACGCGAGTTCGGCTACCACGACCAGCCGCTCGCCCAGATCTTGAGAGAGATGACGTCGTATTCCGATGGGGCGACTGTGTCGTCCAAGAAGGACAACCTCGTCAACATCGGCGGATTCCTCGCAGTGCGCGATCCCGAACTGGCCCGTCGGGCCCGCTCGATGCTGGTGGCCTTCGAAGGACTCCACACCTACGGCGGCATGTCGGGACGCGATATGGAGGCTCTGGCAGCCGGCATTCGCGAGATGGTGCAGACCGACGACCACATTCGCAGCCGGGTCGGTCAGGTCGAGTACATCGGCGACGCGCTGATCAAGGCCGGCATACCCGTCATCCGTCCGGTCGGAGGGCACGGCGTGTTCCTCGACGCCGGAACCATTCTCGATCATGTGCCGCAAGACCAGTTCCCGGCCCAGGCACTGGCCGCGGCGATCTACGTCGACTCGGGAGTGAGAGGTATGGAGCGCGGTGTCGTCTCGGCTGGGCGCGACCCGCAAACCGGCGAGAATCGTCACCCGAATCTCGAACTGGTGCGGCTCACGATTCCGCGTCGTGTCTACACGCAGTCGCACATGGACGTGACCGCCGAGTCGGTCATCCGGGTCTACGAGAAGCGCGAGAGCATCAGCGGCCTCCGGTTCACCTACGAGCCCGACACGCTCCGCTTCTTCCAAGCCCGCTTCGAACCCGTCACCTGACCCCGACCCGGTCCCACCCGACCCGACCCCACTCACCACGAAATCAGGGCGCCCAGGCGACAATTCTTGTCGCCTGGGCGCCCTGATTTCGGATTGGGGACGGATTCAGGAGGGGGTTAGCGGGTACGGGGGAGGCCGAGATGGACTTCGGCTACGAGATTTCGGCTGATCTCGCTGGTGCCGCCGTAGATGGCGGTGACGGGGGAGTGGCGCAGGTTCTCCTCGATGCGACCACCCATGTGGGCGTCGGGCTCGTCGTGGGTGAGCAGACCCTCGGGGCCCAGCATGTCGTGGAACCAGCGGCAGTGCTTCTTGTAGCTCTCCGACGAAAATAGCTTCGTCATCGACCCCTCGACCCCGAACATCACCCCCTCTGAAGCGAGTGACGCTGTGTGGTATGCGAAGCCCCGGCAGACCTCCACATCGATCATCGCTCTGATCAACTTCTCGCGCACCGTCGGATCGTCGATCACAGCCGAGCCGTCGACACGAACGTTGGTCGTCGCCCAGTCGAGTGCCGCATCGATCACGGGAGGTGAGGGAAACTGCCCCCCGGCGATCCCGCGCTCGTACTTGAGTGCGGTCTTCATCACCGCCCAGCCACCGTTTACGTCGCCAACTCGCCACGAGTCGTTGATGCGGACGTTGTCGTAGAACGTGGCGTTGGATCGCTCGGTACCCATGGTGTGAACCGGCTGGATTTCGATCCCGGGAGTGTCGAGCGGAACGAGGAAGAACGTGAGCCCCTTGTGTTTCGCCATGTCGGGATCGGTGCGGGTCAGCAGGATTACGTAGTCGGCAACATGGGCCATGGTCGTCCACATTTTCGACCCGTTGATGATCCACTCGTCACCGTCTCGCACCGCACGGGTCCGGGCGGCCGCCACATCGGAACCCGATTCCGGTTCCGAATAGCCGAAGCAGCCGAGGGACTCGCCCGACAAGAGACGCGGCACCGCCTCGCCCTTCAGGAAGTCGCTGCCGTGTTCGAGAATCATCGACACCATCACGATCGCCACACCCATGGCGTCGATCGGGGCACGAGCGAGCTGCAGCTCCTCGATCAACACCAGGCTCTCGATGGGGTCGCGGCCGCCGCCACCCAGCTCCTCGGGCACAGCCCCGCTCAGCCAGCCGCGATCGGCCATGGCTCGATGAAGCGCAGCGGAGTGGATCGTGCCGTCGTGGGTGGCGACGATCATGTCCTCAGTGAGGTTGTCGGCCAGGAACTGCTTGACCTCGGCTCGGAACTCGACGGCGTCGGGTGGAAACGAGAAATCCATCAGACCCCCCCTCTCACACCGAACTCAGCATCGGCCAAGCGGGCGTACTCTGCCGACGGGTCGCCCAGCTGAAGAATCCAACCAGTGGCCCGTCGATGAAACAACTGGATGTCGTACTCCTCGGCAAACCCGTAACCGCCGTGGTATTGCAGGGAGCGGTCGGTGGCGAATCGGGCCGACTCCGCCGAGAACAGCAGAGCCATGCCGCTCAGTCGTGAGGCATCGGGCTCTCCGGTGTCGAGCGCCCACAGCGCACGATTCGCCAGTAGGAGAGCGCCTTCGAGATTGGTAGCTGCGTCAGCGAGGCCGTGTTGAACAGCCTGAAATGTCCCCACCGGGACCCCGAACTGTTCACGCTGAGTCACGTATTCGACCGTGATCTCGATCGATCGCTGGGCCAGCCCGACATAGGCGATCGACATCAAGGCCCGCCACTCATCGACGGCCCGCTGCCAGACGGCACCGGCGTCGCTGCCGTTCATCATCGTCTGGCTCGTCGACACGTCTCGGTCGGCGATGGGCAGGTCGGCGGTGTTGCGGGGGCCGCCCCCTGGAGCGACCGACTTTGTGAGTTTGATCGCCGATCCGTCGTGGGAGACCACCATGTCGGCCACCGCTCCGGCCGGAACGAGCCGGGCCAATCCGTCGACAGGCTGTCGCAGGGCGAGCGTGGCGATCGACCGGCCGTCGACCAACTCTGCGACCGTGTCAGGGTCGGCCCCGATCGTGTTGACGACACGGGAGGCCACTGTGTGTTCGACCAGCGGCACCGGGGCGAGATGTCTTCCCCATTCTTGGACGACGATCGCCATCTCGCGCAGGCTGGCATCGCCGCCCCCGACATCGCCCGGCAGGGTCATGGCGACGGCCCCGGTCTCAGCGAGCTTGCTCCAGAGCGCAGCATCGTGGCCGAGTGGTTGGGCTCCGCGGACGGTCTCGACAGGACACTCGTTGGTGAAGAAGCCGGAGAAGGCCTGCCGTATGGCCTCCTCGTCCTCAGTCAGTCGGGTGTGCATGACTGTCGATTCTCGCCCGTCGCGTCGCTGCTAGTCGAAACGGGTCGGTCAGCAGGCTCGATCGGAGGATCCCAAGGCCGCACACATGCTGTCGATCCGATCGGGCTCGAGGCTGAACCACGCCCACTTGCCCCGCTGCTCGCGCTTGATGATTCCGGCCTTCACCAACTGGCTGAGGTGATGGCTGACGGTGGCCTGAGACTTGCCCGTGGGAGTAGTGAGGTCGCACGCGCAGGCCTCGCCGGTCTCGGATGCCGCGATCAGACTCACCAGCCGAAGGCGAACCGGATCGGCCAGCGCCTTGAGTAGATCGGCGAGCGTCTTGGCGTCGTTGTCGGTGAGAGGTGTGTCCATCAGAGGTGCACAGCAAGGAATGATCTGCTCTGGCATGAAGACATATTGACAGATCTCGATATGTCTGGCAATGTTCATCTCGAGTCATATCGACAGATATCGATACGACAGTGGCTCAACAAGACGAAGACAACCCAATCGAAGAACTCAGATACCCAGGAGACAATCATGCGATTGCAACTAGCACTCAACGTCAGCGACATCGACACCGCCGTCGACTTCTATTCGAAGATGTTCGGCACCGAACCGGCCAAGCGTAAGCCGGGATACGCCAACTACGAGATCGCTCAGCCGCCCCTGAAGCTCGTTCTCATCGAGAACAGCGACGGCGGAGGCACCCTCAACCACCTCGGCGTCGAGACCGAGACCTCCGGTGAGGTAGTCGATGCCGAAGGCCGACTCGGACAGGCCGGCCTCGATCCCACCGAGGTTGAGGACACCACGTGCTGCTACGCCGAGAAGACGGAGACCTGGGTCCACGACCCGGACGGCGCATCATGGGAGTGGTACGTCAAGACTGCCGACGCCGAACAGATGGCGAACTCGGTACGCGACGGCGAGTCGTCGAGCGCATGTTGCACCGAAGAGCCGATGACACAGCCAGCGATGACGGCCAGCTGCTGCTGATCGATCAACTCGCCAGCAGGTGAATCACGAAAGCCCGCTCGGGAAGCAGTGTCGGCAACTGCAACCCGTGTCCGCCGAGCTGGGCACCCGAAAGGGTGATCCCGGCGGCGGGCCAGGCCGGATGCGAAGACGCCATGCCCCAAACCTCACCGGGGAATGCCACGTGACTCACCCGATAGAGAGCGTCGGCGGTCAGGCCGGGTAGCCGAAGCGGCGGTGGAGTGAGCGAAGCGCCAGAATTCATGCGGACATACGACACCAACGCCTCGGACCGGTCGGCCGAATAGACCCCACCCGCCATGCCGGCATCGTCGGCCGGATCGAACCGCACCACATCACCGGCGTGGAGAAGCTCACGGTGGCGCTTGTGGATTTCCACGATCGACGCCAAATCGTCGAGTTGTCGGTCGGAACAGTCGAGCAGATTCCACTCGATCCCGAGATGGCCGAACATTGCGGTGGCCGCACGAAATGACAGCGGATGGGTGCGCCCGGTGGTGTGGGCGGTGGGCGGACCGATGTGGCAGCCCATGACCTCGGGAGGCAGCAGCAGAGAAGTGCCGCGCTGAATGACCTGTCGATCAAGAGCGTCGTTGCAGTCCGAGACCCACACCCGTTCAGTTCGGCCGAGAATTCCGAGATCGATCCGACCGCCTCCACCGGAACAGGTCTCGAACTCCACCTCAGGATGACGGATCCTCAGCTCGTCGATCAGGCCATACAGCGCCAGCGTCTGACGATGGGCTCCCGCTCGCGACGACGCGTCGCTGCCCTGCACGAGCGGACGGTTGTGATCCCACTTCACGTATTCGATTGCGTGGTCCTCCAGAAGCGCATCGAGCTGGGTCAGCACGTGATCGAACGCCTCCGGTCGGGCGAGATCGAGCACCAGTTGGCCCCGTCCGCGCACACTCGGGTAGCCCGGGGTCTCGAGCGTCCAGTCGGGATGGGCACGAAACAGTTCTGAATCCTCGTTGACCATCTCCGGCTCAACCCAGATGCCGAACGACATGCCGAGATCCGCCACATGTCGGATCAACGGTCCGAGACCATCGGGGTGGGCATCGGGGCTGACCGTCCAGTCGCCCAGTCCGGCCTGGTCGTTTCGCCTCGCCCCGAACCAGCCGTCGTCGAGAACGAATCGTTCGACGCCAACGGTGGCCGCCCGGTCGGCGAGAGACCTGAGTTTTGAGCCATCGTGATCGAAGTAGACGGCCTCCCACGTGTTGAGCGACACCGGTCGGGGCCGGGGATTTGCGACCCGGTGCGCCATCGATCTCACCAGGCGGTGGTAGCGACGGCTGGCCGTGCCGACGCCGTCGGGGCTGAAGCTGCCGATCAATGGGGGAGTCGTGAACGACTCGCCAGCAGCCAGACACACCTCACCCGGATGAAGATGATCGCCCCCGATGAGGTAGCGCCGGCCATCGGGAAGTTGCACCGCCCCCACCCGATGGTTGCCGCTCCACGCAAGGTGGGCCATCCAGACCTCGCCAGACCATTCGCCGAATCCGGAAGTGCCGACCATCACCAGAGGAGGCGACTCGTGGGACGTCCGGCCCAGAAGAGTTTCCGAGATGCTCGAACCGCTCGACCAGTCCCGTCGGCTGGTCTGAAACTCCAATCCCCACCGTCCGCCGAACGAGACGATCTCAGCGGCATGGCGCGATACCGGCAACGCCAGGTCGAGAGCGTCGACCCAGAGGTCGCCTCCACCGGTGTTGCGTAGGGAGGAATACACCGTCAAGGCCCCATGTCGGTCGAGCCCCACCGTCGTGGTGAGCTCGAGTTCGGCGATGGCATCTGCGGCGGTCGCGATAAGACTCGTCGAGTCAAGATGGCGTACTGACGCCGTCGCGAAACGCGGGGCCCAGGAAGTGCCGTCGTTCCGGTGAACCTTGATACCCGGCGGCCCCGCAAACCCGTCGCCGTGGCACGGAACGATCGTGAGCGGCGCGACCATGTCGAGAGCGCCGAACGGGACCGGCAGGACCACGGCATCGGCGACGGAACCCAAATCGATGTCGCCGAGGTCGCGCCCCCAGTGAATGATCGCCGGGACCCCACCGGACGTGTCGGCCACCACCGACACGCCACCCGCACGAATGTGTGCAAGCGGGGAAGGGGATGCTCCCTCGGAAGTTGATTGGGTGGACCGGTCCACGGTGCCTCCATCGTGCAGTTGACGCTCGAAGTGTTGCCCACCTTCAGCGCTCCACACCAAACCGCACCGAGCCCAGACCACCGGCACCGATCCGATCCTGCCGGTGATTGTGACCAGCCCCACCGCAACGGGCAGGATGGTCACATGTCAGAGGCCTACATCGTCGATGCCGTTCGGACGCCCACCGGCAAGAGAGGGGGATCTCTCAGCCAGATGCATCCGGCCGATCTCGGAGCGGCCGTGATTCTCGATCTGCTCAAACGCACCGGGGTCGACCCCCATGCGGTCGAGGACGTGATGTTCGGAAACGTCGACTCCATCGGGCCACAAGCCGGCGACATCGCCCGCACATGCTGGCTGGCCGCCGGGCTGCCGGAGTCTGTGCCCGGAACAACCATCGACCGTCAGTGTGGATCGGCCCAACAGGCCGTGAGCTTCGCGGCCATGGCCGCCATGTCGGGCGTGCATGATCTCGTGGTGGCGGGCGGGGTCCAGCAGATGTCGATGATTCCGATCGCGTCGGCGCTCACTGCTGCCGAGCCGCTGGGATTCACCGATCCGTTCTCAGGGAGTAAGGGCTGGGTCGACCGATACGGCAGCCAGGAAGTGTCGCAGTTCCGAGGTGCTGAGCTGATCGCCGAGAAGTGGGACATCACCCGCGAGGAGATGGAGGAATTCAGCTTCGCGAGCCATCAGCGGGCCATCACCGCTATCGACGAGGGACGATTCGATGTGGAAATCGCTCCGGTTGGCGACTTTCTCATGGACGAAACCCCGAGACGCGGAGGCACGCTCGAGAAGATGGCAACCCTGCCGACGCTCGTGGAGGGAGGGCGTCTAACCGCCGCGGTTTCGAGCCAGATATGCGACGCCTCAGCTGCCCTTCTCATCGCATCCGAACAGGCGCTGAAGGACCACAACCTCACCCCGCGGGCTCGGATCCACCACATCTCGGTACGAGGCGATGATCCGATCTACATGCTCACCGGGCCCATCGCCGCCACCACCCATGCCCTTGCCAAGACCGGAATGACCATCGACGACATTGACCTGTTCGAGTGCAACGAAGCGTTTGCCTGCGTACCGCTGGCCTGGATGCACGAACACGACGTGCCCCACGAGAAGGTCAACGTGAACGGCGGCGCAATCGCCCTCGGCCATCCCCTCGGCGCCACCGGCGCCAAGCTGATGACGACCCTCCTCCACGAACTCGAACGCAGCGGTGGCCGCTACGGACTGCAAACCATGTGTGAAGGTGGCGGCCAAGCCAACGTCACCGTCATCGAGAGGCTGTGACGACATGACGCTGGCCCACGACAAGATCGTGCTCGTGACCGGTGCAGCGTCGGGAATCGGAAGGTCGTCGACGCGACTCTTCGCCGCCGAGGGTGCGGCCCACGTCGTGGTGGCCGATCGCAACACCGAGGGGGCCGAAGAGACGGTCGCCATGATCGAAGCAGCGGGCGGTTCAGCCACCGCGGTCGGCGTCGACGTGACCGACGAGTCGACGGTCGCGCAACTGGTCGATCAGATCGTGGCCGACCACGGCCGGATCGACATCGCCTTCAACAATGCCGGGATCTCCGACACGATCCGTGAGTTCCACACCCTCGACATCGAGATGTGGCACCGGATGATCGAGGTCAACCTCACGAGCGTCTTTCTCTGCATGAAGCACGAACTTCGGCACATGACTGCCGCCGGCGCAGGTTCGATAGTCAACACTTCGTCGGGAGCCGGTGTGGTTGCTGCGCCAGGTCAGCCCCACTACACCGCGGCCAAGCATGGCGTTGTCGGCCTCACCAAGGCCGCCGGGCAGGAATACGCCCGCCGCGGGATTCGGGTCAACGCTGTGCTACCCGGATCGACCGACACCCCCATGATCCGGGGCTTCATCAACGACAACCCCGACATCGAGAAGCTGATTGCCAGATCCAACATTCAGGGGCGGCTCATCGAACCCGAGGAGATCGCGGCCACTGTCGTCTGGCTAGCCTCGGACTCGGCCTCCATGGTCAACGGGCAGTCGCTGGTGGTCGATGGTGGTGGAATCGTCCGCTGAGCGTCGAAGCCTGGACCTCACTCTCAAGCCCTCGATGCCGATGAGACAAATGTGGCTCATGTCGACACCTCCATCGAAACCGCGCGGCACGCTGTCGCGACGGACGATGTGTTCGCCGAGGGCGGAGAGTTCGAACAAGCCGCCGCGGCGATAGCGACACGTCGCGAGAGCGAGAACTCGCAGCGGGTGATGTGGAGAACCCACCATCACCACGACCAATACGACAGGTGTGTGGTGCTGCTTGGACGCCACGTCTGCCGACGCTGCCTGACCCTCTATCCGACATCGATCGCGGTGGCGATCCTGTCGCTCGCCGGGGTGGTCCTGTGGCCGGCGCAATACGACCTGTGGCTCATCTGGGGCCTGTGTATCCCGGGATCGATCGAGTTCGGTCTCGAACAAATCGGCGTCGTGCGCTACTCAGCTCGCCGTCAGGTCTGGGTGACGCTTCTGGTCGCCCTGGCCCTTGGAAAAGGATTCGCCTACGAACTCGAGTCGCGTTGGTCGTGGGAGTTCTGGGGACCGGTGCTGGTGTTCAGCACTGCGTGGTTCGCGGCCGCGGTCGCCGGCCACCGACGGTCTTTCGACACGGAGATTTGAGGGGGACGAGATGGCTGAGTTCGTATCCGAAGTAGAGGTCGCCGCTGACGCGGAAACGGCCTATGAGTTCCTGAGCGACCTGTCGAACCTCCCGAAATGGGATCCGAGTGTGCGCACGTCGGAGCCGAGTGAACCCGGCCAGACCGGCCTCGGCGCGAAATATCGGGTGGTGATCGGCTTCTACGGGCGGGCCATCGAGGCCACCTATGAGATCACCGAAACCGTTGCTCCCATGAGGATCGTCGTGGCGGTCGAGGGAAAGGTGACCGGCGTGATCAACCTCGCCATCGCCGACCGGGAGAACGGATCGACCATCACCTACGACGCATCGGCGTCGCTGAAGGGGATGGCGCGGGTGCTCGACAAGGGTCTGAAGCTGGCCTTCGAGGGGATCGGCGAAAACGTCATGTCGTCGCTGCGAAAGCAGCTCGCCTGACGTTCAGACGAGGGCCTTGTCGACCTTGTCTGTGGCGTCGTCCTCGCTCACATCGAGAGCGAACGACAGCTCGGACACGAGAACGCTGCGGGCCTTGGTGTAGAGAGACTTCTCGCCAGCCGACAGTCCCTTGGCCTGATCACGAAGCGCCAGGTTTCGTACTACCTCCGCGACTTGGTAGACGTCGCCCGACTTGAGCTTCTCCTGGTGGTTCTTGAAGCGGCGCGACCAGTTGGCGGGTTCGCGGACATCGCGCTTGCCGAGCACCTCGAACAGGTCCTCGACATCCTCGGTCGAGATGGGCCAGCGCATGCCGACTTCCTCGACCTTGTCGACGGGTACAGAGAGGGTCATTTCGCCGTGAGCCATTCGCAGCACCAAGTACTCGGTTTCCTCGCCGAACATCGTGCGCTTCTCGCGCTTCTCGACCACTGCGGCGCCATGGTGCGGATAGACGACCTTGTCGCCTGGCTTGAATGTCACAGTAGAAACCTCGGAGCTCTCGAATTCGCCGTGCTTTCAAGGATGCCATTTCGAATGACGTTCGGAAACGCGGCGGATGCATCTCTGCCATGCCGGAGTTGACTCATTGGCATATCCTCGATGTTTCAGATGAGTACGCCACCCGAGGATTCAGAGCTATCGACTGTGGTGCTGTCGCCTGAGCCGGTGGCCCCACCCCGACGGCGACGAACCGGCGTCTGGGTGATGCTGGCCCTCGCGTTGGGTGGTGTGATCGGTGCGGCCGTCGGGGCGGCTGCCATCGAGTTGACGAGGGATTCCGATCGTGTGTCGCTCGAGATCGTGGCATCGGATGTCTCGCACACATCCGGCTCGATAGTTGTCGACGCTCCCGGGGGACGTTCGCTCGGCAGCTACGGCGGCTACGGAACATGGATCGACGTGTTCGACTACTCACCGGCCTACACGGCGCAGTCTCCGGTGCTGGTGCCGGACGACGTTGCCGAGATGGCCGATTTCGGGGTCGACACCCTCTACATGCAAGCGGCCCGCCTCGATACTCGTTCCCCCAACGGGCTCGAAGACCCGTGGCTTCTCGCCGACTTTCTGTTGTCGGCCCACGCCGTTGACATCGACGTGGTGGCTTGGTATCTGCCCAAGTGGAGCGAGGATGACTCCGACCTGCGAAGGGTCGAGATGCTCCACGAGTTCGAGATCCTGGGCCACCGTTTCGACGGGGTCGCCATAGACATCGAGTGGACCGGCGGAGACATAGATCTCGAGACGCGCAACTCACGGTTGGTTTCCCTCAGTGCCGCTGCCAACAAATCCTTGGCCGGGGACCCCCTTGCGGCAGTGGTGCTGCCTCCGGTGCTGACCGAGGTGGTCAACACCGCGTACTGGCCCGAGTTTCCCTGGACGGAGATCGCCGACGACTACGACGTGTGGATGCCCATGAGCTACTGGTCGTTCCGATCGCAGCGATCGGGATACGGCGACGGCTACACCTACAACGAAGAGTCGACCAGGCGACTGAGAGACAATCTCGGAGACCCCGATGCGGTGGTGCACGGCATCGGCGGCATCGGAGGAGTGGACGGCGTGAACGATGATCCGAACCCTGAGGAACCTCTCACCGAATTGGCGGAGCTCGACGCATTCGTGAATTCGCTGGTGGACACCGACTCGATCGGCGGCTCGGTGTACGACTGGGTGACCCTCGAGTCCGAGGCTCGAGAGCGACTGGCGCGATTGTTTGGTGAGGGCCCGGGATCACAGCTGCCCGCCGTTCCCTGAATCGGAGGCACCTTTTTCCAGGCCGGCATCTGGGTGCAAGCAAGCCTCGATTTGTCGATGAACGGAGGGATCCAGGAGCTCTTCCAAGTCGGTGAGGATGGGCGTGGGCTCGGGGGTGTCGGCGATGCACCAGCGTGAGAACGAGCCGGTGTCGAGCCACTGAGCGATCTCGGGGGTCATGCTGGGCCAGCGCAGCGAGCTGCCGGCCACCATGGCACGAAGCTCGCACCATCTGACCCGGAATTGGGTCCGCGCCGTAGGGGTGGGGTGCGATGGTTGGGGGCGGGAGCCACAGACCGGATGAAGTGCGGCGACAACCGGCCACTTGATGTCGGCACCGAGCCCAGCGTGGAGAACCGTTGTCATCACGCGATCGAGCCAGATCCGGTCGAGGAGGTCGATGGGGTGGCTGCCGGGCGGAGGAGTGGCGAGCCGCATCGCCCGCCGACCGACGTCGATCAGCGGCGCCACGTCGGTGGTGGGATGCAGCTGGCGATTTGCCAACCGGTCGATGATCAGGGATCGGCCCATGCGAGGCACCACGACCGCTATGAGAGTGCTCTGGCTGGCCGATCGCGCCCTAACCGAGACATCCAACGGATAGGCGACGGCGGTTGTGCCGGGAGGACACACGACCCCGACCAACGGCCCGTAGTCGCTGAAGAACGAAGCGGTGTTGCCCGGCCGATCGGAGGACGACAGCACGAGGTGGCGACCCGCGACGATTGCCACGGCTTCATCGGTTTGGATGACCGCCTCGCCGAGATCGATCATTTCCTTGCTGGTGGTCATTGTTGCCTTCGTGAGGTGGATCGTGGAGATCCGTCCGGATCACGAGGGCATCAGCACGACGGCGGTGATTGCCCCGGAGTGCGATGTATCTGACAAGCATGCCGAGGTGGTGTGACATCGTCGGCTTGGAGGCCTCGCCGGCCGTGGATGTCACACCCCTTGTTCAGGATGTCGGAGAGGTCGAAGACATAGCCGGGCTCTCCGGAACGGCCGCCTACAATCATCAAACCATCGGAGGCCCCCGTGGCGCAGCGATCGGCAACCCTGCCGAGGAGAACCTTGACCAATCACAGGAAGCCGACATCTACGGCCTCGTTCGGTGCGGGACGCCGAGAGAGTCACGACTCGTCGGCCTTCTATGCAAGATTCACGCCTCCAGTCGTAACCGACTCCATCGATGTGGTCGCACCAACAGACCGCCCGCTCGAAGACGCGATTCTCTTTGGCACCGCCGAGCACTGCCTCAGCGGCCAGGAATCGGTGCGCGACGGCTCGGTTGCTCTGGTGGTCACCTCACCGCCCTACTTCGTGGGCAAGGACTACGAAGAGGCCATGGGCCAAGGGCACGTGCCGGCCGAATACAAGGACCATCTGGCGGGCCTTCATCGGGTGTTCGAACTGTGCGCCGACAAACTCGAACCCGGCGGACGAATCGCGGTCAACGTGGCCAACCTCGGCCGGCGGCCCTACCGCTCTCAGGCCGCCGACATTGTGCGCATATTCGAAGATCTCGGCCTCCTGCTTCGAGGAGAGATCATCTGGAAGAAGGGCGAGGGATCCAATGGCTCCACCGCCTGGGGATCGTTCCAGCGCCCATCAAATCCGGTGCTGCGCGACACCACCGAACGCATCATCGTGGCCAGCAAGGGCCGATTCGATCGAGCCATGCCCAGCCGCGAACGAGCCGAGAAGGGTCTTCCGTCGGTTGGGTCCATCACCCGTGAAGCGTTTATGCGCGACACCAAGGACGTTTGGGAGATCGCCCCTGAGAGCGCCAACCGTGTCGGGCATCCGGCCCCGTTCCCGTTGGCCCTCCCGGGACGACTGATCGAGCTCTACACCTACTACGAAGACCTCGTTCTCGACCCCTACATGGGCTCGGGTACAACCGCGGTGGCCGCGGTGCGTACCCAACGCCATTTCGTTGGTTGCGACACCGAGGCCGACTACGTCGCAGCAGCCGAGAAGAGGGTTCAGGCCGAGCGGGTCAGGCTCGAGTCGGCCGAACCCCGCATCCGGGTCGTTGTTCCCGCGGTCAGAGGGGCCGACGCCGACGCTTCCGAGAATCCCAGGTCGAGGGCCATGCGCGAAGGCCGCAAGGCCGACGAGATCGCGGAGTTGGTGCTCCACGAATGCGGCTTCACCGACGTGAAGACCAAGGTGAAACTGCGAAGTGGGGTCGAGATCGACTTCTCCGCCTTCGCTGCCGACGGATCTGTCTGGCATTTCGACTTCACCGGGGCGTTCACCAGCGAACGAGCCGGTCTGCGTCGAGTCGATTCCGTTTGGCGATCTCTCGGCAAGGCGGGGGTGCGGCGTTACGACGAAGAAGTGGCCGACGATTTCGTTCCGTTCGTTCTGCTCACCACCGCTCTGCCCACGGCCGGAGTCGGACTCCGTGCCCTGCGAACCGCCCGCGATGCCGGACTCATCCACGATGCGGTCGAGGTTCTCAGCGATGCCGGCCAAGAACGCCTGGCCCACTACGCGTCCACCGGTCGCGACTGCGGAGACCTGAAGTTCCTGGTGGCTCAAGAACCCGATTCGCTCTTCTGACAACGGGAAGACTCGATGGCAGCCATCCGCACCGAGATTTCCGAGATCGTCACCGGACTGGGCTTGTTCGGGTTTCGCGACCTTCCCCGGGCGCTGGCTGCCCGTCCCCGATACATCACCAATGTCGATGACTCCGTTTACGACCGACTCGACGAGGCCTTCGAGGTGGGTCTTCACTCCGACGTGTTCGAGACGGCGTTCGCCAACGGTGTGGCATTCGCCCGAGCCGAGGAAGCCCTGCGCGGCAGGCCTCCCTGGATCGTGGAATGGAAGGGCCCGCATCGTCCACCGGCTTACGAACAGATACCCGCCGATCTTCGGGTCGATCACGTCTACCTGATCAGCTGCAAGTACGGCTCCAACATTCTTCACAACTCTTCGCCGTGGCACCTCTTCGCCGGGGCCCTCGCCGATCGGTCCAAGAACTACGGCGACTGGTTCGTGGAGGCCGCGCCGCGCTCCTATCAGTCGTTCTACGACCAAGTCCGACGGCTGGTCGGCCCGCGAGTTCTTCCCGAGATGGTCGCCGATCTCGAGCCCGCTCATCGAAAGCTCCTTCAGAAGTCCCTGCCTCGCCGCTGGCCCACCGAACTGAGGCCCGACTGGGAGCTCGTCGCCTACGACATCGCGCGAGCCAGCGCCGACCGTCTTCTGGCCGCCACCTCGACCAAGAGCCACCGAGAAGAACTGCTGTGGAGACTGCTGCGCCTGCAGGCGTCCCCCTACTTCGTGTTGGGAGCCGATATGCGGGGAGATCCGCTCCAATATCGCGTCACCACCCCGTGGGACTTTCGCACTCGCTATCGGGTCAAGTCGGTTGATCTGTGGGGTGAACCGGCCGGTCAGCCCACCGTGAGATGGCGAGCCGACCTGATCGACCGGCAGCACTCGCAGACCCGCATCGTCGAAGGTCACGTCGAGATCAGATGGAGCCATGGCAAGTTCGCCGGAGCCCCCGAAGCCAAGGTCTATCTCGACACCCCGCACCACGATGTGGCCGGCTACGAAGTGATCAGCCGGCCGTAACCAACTGTTGGTTCTCGGCCGAGTCGAGAGTGAGCCGGGCCGTGGCCCAGCGCCGCTCGACGAGTGCGCGAGCCAGATGGGCATCGCTCGCCACGTAGGCCCGACACTCGGCTGCCGACAACTCGTGGATACGAGTGCGGTCGACTTCGATCACGGGTAGCCCGACAAACCTCGCGAGAGGCTTCAGCCCGCACGAGAGGTGGATGGAGTCGCCAACGTCGGCACGAAACAACAGGTAGCCGTCGATGTGGGCCTGGCGAAACCAGGTGGCGCGTCCACCGGGTTGGCGCAATCCGAGTTCGACTCCGAGAATCTTGGCTCGTCGGGCGATGAACGGAAGATCGAATCGGGTGCCGTTCCAGGTGATGAGCGCCCCGGGACTCAGCGAGGCGATCAGGTCGTCGAGGCGCCGGAGTATCGCTGACTCCCCACCGACGGACTCGCCATCGAGAACCTCCTCCAGGCCCTCGCCTGTGAGCGCCACCGCCACGATCGGCGAAACGTCGGGGTCGAGGCCGTTGATCGAAGTGTCGGTCTCGATGTCGAGTCCGTAGGTGGGGAAGTCACGTGGAGTGTCGATACGGGAATCGTACGACAGTGGTCCGACACGCACGGTCATGTCGACACCGCCATGCCAGCAATGCCAGGCCAGCGCTGCCGTGTCAGCTGGCGATCAGCCTCACGGTGAACATTTCCGGCCATCTCTTTCCGCCCAGCAGCAGTGTGCCGTCGCCGAGATCGGCGATTCCGTTGAGCACGTTGCCCGAATCGGTGCCGATGCGACCGGCAACGCGGTCGAGCAACTCCGAGGCGTCGACGACGGCGAGGGTCTGGCCCGATTCCGGGTCAATGACGATCAGGTCGGTGGTCGTGTAGATGTTCGCCATCACGAGTCCATCGATACATTCGAGTTCGTTGATGGAGCTGATCGATTCGCCGTCGACGGTCACGGCAACCGTCTTGATCACCGAGAAGTCGTCGGGGTTGCGCCACGTGATTTGATCGGTTCCGTCGCTCATCACCAGATGCTGGTCGGCCAGGCAGATTCCCCATCCTTCACCCTCGTAGGACCATTCGCCGAGAGGCTCGAGCGAGGTCCGATCCCAGCGCAGGGCCCGACCCTCCCGCCAGGTGATCTGCAACAGTTCATCTCCGACCACGGTGAGGCCTTCGCCGAAGAGCTGCTCCTCGAGTTCGACCTCGGTGAGCACGTCACCCGATGATGGATCGACGATCCGGATCGACGACTCGCCATAGAGACCAGCGCTCTCGTAGAGCACGTCGTCGGCGAGCTCGAGCCCTTGCAGGTAGGACGAAGGGTCATGGGCGGTGGAGGCGAGAACTTCGATGGTCCAGGATGCGACACCATCCCCGCTGGCAGGATCAGTGGGCCACGGACTGACGCGGTCGGTCGGCCCCGACCCCGTGCCAGACACTGACCCCGACGAGGCAGAAGTGGACGGTGTCGACTGGACGGAGGTGAACGGCCCGTCGGTGCCGCTGGGTTGGTCGATGGCCCCGGACCCACCAGAACCACAACTCGCCGCGAACAGCGCGAACAGAACAACCATGGAAGTCGCGAGGCCGACCGAGTCTCGGTGGGATCGACTCTTGGGTGGGGTGGCCATGTCGAGATGGTGTCACACCTCGAAACCCTCGGGGTCCTCGGGTATTTGGCCGTTTGCGCCGCTTGATAGGCCATCCGATCTGCTGTTTGGTGCCGATTGGTGAGCCAAATGACCCGAACTTCGCCGAGAACTAAAACGGCGGACGGCAACATGCCGATGACTCTCGGAATGAACCATTCATCCGATCAGATCTCGCCGGTCGACAAACCGTCAAGGCTCGAGTTCGTCGCGCAACCCGGTGTGGTGGAGCTGGTCGGGCTGGTGTCGACGGTGATCCTGTGGATTCTCCTACGAAATCGCCTGACACTCGGAAGCAATGTGGGCGGGTACGTCATCGTCACGGGGGCGATTGTCACCGCCAGCATGACCCTCGTCGCCCGACTCCAGCAGCGTGTGGTTCTGATCAGCTATGCCCATGTCCGGGCCATCGAACACCGGGCGGTGCACGATGAGCTCACCGGCCTACCGACCCGCACGGAACTCGCCCGTCGGCTCGAAGCTGCCATCTCCGATGCCTACAGGCATGATGCGGTCGTGGGGGTGCTGTTCCTCGATCTCGATGGATTCAAGGCCGTGAACGACAGCATGGGTCACCTGGCAGGTGACGAGTTGCTGCGGCGATTCGCTCTACGTCTCAGCGCGTCGGTGAGGGCCGGTGACCTGGTCGCTCGGGTTGGTGGAGACGAGTTCGTCGTCGTGGCCGTCGGACAGGACAACGAACGGGCGGTCCGAACGGTGGCTGAACACTTGCGGAAGGTGTTCGAGGTTCCGATCACGCTCACCGATGGAGAAGTGAACATCGTCCCGAGCATCGGAGTGGCTGTGGCGTCGCGGAGACATCCCGCGATGGTGGAGGACCTTCTCACCCATGCCGACCAGGCCATGTATCGCGCCAAGCGAAGCGGCTCGGGAATCTTCGTGTTCGATGACAACCAGCGCCGTGAGATCAACGATCGGCGTGAGGTCGAACGTGAACTGGTGCCGGCTCTCGCATCCGGACAGTTCCAGGTCTACTACCAGCCGATTGTTTCGGCTTCGAAGAACGCCACCGTCGGCTTCGAAGGGCTCATCCGATGGCAGCACCCCACTCAAGGGGTGATCGGGCCCGAGCGATTCCTGGCCGTGGCCGAAGAGGCGGGGCTTGTGGCTCGACTGGGCGAGGTGGTGTTGCGTGAGGTGGCCGCTCAGATCTCCGTCTGGAATCATCTCGCCGCCGATGGACAGAGCATGTCGGTCGCGGTCAACCTCGCCGAGCGCCAGCTCGTCGACCCCTCGTTCCCGGACCGCGTGGCTGAAATTGTGACGTGGGCCGGGATCGAGCCCCAGCAGCTCGATCTGGAGATCCGAGAGGAACTCCTTCTCAGACGGGCGGCGGACAGCAGTCAGGTCATCCGACGCCTATCTGATATGGGATGCCGAATAGTCGTCGATGACTTCGGCAACATCGAAGGTTCCGTGTCGAAGGTCAAGAGTGTCACCCATGTCGATGTGGTGAAGATCGACCGGTCGAACACGGCCACGCTCCAAAACGACGAGTTCTCTCAGGCCGTGGTCGAGTCGACGGTGTCGCTGGCCCGATCAGTGGGCATACAGGTGGTCGCCCAAGGAGTCGAGACCGAGCAACAGCGCGACCATCTTGTGCGACTCGGGGTCGACCAGATGCAGGGGTTCTTGTTCCTGGAGCCCTCGCCGCCGGAGTCGGTGGATCTGGCGGGGATGCTTTCCGAAGACCGACGACTGAATCTCTGACGAGCCAGGCGGCTCGTGGATGATCTCCGGCCGCGGTTAGGGCTCGTCCGGAAAGAGAAGCCTGTTCTCGAGTCTGGTGAACGAGGACGCGCTCATGGAGGGCTGGTCGGGGACCTCGATCTCACATGCTGCAGTGATCGCAGACCGAGCGACCTCGAGCCCCGGCGCCGGTCGGGTGACCAGCTGTTGGAATCGTTCCTTGTCGCCCTCGACGATGATCTTGGCGGCATCGAAACCGAACGGCTGAGCCAGTTCGAGATACGCGTCGTAGTAGTCGACGACCGCCACGACTTCGGTCTGGAGCTCTGAAGAGGCGAGTTCGAGAATGTCGCTCCAGTAGGAGGCGGCCAGCTGGGCGGTCGGGCCCGGGCCGGAGTCATCAGGTAGAGCCGAGCTGACCGCGGCGAACTGTGCACTTCGTTGACAAATGGCCTGGATGGCTTGCCTCGGCGTGGTCGTGGTCGGGGCCTCCGTGGTGGTCGTAGTGGAAGAGGTGGTCGTCACTACGGCCACGGCATCGGTCGACTGCCAGTTCTCGATCGTGGTCCACGCCAGTGCGATCGCCCCGACGACCAGAGCGAACGCCAGAAACCCTCTCAGCTCGATCATCCGCACTTGGTGAATCCCCGTGTGGAGTCGGATTCGTGATCCCCTGCCCAGATTCGCACCCGGGTATTGTGCCGCGCGAGTGATGCTCATTACGTTCGCTACCAGCATTGTGCTCGCGGGCCGGTCTCAGCCCGCCGTCTAGGTTCGCGTCTACCGTGAACAAGCCGTCGCATCGCTGCGACGGCTGCGCGACCAACATCTGCGTGACCAACATCAGCGTGACCAACATCAGTGCGGCCAACGCCAACATGATCAAGGGGAGGCCGAGAGGGCATGGCATCTGAGAACGGACTCGATCGGTTCAAACGGGCGGCTCTGGCGGTCGATGTGATCGTGGAGCCGGTGCACTACCCGCAGGGGACCCGCACCGCGGCCGATGCCGCGGCGGCGATCTCGTGCGACGTCTCCCAGATAGTCAAGTCGCTGGTGATCGTGGCCGGAGATGAAGTGCTGCTGGCCCTCACCGCCGGGAACAACCGGGTCGATCTCGAGAAGCTCGGAGCGCTGGTTGGTCGCCCGGCGAAGATGGCCGATGCGGTGAGGGCACGGAATGCCAGCGGCTACTCGATCGGCGGGACCCCTCCATTCGGCCACCCAACCGACCTGACGAAATACCTCGACCCATCTCTTCTCGCCCATGAGTTGGTGTATGGCGCGGCCGGCGCCCCCGACGCCTGCTTTCCGATTCGACCCCACCAACTCCTCGAGGTGACCGGCGCGGTAGTGGCGGACTTCGTGGTCCTTTGAGCCTCATACCCGTAGCCCTGAGCAGGCAATTCTGAGCCGAATGGCTCAGGTAATGGCGACCGATTCATCGGTAAATTCATGGGTATGAGCGAATTCGAGTTGGAGGCACGCGCTCGGTTGGCTCTGGACGTTGCCCTGGGCATGGCCGCAGCAATGGGCGACGAGAGGTGCGGAACCGAGCATCTTCTATTTGGGCTTGTCGCCACATCCGACACCGAGATGTCCAACCTCACCGATCTGTTCGTGCTCGACAAGACCCGCGTCGAGCGATCCGTCGCGACCCTTCGCCAGCAGTGGTGCACCCCGACGGATCAGCCGGGAGCCGAGCGGCCGCTTTCGATACGCGCCGAACTCGCCCTCTACGTTCGCCCCCTCACCGGATCCGCCCTGAGCCCGTTCGATGTGCTGCTAGGAACTCTGGCCGACCCACGATCCGGAGCATCATCGGTGCTGCGGAGTCTCGGGGTCAGGCCCGGCGAGGTTCGCCGCTTGGCCGAACTCGGCGCGGCCCGCCTCACGAGTGAGGAGGTGGAGCGACTCATTGGAACGCTCGATCGACGTGTTGCGAACTACAACGGGTGGTGGGGGCCGAGAAGCGACTCACAGGTCGCTCGGGTGGATGTCGAGAGCGGGCCTACCGTCGTGCTGGCGTCGAGTAACTCGGCGGAACTGACGCTCAACGGCGTGGTCGCCGGTGAGGAAGGTTTCGGGTTCACTCTCAAGATCACCTCGACCGACAACTGGTTGCTCCCCCCGCGATGGGAACCCGGTGAGGAACTCGTTCCCGGTCTGGGGGCGCGTCATGAGTTCTCGCCCGATGTGGTGTCGCTCGATCTCGCCTATGGCGACGGGACAATGCTGTCGAACCGGGAACCGTCTAGACGCTTCCGACGCGACTGTCCGACCGACGGCGTCCTGACACTTCTCGGGACCCGTCGAGAGGTCGAGGAGACCATGGACCGACGTGTCCCGGTTCAAAGGTCGGATTCAGCCGACTGGTGGGTGTGGCCGCTCCCGCCCAAGGGGATCGTGACCGTGGCGGTCAATTGGCCGGCCGAGTCGATCCACGGTGTGGTTGATCTCGATTCTTCCAACATCAACAACTCGGCGCTGGCTGTTCGTACCAGCCGCTGAGCGGAAGTTTGTCGCCAACCGTGCCGATGTGTTGTACTCAGTCGCGCTGGGTCGACTGCCTGCTCTGAACGGCGGCCGACGTGTCTCTGAAGCTTGACTACGAGGTGTGCTCGATGAGTTCGAACGACGGTCGCGTGGTCATCATCACCGGCGCGGCCCGTGGTCTCGGGAGGGCCCATGCGGTGGCCTTCGCGGCTCAAGGGGCCAGAGTTGTGGTGAATGATCTCGGAGTCGATCGGGACGGCTCCGGCGGAACCAGCGATGCCGCCAACGAGGTGGTCGCAGAGATTCTGGCGATGGGCGGCGAAGCAGTATCCAACGCCGCCGATGTCGCCGACTGGGTCCAATCGCGGGCGATGATCGCCCAGGCGATCGACATGTGGGGCCAACTCGACACTCTCGTGTGCAACGCCGGATTTCTCCGTGATCGGATGCTGGCCGGTATGTCGGAGGACGAATGGGATTCGGTCACACGCGTGCACCTCAAGGGGCACTTTGCTCCAGCCCGCCATGCCATCGAGCATTGGCGGGAGCGAGCCAAGGCCGGCGAGACCGTCGACGCTCGTCTCGTCAACACGTCGTCGGGAGCTGGGTTGATGGGATCGATCGGGCAAGGAAACTACGCGAGCGCCAAGGCGGCCATCGCTCTGCTCACTGTCCAGCAGGCTGCGGAGTGGGGTCGCTACGGCGTGGCGGCCAATGCCGTTGCCCCCGACGCCCGCACCCGCATGACCGCCGGGGTTTTCTACGACGCCGAGCCTCCCGAAGGATGGGACGAGAAGTCGCCGGAGAACGTATCGCCGCTCGTGGTCTGGCTCGGAAGCCAAGAGTGCGACATCACCGGCCGAATCTTCGAATGCACCGGTGGTCAACTCAACGTGTGCGACGGCTGGCAGCACGGTCCGGTGGCTTCGGTCGGTGAGCGACGAATGACCGTCGATGAGGCCGGTCGACTGGTCCACGAATCACTCGACGCGGCGCCCGACCCGGCTCCGGTATTCGGCACCTAGACCCCGTTGACCATGGACTTCGACGACACTCCGGAAGAGAGCCTGTGGCGGACCCAGTGCGCCGAGTTTCTGCATGGCCATGCCGAACTGCGGCCTCCGGTGGTCGACTGGAGCAACAGTCCCTGGGCTCGCGCTTCAGGGGAGGATCGCCACCAGGAACATGTTGAGACGTGCAAGCAATGGCAGCGACTCAAGTTCGAATCGGGATGGGCCGGTCTGACCTGGCCGGCGGAATTCGGCGGTCAGGGCCAGTCGAGCCACTTCAACGGGATCTTCCATGAGGAGGAGGCCCGATTCGATGTGGCGACCGGACTGTTCGCCCAGTCGATCGGCATGGCCGGACCGACGATCATCGCCCACGGCACCGACGACCAGAAGCAGCGTTTCCTCACCCCGATGCTCAGGGGCGATCACGTCTGGTGCCAGCTCTTCTCCGAGCCGGGGGCGGGTTCGGACCTGGCTGGGTTGCGCACGATGGGGGTGGTCGACGGTGATGAGATGGTCGTCAACGGCCAGAAGGTGTGGACCTCCAACGCCACCGATGCCGTCCACGGAATGCTGCTGGTGAGAACCAACGCCGATGTCCCCAAGCACCGAGGGATCACCTACCTCCTGATCGACATGGCCACGCCCGGGATCGACATTCGACCGCTCAAGCAGATGACCGGCCGGGCCGAGTTCAGCGAGGTCTTCCTCGACGATGTGCGGGTCCCGATGGCCAACGTGGTGGGGGAGGTGGATAAGGGCTGGGGTCCGATTCTCACCACGCTCTCCAACGAACGTGAGGGCATCGCATCGAATGTCCGCGCCGGAGTCTCCGACGTGACGGCGTTGGCGCGGCGGTTCGGGGTGTCGGAAGACCCGACCATCAGGCAGGATCTTGCTCGGCTCCACTCGATCGGTGAGACGATCCGTTTCCTCGGCTATCGCGTGCGCACTGCGGCATCCCGAGGGGAGTCCCCCGGGCCGGAAAGCTCAATTCTGAAGTTGGCGGCATCGCGGCGGTTGGCTCTTCAGGGAGATCTCGTGATGACGATCATGGGAGCCAAGGCCATGCTCTACGACACCGACGCCGAGATGAACGGGTTCTGGCAGAACTACGCGTTCCTCATGCAGTGGGCTTCTCGAATAGGCGGCGGGACCGAGCAGGTGCAACGAAACATCGTCGGCGACAACGTGCTCGGATTGCCCCGAGAGCCGCGGCTCGACAAGGGCATCCCGTTCCGCGATATCCCTACCTGACTCGGAACCAATGCGGCCTGACTCGGAACCAATGCGGCCGGGATCCGGCGAAGAGTCCTGCGGTCCAGGTCAGGTCTTCGGATGGTCGTCTCCTGCGACCATCGCTCCTGATGCGGCGAGGTCGCGTCGCAGGGCGGCAACATCGACATCGTGAACCTGGCCGCCTCTGTCGAGCGCAGCCACCGCCGCCGCCCCTGAAGCCTCGCCGGTGGCCATCGCCGCCGGGATCTCCTTGGTGGCTTGGTGCACGAACCGGCTGGTGGAGATGCATCGGCCCGCGGTAAGTAGATTGTCGACCACCGGGCTCGTCAGGCACCTGTAGGGGATGTCGTAGACCACCCCGCGCTTGGTCCAGTGCCCGGTGCGGGCGATTGAGTCGTGGAATGTCTGTTTATCGTCGTCCTTCTGGAGCACGTAGTCACCGACCAGCCGCCGCGACTCGGTGATACCAATTTGCTTGGCGATGTCGTCGAGCCACGACTCGGAAAAGCCGGGAGTGTGCTGCTTGATCCGGGCGACCTCGGCCATCACGGCCCGTCGGCACTCGATCTCGGCCCGGGTGAGATCGTCGGGATCGAGAGGGTCGACTCTGAACGGAGCGAATCCAGGCCCACCCCACGGCACCAGCACCCGCCCGGCATCGGTCGTTCGGAAATAGGTCTTGCCCACATCGGAGCCGTCGCCGAGACCGAGATCACCGACACCGCCCATCCTGAACCACTGGTAGGGGTACACGGTCACCGCTTCGGCGTCGGCACCGGCATGGGTGAACACGTCGCCGTCTCCAGTGGTGTCGACGACCACCGACGGCTGGATCGCCTCTCGGCCCGCCTTCGACTCCACGATCACGGTGTCGATGTGTCCATCGACGGAGCTGGCGGCAGCACAACCGGTGTGGAGTCGTAGTCGCACTCCCGCGGCTTCGAGCAGGTCGTAGGCGACATTGATGAACGATTCGGGTTCGAACGCCACGGAGTAACGGACGGCTTCGGGCGGCGCCCCCCAGATCAGCCCCCACTTGCGCCACTGTTCGATTTGGCGAGGATCGGTACTTCCCCAGTCGCCGCGTCCGGGGTGTTGAGCGGCACCTTGGGAGTCGAGTCGGTCGACGAACTCCTGACATATCCCAGCGACCACCTGCTCGCCTTCGCCGTCGTCGAGAGTGAGCAGCAGATTGATCAGGCCGAATCCTGCCAGGCCACCGACGTGGCTCAGCTTCTCGATCAGCCAGGTATCGGCACCGCGTCTGGCGCTCGCCAACGCTGCGGCCACCCCAGCGGATCCTGCGCCCACCACCAGCACATCGGGTCGGCCGATGACCGGAAGGTCGCGTGCGGATTCTCTCCAGATTTCAGGTTCCGAGCCGGGACTCAAACCGGGACCGGGGCCTGGAGCGGGAGAGGAGCCCGATTTCACCGTCGGATTCGTGGGTGGATTCACAGTCGGATTTGTGGTCAGAGTCAGAGTCGCGGTCGGGGTCGGGGTCGCGTCAGCCATCAGGACTCCCACGGTATTCCAGGCAGGGCCACGGGGTTCCATCCAGCCCAGGCCAGCCATCGATCCAGCCCGCGCCAACCATTGACCGACCCACGGATGTAACCAACCGACTCTCGTCGAGGTCCTACCAACAGCTCGACCCTCCCTCCAGGGATCGACGGGGTCCGCCGGGATCTCTCGGCGGGCCTCATCGCGTACCGGCGGAGGGGTACTGGATCGCGTACCAGCGAAGGGGTACTGGATCGCGTACCAGCGAAGGGTTACTGGATCGCGTACCAGCGGAGGGGTACTGGATCGCGTACAGCGGAGGGGTACTGGGCGCATCGGCGGATGGCGCTTGGCCTACCGGCGGATGGGCGCTCGGGACGCGTAGTGGCGAATCGATGACACCCTCCGCGGCTGTGTTGCGCTACCGTGCCCCAAAACGATCACCTGCCTTGCGCCGGAGGTACCGATGAAACTCGTCACTGCCGTAATCAAGCCATTCAAGCTGGAGGACGTGAAGACGGCCCTCGCTGATGTGGGGGTGCAGGGCATGACCGTGTCGGAGGTCCAGGGCTTCGGCCGGCAGGGTGGCCACAGCGAGACCTACCGCGGCACCGAGTATCGCGTCACGTTCACACCCAAGACCCGAATCGAAATCATGGTCGAGGACGATCAGGCCCAGGCGATCATGGAAGCGATTCTGGATTCGGCTCGCACCGACAAGATCGGCGATGGCAAGGTCTGGGTGACCCCGATCGAGACGATCGCCCGAATCCGCACCGGCGAACTCGGAGCCGACGCTCTCTGACCTGAGAAGCTCCGGCTGAAATGCGAGGCTCTGGGTCTGAACCGAGAAGCTCTAGCTCAGGCCGGTTTGATGGCTATTCCGCGGTACAGCCAGGAGAGTGGCTTCGGCCCCTTGGCGTACCACTCGTCGAGCGACTCGATTTCGAATCCGGCCTCGCCGAGCATCGATCGGTGATCACGGTTGAGGTGGCAGCCGTCGCCGATTCGTTTCTGGATCGGGGTGAGCCGAGCCTGCCACTTCGACACTCCGTGTTCGTGGGCGAGGCCGTGCTCGAGCACGTGGAACCTCGCTCCGGGCTTGAGGACCCGCATGACTTCGCTGAGCGCCAACTGCACGTCGGGGATCGTGCACAACGTGTAGGTCGACAGCGCGGCATCACACGACTCGTCGTCGAGTGGCAGTGACTGGCCGTCGAGCCCGACGTACTGCACATCGACATGGGTGTCGGCAACCCGATCGGCGGCGAGCTTCTGGCCGACGGTGGCAGGATCGACCGCATAGACCGTCTTCACCTCGGACGGATACAAGTCGACGTTGAGCCCGGATCCGAACCCGATCTCCACGACCTTCCCGTGCAACCCCACAACGGTCTGCGAGCGGTACTTCATGACTTCCCCGGTCGACAGCAATCGGTCGATCACGCGGGGGAGGACCTGTCGTTGGTAGATGCCCATTCAAGAGTGTGGCCCCCGGCCTCGCCCTGCGCCACTTGTCCGGCACCAGCGACAACAGTTGGCGCCGGCACAGCAGCGGTCGTGCTCCCGACGAGTCGACCGTCTACTGTCGGCCGGCAACGAGGACGGTGCTCCGTCGGAGAGATCCGTCTCAGGAGATGCCGGTGTCCACCGGGAGGGTCGACATGACACAACAGACGCCTGATGCCGGGCCAACCTCTGATGCCGGGCCGATCACGGATGCCGGGCCAACCGCCGACGCCGGGTCGATCACGGATGCCTCCACGTTCTGGGAGCTGCTGGAGCGGCGGGTTGGAGTGTCGCCGGATCTGCCGCTGTTGATCGACTCCACCGACCGGGTGGTGACGTGTCGCCAATTCAGGGACCAGGTCGAGCGGGTGGCCGCCGGCCTACACGCCCTCGGAGTAGGCGAGGGCACCGCGGTTACCTGGGAACTGCCGACCCGTATCGAGACGCTCGTCGTCAGCTTCGCTCTGTCGAGGCTCGGTGCCGTACAGAATCCGATCATCCACATCTACCGGCATCGTGAGGTCGGGTTCTGCATCCGTCAGACCGGAGCCGAGTTTGTGATCGTGCCGGGGGAGTGGAACGGCTTCGACTACCGAGCGATGGTGGAGGACGTGACGGCCGGACTCGATCCGCAGCCCACCATTTTGATCGGCTACGACGATCTACCCGAAGGTGATCCGGCGACGCTGCCGCCGGCACCAACCGCCGCATCCTCCGGTCAGGACTCACCGGTTCGTTGGCTCTACTACACGTCGGGCACCACGTCTGATCCCAAGGGTGTGAAGCACACCGATCAGACGCTCATCGCTGCCGGAGTCGGGCTGTCCAAGGCGCTTGGCGCCGGCCCCGATGACGTCGGCACGATCGCCTTTCCCTACTCCCACATCGGTGGGCCTGACTACATCGTCATGATGCTGGTCGCCGGGCTCCCCGCGATTCTCATCGAGAAGTTCGCTCCCGCATCGGCGATGGAGGCCTTCGCTCGTCACGGGGCGACGATCATCGGCGGATCCACCGCCTTCTACCAAATGTATCTGGCCGAGGACCAGCAGACGGAGGGGGCGTCGTTGCCACGTCTGCGGGCGATGGCCGGAGGTGGAGCGCCGAAGCCGCCGGAGATCTACTACGACGTGCTGGAGAAGATGGGTGTGCCGATCGCCCACGGCTATGGCATGACCGAATGTCCGATGATCTGTCAGGGGTCGCCCACCGACTCCGACCAGCAGCTCGCCAACACCGAGGGCGCCCCGATCGAGGGCTGCGAAGTCGCGATCGTGAAGTCCGATGGTTCGGTCGCAGCTCCGGGTGAGGAGGGCGAGGTGCGGGTGAGCGGGACCATGTTGTTCAAGGGATACACCGACCCGGCACTCGAGGCCGAGGCTTTCGACAGTGAGGGCCGCTTCCGGACCGGCGATCTGGCCGTGTGCCATGCCGATGGTCATGTGACTCTCACCGGCCGGGTGAAGGACATCATCATCCGCAAGGGCGAGAACATTTCGGCCAAGGAGATCGAAGACGTTCTCTACGCTCATCCCAAGGTCGAGAACGCCGCGGTGATTGGCCTTCCCGACCGAGAACGCGGTGAACGGGTCTGCGCGGTGATCGAAATGGCGGCCGGCGAGATGCCGCTCACCTTCGACGAGATGGCCCGAGCCTGCACCGATGCCGGCCTGATGCGTCAGAAGACTCCGGAACAATTGGAGATCCATGACGGACCGTTGCCTCGCAACGCCACAATGAAGATTCTCAAGTACGAATTGCGTGATCTCTACAAGGAGCAGCCCTGGCCGTGAGCACGATCCAGATCTTCCACAAGCCCCATTGAAACTCTTCCCAGAACGCCGTGGCGGTCGCCACGGAGCTAGGAATCGATTTCGAGACCGTTCTCTACATGAAGACCAATCCCGATGAGGACGCCCTCCGGGCCATCATCGCCAAGCTCGAAGACCCGGTGGAGAACCTGGTCCGCAAGGACGCGCAGTTCGGGAAGCTTGAGCTCAACGCGGATGACTACGTGGGCAATCCGGACGCCGTGGTCGAGGTCCTATTGCGCTACCCGAGATTGATACAGCGCCCGATCATCGTCACCGATGACAAGGCCATCATCGGGCGTCCTCTAGGTGATCAGAAGGCCAAGGACCGCGTGGCTCAGATCTTCGCTTGATCTTCGCCGGGCCTGTGGAGGCCGCTCTCGCTGCGGTGGGCCTGGCGATCCAGGTGCCATCGGGTTGTCGGTGAAGGCGAATGTGGCCGTCGTGGAGCAGGGTGTGACATCGCGGGCAGAGAAGGGCCAGGGTGTCGATGTCGGTGGCGCCCCCGTCCTGCCATTCGCGGATGTGGTGGGTGTGACAGCGCTGAACTGGAGCGTTGCAGTTGATGCATCCCCGGTCGCGCACTGCCGCCATCAGACGCTGGTCGTTGTTGGCGAGACGTCGGCCTCGGCCGAGCCACAAGGGCCGCCCGGGCCCGTCGAACAGCGCTCCATGCCAAGTTGTGTCGGCTGGTAGCTGAGTGAGCACACTGGCGGGAATGGGGCCGGCGTCGAGGATCTCGCATCGTGCGTTGGGGTCGGTGCCGTCGATGACACCGATGTCGGCAACCACGACCACCGTGGTGGACACACGACCGGTGTGAGGAGCATCTCCAGAGTTGTCGGGCTGGTGAGGGCTGGCAACCCCGAGAAGCCGGGCCACAGCATCGGACCGGCGTTGCGCCGCGGTGCGGATTTCGTTGGGCCGCCCGTCGCGGCCGCCATCGGAGCGCCACAGGGAATCGGTCTCGGCGTCGAGCCGGGCCAGGGCTCCGGCCCCGGTGACAGGGTCGAACTCAAGGTTGCACACCAACATGCCATCGGGGTTGGTGAACCATGACGCACGCCGCGCCTTTCGCTGACGCTCGAGTTGCCGCTCGAGTTGCCGCTCGGCGTCGTTGGTGTTTTGGTGACGGCGAATCCAGTCGCGGATCTCTCGCGCCGCGAGATCGGCCGGACGCGACCCGCACAACCCGAGCAGCTTCTGGTCGCTGTCGACCGTGTCGGGGGAGATCAGGGTGGCGGCGCGGGCCAGGTCGTCGACCGTCTCGGCCGGGATCGCCCCCGAAGCCAGACCCTCGGCCACATTGGGCATCGCAGCTACAGCAACAGCGCGGCGCGAGCGCCTCTTGGCCTCACGGCTGCTGCAATGGGTGACGCTTCGGACCACGCCGGCGGCATCGAGGCCGTGGTCGTCGAGACCATCGATAGCGGCCGCGAACCGGGAATCGGCCATGTCGAGAGCACCCCGCAGCCGACTCAGCGCCGCGACAGTGTCGACCAGTGCACCACGGGACGCGCCCTCGGGCGACAACTCGACAACCTCCCCGGCAACCCGATCAACGATCTCTACGAACATGGGTATGACTCTAAGAATGGGGTGTGACATTCTCGGCCGTTCCGTGGAACAAACGATCAGCTTTCATGTCGCGACGACGGTCCGGGTTACCATCCGGCCGTGCCGGACACCGCCCGATTGACCGACAAGCAGGCCAAGCGTCGAAGTGACGTGATCGCGGCTGCGCTCGACCTTGCGGCCGAGGGCGGCTACGAAGGCGTGCAGATGCGAGACGTGGCGAGCAGTGCCGATGTCGCCCTAGGCACCGTCTACCACTACTTCTCCTCCAAGGACCATCTGCTGGCGGCCTCAATGATCGAGCTACTCGGAGGTCTCGAGAAGTCGGTGGCCAAGACGCCGGCGGCAGGCCCCGCCACGCTTGATCGTGTGCTCGACCTGCTCCAGCGCATCACCGGTGCAATGGCCTCCAATCAGAACATCAGCTCCGCTCTGATATCGGGCTTGGTGGCCGAGGGCGAGGAGGTCGCCGCCTGCCAAGAGGAGTTGCACGAGACGTTCGAAGCTGTCCTCGAGACCGCGTTCGCAGCCGACTTCCCAGTCGACGACCGACGGCGGATCATTCGTGCTCTCGAACACGTCTGGTTCTCGGCGCTCATCGGATGGAAGAACGGTTGGATGCCATTCGATCAGGCGGTTGGCGAACTGGAGGACGCGGCCGCGATGCTGTGTGCTGGGAGGATCTGATGTCGGACGAAGTTCTAGAAGCGCCGCTGGTTCTCGAGTATCCGTTCACCCGCACCACCGGCCCGGTCGTGGGGGCGTTCCTCACCGGCCTGCGTGAGGGTGTGGTTCTCGGAGTGAAGCGAGGCGACGGCTCGGTGATGTGTCCGCCGCTCGAATACGACCCCGCCGATTCGTCGGCACTGTCGGAGATGGTCGAGGTCGGACAGGCCGGTGAGATCGTCACGTGGGCGTGGAACGGCGCCCCCCGACCCCAGCAGCCCTTCGACCGGCCTTTCGCCTGGGCGTTGGTGCGCCTCGATGGAGCCGACACGACAATCCTGCACGGAGTTCTCGTCGACGACCCGTCCGAGATCCATACCGGGATGCGGGTCGACATCGTGTGGCGCGATGAACGGGTCGGCCAGGTGAGCGACATCGCCGGTTTCGCCCCGGCGACAGCCCCGGCCGGATCAGAGCAGCCCCCGGGGTCGGGTGACGGAGTCGAGGTCGTGTCGGCGGCCGAGCCGGTACAGAGCGTTCGCACTCCGATCCGAATCGAATACAACTACACGCCAGGCCGTGGATTGTCGGCCTATCTGAGGGCAATGAAGGACAAGCGGATTCTCGGCGACAGATGCCCGGTCAGCGGTCAGGTCTTCGTGCCGCCCCGCGGGGTGAGTCCGATCGCCGGTATGCCGACATCCGAGATGGTCGAGCTCGCCGACACCGGCTACGTCGAGTCCTTCAACATCACTCGAGTGCCCATCCGCGGCCGTGACGATCTCCACCCTCCGTACTGCAGCGCGTGGATCGTGCTCGACGGGGCGTCGGTCGGGTTCATGGGTTTGGTCACCGGGATTGAAGCCGAGGATGTCACCATCGGGCTTCGGGTGAAGGCCCTCTGGAAGCCCGACGATGAGCTCGAAATGTCGGCCACCAACATCTTGTCGTGGGTTCCCACCGGTGAGCCCGACGTGGTGATCGACAACTTCGAATTGGTCGGACGAGTCGACGAGGCCGCTGCCAGTGAGGCCTCCACAGATGAGGAGGCCGAGTCGTGAGAGACGTGGCCGTGGTCGGGTTCGCCCAGCGACAGGAAGCGGAGATCGCCGACGAATCCGAAGTCGAGCTGATGGTCCCGCTCATGGACCAGGTCAAGAAGTCGGTCGGACTCAGCCAGCAGGACATCGGCTTCACCTGTTCGGGATCGTCGGACTTCCTCGCCGGCCAGGCCTTCTCGTTCGTGATGACGATCGACGGCACCGGCCCGGTCCCTCCGATCAGCGAGAGCCACGTCGAGATGGATGGCGCGTGGGCGCTCTACGAAGCCTGGGTGAAATTGCAGATCGGCGACATCGACACGGCGTTCGTCTACTCCTACGGGCGGCCCTCGCGGGGCTCGCTTCGAGACGTCCTCGCCACCCAGATGGACCCCTACTACGTGGCCCCTCTCTGGCCCGACGCGTTCGCCATCGAGGCACTGCGGGCCCGACTACTGCTCGACTCTGGGAAGGTCGACGAGCGGCAACTCGCCGAGATCGCCTCACGGAGCCGTGCACATGCCGCCGGCAATCCCAACGCCGTTCGCAGTTCGCCGAAGTCGGTCGCCGACATCCTCGCCGAACCGTTCGCGGTTGATCCTCTGCGGCCCTCCGATCTCCCCGCGTCGGCCGATGGGGGAGCAGTGATGATCCTCGCCGCTGGTGACCGGGCCCGGGAACTGTGCGACCGTCCGGTCTGGATCCGCGGCATCGATCATCGGATCGACGCTCACAGCCTCGGTGTGCGCGACCTCACCCGGGTCGAGTCGGCCGAGATCGCTGCGCACCATGCCGGAGTGGCCGACGACAAGATCGACTTCGCCGAGCTCCACGCACCATTCACCACCTCAGAGTTCCTTCTCGCCGAGGCCTTGGGCCTCGATGGCGACACTGTTGTAAACCCGTCGGGGGGTGCTCTCGCCGCCCACACGATGATGGCCTCCGGACTGATTCGCGTCGGTGAAGCCGCCACCCGCATACAGGCCGGCGATGGCGACAGGGCCGCGGCTCACGCGTCATCGGGACCATGCATGCAACAGAACCTCGTCTGCGTACTGGAGGGGGACTGACATGGGTGGGGAACGCGCCGCCGTGATCGGGGTCGGTCAGACCAAGTACGCCTCCACCCGAGGCGACGTGTCGATGGCCGGATTGTTGCGCGAGGCCGCCCTGAGAGCCCTCGAGATGGCCGACAAGACCTGGGACGACATCGACGCGATCGTGCTCGGAAAGGCCCCCGATTTCTTCGAGGGGGTGATGATGCCCGAGCTCTACCTGTCCGAAGCGCTCGGGGCGGTGGGCAAGCCCATGTTGAGAGTCCACACCGCCGGCTCGGTTGGTGGCTCCACTGCATGTATGGCCACCTCGCTGGTGCAGAGCCGGGTGCACCGCACCGTTCTCACGATCGGGTGGGAGAAACAATCGGAGTCCAACGCCATGTGGGCCCTGTCATTGCCCCAACCCTTCTCCACTTCAATCAACGCCGGCGCCGGTGGGTACTTCTCGCCGATCATCCGCCGCTACATGATGAACACCAACGCCCCCGAGCTGATCGGATGCATGGTTGCGTTCAAGGACCGTCAGCATGCTCTGCGCAATCCGCTGGCCCATCTCCACCAGCGCGATCTCACATTCGAACAGGTGGTCGAGTCGCCGATGTTGTGGGACCCGATCCGCTACTCCGAGACCTGCCCGTCGTCCGACGGTGCCTGCGCCATGGTGATCACCGACGAGACCGGCGGTGATGCCCACAGCGGCCCAGTGGCGTGGGTGCAGGGCACCGCCATGCGCACCGAAGCCAACAACTACGGCGGTCGAAACATGGTGTCACCCGCCGCCAGCGAACAATGCGCCGCCGATGTGTTTTCCCAGGCCGGCATCACCGACCGCCGACGCGAGATCGACGCGGTCGAGATGTATGTGCCGTTCTCCTGGTACGAGCCGATGTGGCTCGAAAGCCTTGGTTTCTGCGACAAGGGCGAGGGGTGGAGAATGGTGGAGAGCGGCGCCACCGGCATCGACGGCGGCGATCTGCCCGTGAACTGTTCCGGAGGGGTGCTGTCTTCCAATCCGATCGGGGCGTCGGGCATGATCCGCTTCGCCGAAGCGGCCTTGCAGGTGATGGGCGCCGCCGGGGAGCATCAGGTCGACGGCGCTCGCACCGCGTTCGGTCACGCCTACGGCGGTGGTGCCCAGTACTTCGCCATGTGGGTCGTGAGCGCCGACAAGAACCGCTGAACGGCCCCCAGATACCGGACCCCGCCCAAATCCGAAGAGCCGGGATGCTTCGATGGACGACCCATCCGGGCCTCCTTCCCCTGGACTCATTCCAGGATCGGTGATGTTCCCCCGCTCTGTCGTCAGAGCTGATTCTCGGTTGCTCGTGAAGCGGCGGTGTCGGCAGCGAATTCTGGACGTTCACTCCTTGGTGAGTGATTGACTTGGACCGGAGGACGTCCCGATCCGAGGGCTCTGTCAAGTGTCTTCTATTGCAGCCATTCGACGTATGCGTCGTCGGCGATCAGGACGGGTTCGTCGGTTTCGTTCCACAGCCAGGTGTGATGGATGTTGGTCCAGTCGCCGGGGTCGTCGAGGTGATATCCGGAGATGAGCCACCATGGCTGTGAGACGTCGGTCGGGCTGGCGGAGTATCCGTCAGGGGATTGGTAGAGCCGGTATCCGGGAGGGAACCCGACATCGGGCAGGGATCCGGTGACAAGCACGGAGCCATCCGGCAGGAACTGGAGGTTTGAGATCAGTGATGTGTCGAAGTTCTCCTCGGCTTTGCTGAATGCTTCCGGCTCGATACCGCTGCCGGGCGAGTCTGGGGTGACGACACCGATGGAGGTGTATACGGCCCAGAATCCCAGGTAGAGCCGATGCGAGTTCGGTTCGAAGGTCATCGTGTAGGCGTCGACCGGGTCCTGGAATTGTTCAAGCGGCGGAGCGATCCAACGAGTCTCGGTGCCGGTTGCCAGATCGAACCAGGCGTAAGAGTCGTGGCGGCCCCGGCATGGTGATGACGGATCGCTCGGGACGGGTGGTTTCTCGCCTCGGCTGGAAGCGCCATCGATCGTGTAGACGAGCCACTGCCCGTCGGGGCTGACCAACGGGTCGAGGCCCTCGGCGATATCGACGGTGGCGCTTCCGTCGACGGCGACACGGGTGATCGACCCTTTGCAGTCCTGGTTGGAATCGTGACCCATGTAGATGAATTCACCTGCGGGATCAGCCGCGATCGACATGCGACGCCAATCGTCTCCGGCCGGTTCAGGGATTCGATACAGCTCGGTGGCATGTCCGGTGGCGGTGTCTACTACCGACATGACGCCGTTGCGACCCAACGCGAGGTACCGCTCGGGTAGGCCATCGATATCTACGGCGTGGAACTTCGCGACGATGCTCTCGGGTTGGGCAGTCGTGGTCGTCGGGTCGGGTTCGGTGGGAGACACCAGGGCCGGATCCGTGGCGGTCGTCGGGCCGGTTGTTGTCGTGGTCGTCGGGTGGGGCCCGACCACATCCACGAAGTCGACGCGTCTGCTGTTTCCTTTGAGGGTGAGCATCCCCGCCACCATGGCCGCTCCGATCACGATCACTAGGAGCCCGGTCGACCGCCATCGCCGACGGCGCCGATAGCGAGCCGCTCCATCAACCAGCGGGCGAGCCATGTCATGAATGAAAGGTGGTCGCCCGGTCATGGTCCCTCCAACAGCATCGCGAGAGTGGTGAGGCCCCGTGACACACGCACCCGCGCCGCGCCCTCTGAACAGCCGAGCCGGCCGGCGACATCGCTGTAGGCCATGTCGAGGCCGACACTCATACGCACGGCCCGGGCCGGCGCTCCGGTATCAGTGAAGCGGCCCCGTGAAGTGAACGCCTGGGCGAACGTCTCAGCAGTCAGATCCGCGGCGGTCTGAGCACAACCGGTCCGTCGAAAAAAGTAGGCGAGCACTGCATCGACATGACGCTCGTAAATCAACGCGAACAGGTCGGGGTGATCGGCCGACTCGATCAGCAACTGGGCATCGGTTCGCCCGCCGTAGATCTTGCTCACACCCTATATATGCCACAACACCCGGATCCCGTTACACATGGGCGCCGAGAGCTTCAACCGGACCGGACGGGTTTCGGTGGTGTGACCTGCTGTCTTCTTGGCGTCCACAGGTTTGGGCGACTGTGCGCTTGAGTCGGATGCCATCGACATCGGTGGCTACGGGCCGCAGACCCGTCGGTGGTTCTCTAGGCGATGAGGTCGATTTGTCGTGCTTTGGCGATGATGTCGCGGCGTTTACTGACGCCGAGCTTGCGGGCGATGGCGTGGTTGTGGGTCTTTACGGTGGCGAGCGAGATGTGGAGTTGATCGGCAATCTCCTGGCGCGTGCCGGTGCCGGTGAGCATGCGCAGAATGACGAGTTCGCGATCGGTGAGCGGTGGTATCGGGTGGTCGGGCTGGAATTGTTGGCGGGGTGTGAAGCGGGTGTCGTTGCGGCTCCGGGCTAGTTCGTCGGCTATCCATCCTGGCGAGGCGAGTGCGGCCAGCTTGGTATCGACAGCCCGCAGGTTGGAACGAGCGATGTCCCGGTCCCCGGTGATCGCGCTGACTTCTCCCTGCCACAGGAGTGTGAGCACGGCGGCCAACGGTTCACGCCCCGACTCGGCCAGCCTCGCCGCGTCGGCAAGGTAGGCGTCGGCTTGGGCGATGTCTCTCGTGTCTAGTGCGATTCTGGCGAGAGCGAGGTTCGCTGCGGCGGGGAGGTGGAAGGTTTCCTGTTGAGGCGTTTGGCACAGGTCGAGGCTTGAGCGGGCCAGTTGTGTCGCTTGTTCGTTGTCGCCTTGGGTGGCAAGGAGTAAAGCGTGGTGTCCGAGGCTGGCGACAATTGATGCTTCTTCTCTGGAAGCGACGGCGAGACGCGTGGCTCGAACGAGAGTTTCTGGGGCCTCGTGGTGCTCGCCGGCCCAGAACTGAGCGATCCCCAGGGCGGTATGGGTGGCTGCTTCGAGACGCTGGTCGCTTTGGTCTAGGTCGGTCGCGGCGGCGGTGGCGTAGGTGAGTGCTGAGTGCGTGTCGCCGAGGTGTCGGGCGCGGTGTGAGCGGATGACATTGGCCTCGACGCGGTTGTTCGGTGGTCCGACTTTGTCGGCGTCTACGACATCGAGGAGTGGCTCGATGTCGTCGAAAGCGCCGAGATTGAGGCTGGCCCAGGCGGCGAGCCGGCACAGGATCGGGTCAACGTTGCGGATCTCGTCGGGGATGAGATCGAGCCAAGTCCAAACCGTCGTGGAGTGGCCGGTGTTGATGAAGGGAAACCATGATTGGTTGATGAGGTCGCGGGCCGCTTCGTGTTCGCCGGCCTCCACGAGGTGACTCACTGCGCTGGTGGGTTCGTCGTGGTCGGCGAACCACGCGCCGGCGCGGGCATGAAGGCCTCTGACATCGATGCGGTCGGCGCGACGAAGCTGCGACCGGAGCACGTCGCCCAGGAGGTGGTGGTACCGATACCTGCGGCGCTCGTTGTCGAGTTCGATCACCAGCAGGTTGGTGCGGGCCAGCTCTTGGAGCCTGAGGGCTGATCCCTCGGCTCCGATGACGCTGTCGCACAGATCGCCGTGGAGTTCGTCAAGGATCGACGTGCATAGGAGGAAGTCGAGGTCTTGTCGGTCTTGTTGATTGATGATCTCGGCGTCGATGTAGTCGACGAGATGGGTTTGGTGGCCGGAGAATGTGCGGACGAACTCTTCGACGTCGTCAGCCCGCCGAAGTCCGAGTCCGGCGACATAGAGGGCCGCCGCCCATCCTTCGGTGCGGGCGCGTAGCTGGGCAATCTGGCTTGGATCGATGCAGAGCCGAAATGCCGTTTCGAAGAACCGTGCGGCTTCTTCCTCGGTGAAGTTCAGATCGGCAATGCGTAGCTCGGTCAGTTGGCCGCGCACTCGCAACCGCGGTATTGGAAGCGCGGGGTCGACCCGTGAAGCGATGACGACCTGGACGTTCGGAGGAAGTGATTCGACGATCTCGCTGATGTCGAGGTGGATGTCGGGGCCTGGGACGGTGTGGTACTCGTCGATGACAATGGTCACCCGCTCACCATGGTCAGTGAGCGCGTTGATGAGGGGCGCTATCGGTCGTTGCGCTGGTTCGGTGCCAGCGTCGAACGGCACGCCGAGACGGCTAACGGCGGTGAGAAGGTGAGCCCAAAGACGTGTCGGGTCGCGGTCTTGTGAGTCGAGGGTCAGCCAGGCGACCGCTTCGCCTCGTGAGGCACGCTCGGCCGCGAGCTGGGCACAGACAGTGGACTTGCCTGACCCGGCAGGCGCAACCACGACCGCAACAGATGCGCTGGGGTCTATGAGATCCAGCAGCCGGCCCCGTTCGAGCGCCTCGGCCCGGACCCGCGGCACGACGATCTTGGTCTCTGTGATTCCGGGCCATCTCACGGGTGTCATCGTAGGACCGTCACCAATGGCTAGGAGAGCCCGAGCGATGGGCTCAACCATGCGGGGCTGAACACTGGTCGTGGCTCCAGAACGCCGTTGACGAAAGTGTCGACCCTTTCGGCGAGCACACAGACCATCCCGGAGAGAAGCGGGGCGATCGGCGCTGGGTAGGTCCAGACAAGGTCGCCGTGGGTCTCCCCGTTGATCTCGACGGACCAGTACGAAGCCTCGCCTTTGTATTGGCAGCCCGTTGAAGTGATCGATGGGGTCAGGAGTGCTTGATTCAGATCGAGGAACGGGACGTACCAGCGGGCGGGAAGTCCTGTTTCGGTCACCAGCACCGGCCGGTTCGTCTTTGCGATCACCTGCCCATCGAGTTCGTAGCGGACCAAGCGTGAGCTCGGATGCACGTCCACTCGTCGAAACGGATCACGCGGGGGGTAGATGATCGGCGCGTCCTCCTCGAACCACATGCCTGCCGCGTCGTGATCGAGCTGCACGAGGCCCTCGAGCCGTGACCAGGCGACCAGCGCATCGTTTCCGGGCTGTCCAGAAGGGTGCCAGAACGTAGCGTCGCCCAGAATCGGATGACTCGCTGTGGTATCGGACTCGCTGAACTGGGGCCAGTTCACATCTGGAACTGGTACGGCGAACCCCGGGCTCTCGCCGGCGACATGGACGAGGCTTGCCTCGCTCGAGTCGATCAACACGGCAGCGCCCGTCACGGCCCGAACGCGGGTCTTCACCGGATCAACACGTAGCCGCCCGCTGGGCTGGTCTGCTTGTCGCACGCTGCTGGCCATCACGCCCAGGCCTCCGAGTTTGGCCAGCACTCCGGCGAGTTCTGCGGGGTCACGAATCTCGCACTCGAACTCGGTGAGTTCGTCGAGCGTTACGACCCGATGCGTTTCGATCAGCTCGAACAGGCGGTCGGGGACCGGCCCATCGATAGTGATCCGGTACCGGCTGGCAGACATTGTTTGCTCCTCTGGTGATGACGGTGCCACCCATTGTCTGCATCGCCGCCCGCGCCCGCATCGACCTATCGGCCGAATCAACCACTCGAGGCCGGATCAACCGGTTGATACCAGTGACCGGTCGATGTGGGGTCAACCGCTCTGGGCGCATGGTGTGGGCCAACCCAATCCGAAAGGGGCGTCCAAATGACGACCTTCAAGAACGAAACCCACATCAACGCAACTCCCGCTGAGGTGTGGGCGGTACTCGCCGACTTTGGCGGCATACACGTCTTCAACCCCGGCGTGACCGAGTCCTACTCGCTCACCAAGAAGAACTCCGGCGTTGGTGCCGAACGGCAGTGCAACCTCGGCGGCCCGGACACCTTCATCCGCGAACGCATCGTCGACTGGACCGAGGGCAAACAGTTCACGCTCGAGATCTACGAAGGCAAGAAGACCCCACCGTTCAAGAACGCCTTCACAACCTTCACCGTCGAACCCGACAACGGTGGGGCCAAGGTGACCGCCGAGTTGCGCTACGGCATGAAGGGCGGACCCATCGGCTGGCTACTGGACCGCGCCGCCGTTCGTCGCAACCTCGGACCCGCCATGACCAGCATCCTCGCCGGCCTCAAACGACACGTCGAAACCGGCGAATCGGTCTCCGACGAGACCACCATCGACCTGACCGCCGTCCACGCAGTGGCCTGACCCCAGCAACACAAGGAGGAACAGCCCATGTCACGACTCGACGGAAAGATCATTGCCATCACCGGCGCCAACAGTGGCCTCGGCCAGGGGATGGCCAGATGCTTCCACGCGGAAGGTGCACAACTTGCGATCCTCGGGCGCGACCCCGAGACGCTCGACATGACCCGGACCGAGCTTGGCGGCGACACCCTCGCCGTCAACGGCGACATCACCGACCTGGCCTCACTCGATGACTTCTACCACCAGATCGGTGAACGCTTCGGCCGCCTCGACGGCGTCGTCGCCAACGCCGGGGCGGTTGACATCACGCCGTTCGCCGACACCACCGAAGAAGTATTCGACTTCCACACCGACGTCTTGTTCAAAGGCACCTTCTTCACCGTGCAGAAGGCCCTGGGCCTACTCGAGAACGGTGGATCGGTAATCATGATCAGCTCCATCGCGGCCCACAAGGGCTTCCCTGGCATGTCCGCCTACGGCGCCAACAAGGCCGCTGTGCGGGCCCTGGCGCGAACCCTCACAGCAGAGTTGGTCACAACCGGCATCCGATTCAACGTGCTCACCCCCGGGACGTTCATCACCCCCGCGTTTGAACGCGCTGGTCTTCCCCCCGAGGCCGTCGAACCCGCGAAAGCGGCGTTCAAAGACGTGATCCCGATGGGTCGCACTGGCGACATCGATGAACTGGCCCGAGCTGCGCTCATGCTCATCTCCGATGACTCCAGCTTCATGTCGGGCTCCGAACTTGTAGTCGATGGTGGGGCAGCGCAGATCTGAGCCAACCAACAAGGGAAGATCAGCCCCGAGTAGGGCCACCGAACAGATCACCGAAACCCAACTGGCTGCCGTCCGGTGGCCCTCCCAAACAAGGACAACCCAATGACCGAAACAATCATGATCGATATCCCGATTCTCGCTGACCAGAGCTTCGTCGCAGACCGAGAAGCCTTCTCCGCGCAGATCATCGCCCTCGGCGCCGAACACGGAGTGAACCACTACGCGCGCTACGACACGACCAAGCACCTCCGAGGGGCTTTCGAGGGCGCTGTCGGAGCCAACCTGTGGGCGATGGACTCACCAAGCCAGCTTCAGGCAGTGCTAGACGATGAGCGGTACATCGCCAACATCGAGACCCGCGACCGAATCCACGACATGGACCGCCTCACCATGTACCAAGCCTCACTGATCCGCAACGATGGCACCCCTTCGCCAGATGGGCTGGCCCTGCTCGATTTTGTCGTTCTCAAGCCAGACGTCGAGCCGGAAGACCGAGCCGACTACGCCGCCGCGCTAGCCGCGATCGCTGACCCACTAGGCGCAAGGGTCCTCCAGACCTACCGAATCGACCAACAACTCCGGGGCGAGCTTCCCGAAGCAACCGAATTCAGCGTCTGGGAGATACCAAGCATCGAAGCCCTCACAGCCGTCACGACCCATCCCGACTACGTGGCCATGATCCCCGAACGGGACCGACTCCACGACATGTCCCGGTTGACCATGATCCTGGCAAA
>JAJCXX010000074.1 GCA_029263195.1 Acidimicrobiales bacterium
CTCGACCTCAACGTCGCGAACATCGCCGTAGCGATAGCGCCCGTAGAAGGTCAGGAACACTTCACGACTCATGTAGAAGGCCGTGAGGATCGCCGTGACGAAACCGACGAACCAGAGGGCCGGATTGTCGTTCCATGCGAAAGCCAGGATCTCGTCCTTGGACCAGAACCCCGAGAACGGAGGAACACCGGCGATGGCCAACCAGCCGACGATGAACGTCCCCGCGGTGAGCGGCATGAACTTCTTGAGCGCGCCGTAGTGCCTCATGTCCTGGTCGTCGTCCATGCCGTGGATGACCGAACCGGCGCCGAGGAACAACAGCGCCTTGAAGAAGGCGTGAGTGACCATGTGGAAGATGGCGGCCACATAGGCGCCGGTGCCCACGGCCAGGAACATGTAGCCCAACTGGCTGATGGTCGAGTAGGCCAAGACCTTCTTGATGTCGTTCTGCGCGATGGCGATCGTGGCGGCGAAGAACGCCGTGGTGACTCCCACCCAAGCAATCGTGGTGGGCGCCCAGGCCGCTGATTCGGCCAGCACCGGGTTGAGGCGGGTGAGGAGATACACACCCGAGGTGACCATCGTGGCCGCGTGGATCAACGCCGAGACCGGTGTGGGGCCCGCCATGGCGTCGGGCAGCCACAAGAACAGCGGTATCTGGGCTGACTTGCCGACCGCTCCTACGAACAACAGCACCGTGATCGCCGTTGCGGTGGTCTGGCTCAGGTGGCCGGCATTGCCGAGCACGTCGGTGTACTGGATCGAACCAATCGACGTGAAGGTGAGGAACATCGCGACCATGAAGCCCCAGTCGCCGACCCTGTTGGTCACGAAAGCCTTCTTGCCGGCGGACGCATTCGACTCGCTGGTGAACCAGAACGAGATGAGGAGGTAGGAACACGCCCCCACACCCTCCCAGCCGAGGAAAGTAATGAGCATGTTGTCGCCGAGAACCAGCATCAGCATCGAGAAGGCGAACAGGTTGAGATACAGGAAGAACTTCGAGTAGTCCTCGTCCCCGTGCATGTAGCCAATGGAGTAGAGGTGGATCAGCGCTCCCACACCCGTGACGAACAGGGTCATGGTGACCGAGAGAGGATCGACCAGGAACCCGACATCGACCTGGAAGTCGCCGGCAGGAACCCACTCGAACAAGGTCTGGATGAAGTGGCGCTCCTCGTGGGGTCGATCGAGCAGACCGAACATGACCACGACCGCCGAGGCGAACGAGCCGCCCATCATGGCAGTGGCGAACCATCCGGCGAGGGGCTCGCCCATGCGGCGGCCGAACACCATGATCGTCAGAAAGCCGAACAGAGGTAGGGCTGGGATGAGGAAAACTGCGTCGAGCATGGTCTCTGCCTCAGCCTCTCAGTACCGATAGATCGTCGGCTGTGGCATCGGGATGTCGGCGATTGATCGCCACCACCAGAGCCAAGCCCACCACTACCTCGACCGCGGCCACCACCAATACGAAGAACACCGCTACCTGCCCGCCGACATCGTTGAGGTCGGCGCCGAGTGCCACGAAAGTGATGTTGACCGAGTTGAGCATCAGCTCGACCGACATGAACATCACCAGCGGATTGCGGCGCACCAGTAGTCCGACCGCTCCGATCGAGAACACGATCACCGACAAGACGAGGTACCAATTGGTCGTGAGTTCCATCAGTGCTCCTCCTCGTCGATCGCCGGGGCAAGAGGTGGCAGCTCGAGACTTCCCGGCTCGGGGTCGGGCAACAGGTCAGCAGAGGCCACCCGGCGGGTGAGCACGACCGCGCCGACCACTGCGATGGTGAGCAACGCTGCGGTGATCTCGAACGCGAGTGCGTATTCGCTGAAGAGCACCCGTCCGAGTCGTTCGACATCAGTGGCGCCGTTATCGAGAGCACGTTCGCCGACACCGGTCGACTGACGAGCACCGGTGACCCCGTCGGCGGCAACCAGCACCACCGTGAGGCCGACTCCGAGCAGGGCCGCACCCACCACGGCAGCCAACGGCCTCTGGCCGGCAATCGGCTCGACTTCGAGATCCTCGGTCTTGTCGACGCCGAGAAGCATGATCACGAACAGGAACAGGATGACGATTGCTCCGGCGTAAACCATGATCTGCACGGCCGCGAGGAAATGGGCGTCCTGAAGGATGAAGAGGACCGCCACACCGAGAAGGGTCTGCACGAGGAACAACGCCGAGTGAACCGGGTTGCGTGAGGCCACGACGCCGATCGCGCCGACGAGAATGATGGCCGCTGCGAACAGGAAGACGATCACTTCACTCATTGCTCGACCTCTGCCGTCGCCGTGTCGGATGGGGACTCATCTTCTGAGCGGCTTTGCCCCGCCTCTGGAGACCGAACCCCGTGGCCGAGTTCGCCGGACCAGGCCACGACACCTTCGTAGCGGTGGTCGCCCGACGGGGATGTTGCCCGCATCCAGCCCGAGATGTGTTCGTCCTCGCCGTCGCGCCAGTCTTCCCACGGCATCTGTTGGGGCATGCCGTCGTCGTCGACCAGGAGTTCGTTCTTGGTGTAAATTGCGTCGGAGCGGTTGGTGAATGAGAACTCGAACAGCTTCGATTCGGTGATGGCCTGGGTCGGGCAGGCCTCAACACACAGATCGCAGTGGATGCACCTCAGATAGTTGATCTGGTAGACGTAGCCGAACCGTTCGCCCGGAGATGTGGGATCGGCAGGGTCGTTGTCGGCTCCCCTGACATATATGCACTTCGCCGGACAGACACCGGCGCAGAGCTCGCAGCCGATGCACTTCTCCATGCCGTCTTCGTAACGGTTGAGAACATGGCGGCCATGGAGCCGCACGGCCTTCTCGCGCTTCTCGTCGGGCTTGCCGGGCTTGGCGTTGCCACCCCGGTATTCCAGAGTCAGCCGTTCCTCGAAGAGTTTCTTGAAGGTGACTGCGAATCCGCGGATGTAGCCGAATGGATCAACCATGCGAATCGACCTCCTGGGAGAGTCGTTCGGAGCGGGCCGTTCGAACCGCCGCCATCAGGAGGGCAGCGGCGGCAGCGCCCACCACCGGAGCGACGGCCACCACTGCCCAACGGTTCCAGCCTTGATCGGCGCCGATGTTGCGCGCTCCGAGGAACAGGAACCATCCGAGAGACAGCGGGATGAGAATCTTCCAGCCGAGGTCCATCAACTGGTCGTAGCGGAACCTCGGGAGGGTCGCTCTGAACCAAACGAAGGAGAACAGGAACACGAACAGCTTGGTGAGGAACCAGACGATGCCCCACACCCAGTCGATTCGTTCGATGAGCACCGGACCCGCCGGGCCACCCAGGAACACCGTGACGATGATGGCCGACATGGTGATCGTGTTGAGGTACTCGGCCAGGAAGAACAAGGCGAAACGGAACGAAGAGTATTCAGTGTGGAAACCACCGACCAGTTCCTGCTCGGCCTCCACCAGATCGAACGGTGGCCGGTTCAGTTCGGCGGTGCCGGCGATTAGGAAGATCACGAAAGGTACGAAACCGGTGGCAATCAGGTTCCAGTTGGGAACATTCCAGCCGAGCCCGCCGGTGGCTTGGTCGACCACCATGTCGTGGGTCGACAGCGATCCGGTCTGGAGAACAATGGCGGCAATCGTGAGACCCAATGCGGCTTCGTAGCTCACCATCTGGGCCGATGCCCGCACCGAGCCGAGCAGCGGATACTTCGACCCCGAGGACCAGCCGGCGAGCATCACGCCATAGACCGCTATCGACGACATGGCCAAGAACAGCAAAATGCCGACAGGTGGATCGGCGACCTGCAGGAAGGTGTCGTGCCCCCAGAGATTGATTGCTCCATCCTTCGACTCGAAATTGCCGCCAATGGGAATGATGGAGAAGGTGAGGAATGCCGGCACGATCGCCAGGAAAGGGGCCAGCTTGAACACGAAGCGGTGAGACCGGTCGGGGACAAGGTCTTCCTTCATCAACAGCTTCAGTCCGTCGGCAAGGGTCTGGAACAACCCCCACGGGCCTGCGATGTTGGGCCCGATCCGATGCTGCATGTCGGAGACGACCTTGCGCTCGAACCAGACCATGAACATCACCGAGATCAGCACGATGACGAACGCCAACCCGACCTTCAGTAGAGCAATGAGCACGATGCTCAGCCCGATGTCGTCGAGGAAGAGTGGGTCCAGTGCGAGAATCATGCGCGCTCCACTCTCACGTCGGTGACCGGCGATGTCGCGTCGATCAGGGCACCGGCCGGAGAGCCCGACGCGGCCCATGGCAGCACCGCCGATCCTTCTGGCACTCCGGCATCGGGAATCACCGGAACCAACAGCTTTCCGCTGCTCGATTCGACTCGGACGATCGTCGAACGGTCGACGCCCAACTTGACGAAGTCAGATGGGTTGAGACGAAGACTGACCGGCGTCGCGAGACCTCGGCTGGATGGAGAGTTGCGTAGCGCCACGCCATCGTCGTACATCGATCTCTGAGCCACGAGCCGCAACGAATAGGCGTCGTTGGAGCTCGGAGTGATTTCGGTTGCTTCGGGTGCCGCGATGTCGCCTGAACCAGCGATCAGAAGTCCGGCCACCCTCGAATCAGCCAGAGCCGACTCGGTGAGACCGGCGTGGACCTCTGAAACCAACGCCAACTCGGCCCGGATGGCCTCGGCGGAGTCGAACTCGAGATCGGCGCCGAGACGACGGGCAATCTCAGCGGCGATCATCCAGTCGGGCCGGGCCGTGCCCACCGGAGTCACCCGCTGTTCGCAGATGCTGACGCGGCCTTCGAGATTGGTGAAGGTGCCCGACGATTCGGTCGGACCGGCGGCCGCCAACACAACATCGGCGGCAAGCACTATCGAATCGTTGACGAACATGTCGATCGCCACCACGTTCGGAACCTTCTCGAGAGCAGCGGTCGCCAAAGACCTGCTCACGAAATCGTTGAGCGGATCGGATCCG
>JAJCXX010000075.1 GCA_029263195.1 Acidimicrobiales bacterium
GCTCTGGTCATCGCTCCTCATCCCGACGACGAGACATTCGGATGCGGGGCAACCATCGCCCGCCGTGCGGCGGCCGGCACCGAAGTGACGGTCGTGATCGCGGCCGACGGCCGCCACGCCCAGTCGAGATCAACCCAGATCTCTGATCTCGATCTGGCAGGAATTCGCCGCGGTGAGGTCGAGCAGGCGTGCCGCTCCCTGGGGTTGCCGGGCGGCAGCCTGATTCAACTCGGGATCGAAGACACCCGGGTCGAGTTCTCCTACGATCTGGTGGTCGATCGCGTACGCGAGCTGATTCGAGACCATCAGCCCGACGACATATTCACCACCAGCGGACGCGACTGGCATGTCGATCATCAGACGGTGAGCCGGGCCGTTCGCACCGCCGCGAGTGCCGAAGGGCGTCCACAGATCCTTGAGTTTCCGATCTGGTGGTGGATCGACGGGCCATGGCGGCCGCGTCCCGGCCACAGGCGCCTGGGGCGAGCACTCCACCTTCTCGGAGCCCCCTTCGAATCGCCCCTCTCGATGAAGCCCGTGTCGTTATCGTCGGACGGCTTTCTTGACCTGAAGCGGGCGGCAATCGAGGACTACGAGAGCCAGACCTCGAATCTCACCGGCGAGGACAACTGGCATGTCATGGCGCCGAAGATGCTCGACCTGTTCATGGGCGACGAAGAGATCTTCTTCCTGATCGACCGACTCGCCGGAGTCAGGCTCGACTAGGGAGGCGTGATCTCAGCACCTTCGGCCGCCATTCTCTCGGCGTTGAGGTCGATGTTGTCTCGCCACTCCACGATGGTGGCGCCGGCGCCGATGAAACGATTTCCCCACAGGTAGTTGCCACCAACGACGTTGTTGACGACCGAGACCTGTCCGGTTTCGAGACGTATCGAGTAACCACCACCATCGAGGTAGTTGCTTTCAATCGTGACGCTCCCAATGCCCGAGCCCTGAAAGAACAGGGCTCCGTTGGAGTAGGGCTCGCGCGCCCCGATCTCGATTCGATTGTGGGCGAAACGAATGTTGGTGCCGCCGTACAGCTGCACCCCGTCGTTATGGGTGTTGTTGGGATACGAGCCCACCATCGCCAGATCGTGGATCCAGTTCCATTCCACCGTGATGTTGTTTCCGGACAGCTGCATACCGTCGGGGAGACCGCTTATGTCGTTGCGGCGCAGGGTCATCGGATGCCCGCCCGATATTTGGATTCCGCCACGCCCGTTACCAACGGACGGGGTCGTACCCGCCAGCCGACGGATCGTCGAGTCGGTCATCACGAGACCACCCGATGAGGCCCGCATGAGGACGCCCATCTCTTCGGCGTATCCAAACTCGATTATCGAATTGGTGATTGTCGTCGTTCCGCCGCCGTTTACGTCGACACCACCTTTCACGAAGACGTGATCAAGGGTGAGGTCGGGGCTGTTGACGTTGAGCACCTTGCGGGCGTCGTCCCAGGTGGTGCCGACCGGAGCCGTCGCGGCCGACTCGATGACGGTGAGCGATTCGAACACGCCGAGGTAACCAACTCCGCCCCGACCGGCGTACGTGGCCGTGTTGTTGACCGGCACGGCCGCCTGGGGCTGTCCGCTCGGTGGTGCGGTGGTGGAGGCGGGTGGGGTGGTGGCGGCGGGTGGGGCAGCGGCCGCCGCTGCCTCGGCGAGCATCTCGGCTTCGACTCGTTGGGCCTCTTCGGTTTCCCTTCGCTCGGCGATCGGCGGAAGGAGCCACGGAAAGAGCTGACGGTCGGGATCGTCTGGGATCGCGATGGTCGGTGCCTCGAGCACGCCTTCTGGCGAGCGCGACGGCCCCTCGGATGCGACCACGTCGACCAGGTGCAGCGGTGGCGTTGTCGACGTGGTGGTCGATGTGGTTGACGAGGTGGCGGGTGCAGCCGCTGAGGCAGCAGTCGTCGGGGCAACAACGCTCACGGAGGTGGGCGCCAACGACTGGTCGGTGTCGTCGGAGCCGGTGCCGACGGCGGTGAGCACCAGCGCGCCAGTGGCTGACAGGGCGGCTACTGCCCCGAATCCCAGCACTTTGAAACCACGCATCTTCATGTCAATTTGATGACACTATCACCAGATTGAAACACTGAGCGACGCGCTCCGCGCGTTTCAAGCCGTCCAAGGAGGAGCGACATCAACCACCGACACCGGGACGGACAACCTCTGAGCGGCCCGGTTGAGTTGAGGCAGCAAGGCGGAACACGGAACCAACACCACTCGATCAGGCATCTCGCGGGAGATGAGGTCGGCGGTGACTCCCAGAAGATTCACGTCGGTGCCCGCTCCGGCGACCACCAGAATGCGCCCACCTTCGGTCTCACCCACAGCAGCCACCGGTTCGGCACTACGAAGACCTAGACGGGACTCGACGGATGACACCGCGTCCAACGCTTCGATCCCGACTCTCGATGGATCGTCGATCAAACTGTGCAGCATCCAACGCTCGCGAGCCATCTGACTCAGCGGATGGAAGCTCTCCCCGGGACGGCGATACGTCGACACTTCGGCAATGACCCGCACCAGGGCATCCCACGGACTCGCACCGCCATGCAGCACACGGTTGGCCTCCCGATCGACCGCTCCCACACCGGCCTGAAGTTCGCCACCATCGGCTGTCGGCACGACCCTCGCCACCTCAAGTCCGAGATACTCGCCAGTCACGATGCCATCGTCGAACACGACATCCAAGTCGGCGGATCGCAGCATCTTCACGCCATTCGCAACGCTGCTGTCGGCCTCAACCACAGTTACGGGCAACGGAGCAGCCACGATATCGACCAGATCGGTGCCGTCAACCTCCAACACCACAGGCGAGACAGCCAACGCCGTTGCTCTTCGGGCGTGGTCACCCGGGAGAGCGGTCGGGTCGACCATCAGCGTGAGATCTTCGAGCTCGAACCGGTCGGCCCATAGCAGCACCAAACCGAAGGCCTTGGGGCCGGGCTCCAGGACCAGCACGAATCCGCGACCATGGCCGTCGTGAATCCCGACCATCTCTGCGAGAGCGGTCGTTCGTTCGTTGTCGGGGTCGGCCGGGAACGACGAGTCGATCGACGCGGCAAGGGCCGAGGTTCTATTCTTGTTGAGCACTCCGAGCCGGTCCGGGTCGAGACCCATGGCCGAGACTCAGTCGGTGGTCTCGTCGGAGGCCTCTTCGGCCGCCGGATCGGCTGACTTGCGACGGCCGTATCGACGCTCGAATCGCTCCACTCGACCAGCGGTGTCGACAATCTTCATCGTGCCGGTGAAGAAGGGGTGACTCTCGCTGGAGATTTCGACCTTGGCCAACGGATACTCGTTGCCGTCCTCCCAGGTGGTGGTCTCGCTGGTGGAGATGGTCGACCTGGTGATGAACGAATGGTCGGCAGACGTGTCCTGGAACACGACCATTCTGTACTCGGGGTGGATGTCAGACTTCATAGCTCGTCCATTCTGGAGGTTTGATCAGCGGCTCACAACCTGCGGGGGAACAAGTGGCGACAGCCGCAGTCAGGACAGTGATGAACCCTTGGAGATTTCCTGCAGGAACTCTTTGTTATCACGGAACGATCCGAGGCGGTCGATCAGCATCTCAAGGCCGGCAGCACCGCCGGACTCGCCGTCGCTCGACAGGCCCATCACCACCCGGCGCAGCTTCCAGACCTGATCAAGTTCCTTGCGATCGAAGAGAAGTTCTTCGTGACGGGTTGATGATCCGGCCACATTGATCGCCGGGTAGATGCGACGCTCGGCCGCCCTGCGGTCGAGTCGCAACTCCATGTTGCCCGTTCCCTTGAACTCCTCGAAGATGACCTCGTCCATTCTCGACCCTGTCTCGACGAGTGCCGAGGCCAGAATGGTCAGCGACCCGCCCTCTTCAATGTTGCGGGCGGCTCCGAAAAACTTCTTGGGTGGGTAGAGCGCTCCGGAGTCAATTCCGCCCGACATGACCCGACCGGTGGCCGGGGCCGCCTGGTTGTAGGCGCGGGCTAAACGGGTGATGCCATCGAGCACGATGCATACGTCGCGGCCGGTTTCGACGATCCGCTTGGCCCGCTCGATCGTCATCTCCGCTACCGCGGTGTGCTCCTCGGCCGGACGGTCGAATGTCGAGGCCACCACTTCGCCCTCGCGAATCCAGCGCTTCATGTCTGTGACTTCTTCAGGCCGTTCGTCCACCAGAAGCACGATCACATGGACTTCGGGATTGTTGGTCTCGATCGACCGAACGATGTTCTTCATTACCGTGGTTTTTCCGGCCTTGGGTGGCGACACGATCAAGCCACGTTGGCCCTTGCCGATCGGCGACACGAGGTCGATGATCCGTGCGGTCACGTTGGCCTGCCCACGTGGGATCTCCTGGCGGAGCCGCTCATCGGGGAACAGAGGCGTGAGATCCTCGAAGTGAGGACGGTCGCGCACCGAGTCAGGGGCGCCACCATTCACCGACTCGATCGACAGCAGCGCCGGATTCTTCTCGTTGCGGGTGGCCGGACGGGAGGTTCCTGTGATCTCGTCTCCCTTTCGGAGGCCAAGTTCGCGGACCATCTTCACCGGCACGTAGGCATCCTGTTTCGACGGCAAATAGCCGTTGACTCTCAGGAAGCCGAAACCTTCGTTGCGCAGGTCGAGCACGCCGGTGACCGGAATCGGGTCACCGTCCCACGACTCGACGACCTGGTCGCGTCCGCGTCGACGGCGTCGACGGCCACCTCCACTGGACTCCTGTTGTGGTTCGCGGTCCTGACCGTTTCCATTGCCATTGCCGCCGGATTCGCCCTTCTCACCGGACGGCTCCCGGCCGGACGGCTTTTCATCGGCGGCGGCCTCGCTCTCCTTCTTGTCCGAAGAGCTCTCCGAATCGGCGCTCGAGTGGCTTCGGCCGGATTCCGACCCACCGGTCGTGTCGGGAGAGTTGTCGGGCTTCGACTCCGCTGGCTCCGATGAGGACTCGCCGTCGGTGGCCATGTCGATGATCATGTCGATGATCTCGCCCTTACGTGCTCTCGACGGCGGCTTTCTACCGAGTGTCGTAGCGATGGTTGTGAGTTCGTCGCGATCCTTGCGCTGAAGCGTCGACCGCCGCATCTCCGTGGGTGGCACGGGCTGCTCTCCTCATGTTGGAGGTTGTCCGCCAAAGTACGCCGAAGCTCCCGAGCGGGGTGGATTGTCGCCGGCCGACTACTGACGGTTCGACCTCGGCCTGCCGCAACCGAGACGGTCACGGAGGCCTAGTACGACGACACGAAGCGTATGGGACAGGCCGGTTGGTCACAACCGGGGTGATCAGGACGAAACAGACACGAGCCGCGACATCAACTGATGTCCCGCCACCACTTCGGTGTCGGCAACACCTCGCTCGCTGTAGATGCCACCGGGGCCATCGACCTCCGAATCGACCAGCAGGTAGGGCACGGCCGCGCAGGTATGGGTTCGCAGAGCCAATGGAGTTGCGTGATCGGGAAGCAGGAGCATCCGCCAACGACCCATCGAATCGAGACCCTCGACCAGGCCGGCGAGGATGCGACTGTCCCAATCCTCCAGCGCCTTCACCTTGGCGGCGACATCACCGGCGTGGCCGGCTTCGTCGGTGGCTTCGACATGGATCACGAAGAGGTCGAGACCATCGGCCAGGGCCGTGAGAGCAGCATCTCGCTTTCCCTCGAAGTTGGTGTCGTACCAACCATTGGCTCCCTCGACCGCGACGACGTCCATGTCGGTCAACACGCCGAGCCCTTTGACCAGGTCGACCGCGGTGACCATGCCGGCCTCTACTCCGTGCTGCTGAACGAAGTCGGGCAACACCGGCTGAGGCCCCTGGCCCCAGAGCCAGATCTGGTTCGCTTCGACTTCGGGGTGGCGAGCCAGCACTCGTCGCGAGGCCTCCTGCAGACCACACAGCTCGGCCGATGCCACGCCGACAGGATTCGGTGCAATCCGCCCGGTGTGGTCGTGAGGAGGGGCGCAATCGGTTTCGAGCCACGAACTCGGCGCAACCATGATGTGTCGGTACTGAACTCCTGCGTGAAACTCGACAACGCCAGCCGGGCCCCAGTCTCCGCCCGGTCCGAGTTCGCGCTGCAAGTCGGCGAGCACGTCGACGGCCGCATCGACCTCGGGATGGCCACCCGCGAAGTCGATCATCACTCCCTGGTCGTCGACCGTCACCAGGTTGCACCGGAAAGAGATCTGGTCGGGCGACAGGCGCAGACCGATGGCGGCGGCTTCGATCGGGGCACGGCCGGTGTGGTAGTTGTGCGGGTCGTACCCGAGGATGGCGAGGTTGCCGATGTCACTGCCGGGCGCCATGCCATCGGGGATCACGGCGGCACGGCCGACGGTGGAGCGCCCCGCCAGCGAGTCGAGAACCGGCATGTGGGCAGCCTCAAGCGGAGTGCGCCCGTCGAGATCGGGATGGGGTTCATCGGCACAGCCGTCGGGGACACAGACCACGTATTTCACGGGCGACATTTTGGCATGCTCTGGACGGGATCGAAACGTCGCGATGAAGGAGTCGCACGGCGTTCATCGAAGGCTCGTGGCCGGTTGTGGCGCTCTGCGCTCAGTGGCGACGAACTGAGTCGACGTAGTCCTCCACGACACCGAGATCGTTGGGGAGGGAGTCAAATCGCTCAACCCGATCGAACAAATCGGCGAGATGGCCCGGAAGCTGTGGCTCGATACCGGTCGCTTCACGGACGGCGTCGGGAAACTTTGCGGGATGGGCGGTGGAGAGAGTGACGATCGTCTCGCCGGACTCGCGCATGCGTTCAGCGACTCCGATCGCCACGGCGGTGTGGGGATCAACCAGCAAGCCGTGTCGATCATGGATCTCGGACATGATCTCGATGGTGCGGTGGTCGTCGATGCGATCGCCGTCGAACTCCAACCGGAGGCGACGGTGCTGCTCGGCGGTCAGCGATGCCCGACCGGTGGACCGGAACGTGGAGAGAAGTTCGGCAGTGGCCGGACCGTTTCCGTCGAGGAGCTCGATGAGCAGGCGTTCGAGGTTGGAAGAGATCTGGATATCCATGCTCGGAGAGAGGGTGGGCAGCACTTCCGAAGCGCGTAGTTCGCCGGTCTCGATGAGCCGGCTCAGAATATCGTTGGAGTTGGAGGCCACCAGGAACCGGCTGACGGGCAGACCCATACGGCTCGCGACGTGCCCGGCGAACACGTTGCCGAAGTTTCCGGTGGGCACGCAGAAGGTGGTGTTGGTGGAGCGGCGACCGAGGAGCTGCGCGGCCCACACGTAGTAGACGATCTGGGCCATGACCCTCGCCCAGTTGATCGAGTTGACGGCCGACAACTGGTTTCGAGACCTGAATGCCTCGTCGGCGAACATGGCCTTGACCAGATCCTGGCAATCGTCGAACGTGCCGTCGACCGCCACCGCATGGACGTTGGCGTCGCTGAGTGTGGTCATCTGCCGGCGTTGGACTTCCGATGTTCGACCGGCCGGGAACATGACGACGATGTCGGCTCGCTCGCTGCCGCGCACCGCCTCCATTGCCGCCGAGCCGGTGTCGCCCGACGTCGCCCCGACGATCATCACGCGACCGTCGCGACGTCGCAGTTCGTGGTCGAAGAGCCGCCCCACCAGCTGGAGCGCGATGTCCTTGAAGGCGAGAGTCGGGCCATGGAAGAGTTCGAGAAGATGGTGGGTCTCGTCGAGTTGGACCAGCGGGCACACGTCTGGATCGGAGAAAGTGGAGTAGGCCTCGTTGGCCATCGCCTCGAAGTCGGAGCGGTCGATGGTCCCTTCCACGAACGGGTACATGACCTCGGTAGCCAGTTCCGGGTAGGTCTCCGGCTCGCGGTCGGTGAGCACCGGCCAAGAGTCGGGCACGTAGAGTCCGCCGTCGGTCGCCAATCCCGCCAGAAGAACGTCGGGAAAGTCGAGCCGCTGCGCCGCCCCGCGGGTGGAGCGGTAACTGACGGTCATGGTTCAGGCCTCGTCGATCACACGGATCAGGGAGTGAATGTCTCTGACGACGTCGAGGACTCGCAGCGCTCGAAGCGTTGATCGGACGTCGGATTCTCGGGACCGGTGGGTGATGAAGATCAGCCGGGCACCCGAACCGAGGTCCTGCTGTTCCATCGACCCAATCGACACGCCGAACCGGCCGAACTCAGCCGCAACCTGAGCAAGGACACCAGGCTGATCGCTCACTTCCATGCTCAGGTAGTAGGCCGACTCGAGATCGTCGATCGACCGGATACGCGCCCGCGAGAGTTTGCCGATGCGACCGGTGCCACCCGATGTGAGGTTGACTGCGGCATCGATGAGATCGCCGAGCACGGCGCTGGCCGTGGGCAGGCCTCCGGCGCCTCGGCCGTAGAACATGAGATCGCCGACCGCCTCGCCTTCGATGAACACAGCGTTGAAACTGTCGCGCACCGATGCCAGAGGGTGCCCGACCGGCACCATCGCCGGATGGGCACGAACGGCCACTTCTGGCGGGGTGTCGTGGTCGGGGGCGGGTGTCCCCTCCACCACCGCGACGGCTTTGATGACGTAACCGAGACGTTTGGCGGTGGCGATGTCGTGGGAGGTGATTCCCGAGATGCCTTCGTGGTACACGTCGCCGGCCACCACGACCGAACCGAACACGATGGTGGCGATGATCGCAGCCTTGGCGCCGGCGTCGTATCCCTCGACATCAGCGGTTGGGTCGCGTTCCGCGTAGCCGAGGCTCTGGGCCTCGGCCAGGGCATCGGCGTAGGACGTGCCGTCTTCGGTCATGCGAGTCAGGATGAAGTTGGTGGTGCCGTTGACAATGCCCATCAGACGGCTGACCGGCTCACCGAGAAGAGACTCGCGCAGCGGCCTCACCAACGGAATTCCACCGGCAACTGCCGCCTCGAACAGGAGATCAACTTCCGCCTTGTCGGATTCGGCAAACAACTCGGCGCCGTGATTGGCCAACAGCTCCTTGTTGCCGGTGATCACCGGCTTGCGGAGTTCGATGGCCCTCAGAACAAGTTCGCGGGCCGGTTCGATGCCACCGATCAACTCGACGACGATGTCGATCTCCGGATCCTCGACCACACTGTGGGGGTCGGTGGTGAAGATTTCGGATGGAAGTTCGACATCACGGTCACGCGACAACGATCTGACTGCCACACGGCTGATCACCAGATCGATTCCCGTACGCGCCGCGATCACCGATCGCTGATGCTGGAGCAGTCCGGCGAGAGCACCGCCGACGTTGCCGCATCCGAGTAGTCCGACTCTCAGTTGTTTCACGGTCACCGAGGGTATCGGCTGGCCACGTCGCGTCGCAGCCGATTCTGCCGAGAGACGACGGGTCAGAGATCGAGCCGGAGCAGATCGTCGTAGGTCTCACGACGAACCACCAGTCGGGCATCGCCCCCCGATACGAACACGACAGCCGGTCTCAGGACCTTGTTGTAGTTGGAGCCCATTGAATGTCCGTAGGCGCCGGTGACCGGTGTGGCGAGTATGTCGCCCACCTTCAGATCGGCCGGCACCGCTGCGTCGCGCACCAGCACGTCGCCCGACTCGCAGTGTTTGCCGACCACACGAACGATGTCGGGGCGCTCGGCCGAGACATCGCGAGGGAGGAAGGTCTCGTAGCCGCTGCCGTAAAGGACCGGTCGGGGGTTGTCGCTCATTCCGCCGTCGACAGCGACGAAGGTGCGAATGCCGGAGACCTCCTTGACCGTGCCCACCGAGTAGAGGGTCACCGCAGCCGAGGCCACTATCGAACGGCCCGGTTCGGCCGAGACATCGGCGGTGACCCCAGCGTCGAGACAGGCGTCTCGGACCGAGCGGCCCCAGTCGCTGATCGACGGAGCGATCTCGTCGGCTATGTAAGCCACGCCGAGTCCGCCACCGATCGACAGTTCCGGCAGGCCGTAGGGCTCGGCCACCGCAGCTATCACCGCAACCGCCTTGGTGAACGACGAAACCGCGAACACCTGACTCCCAATGTGGGCATGAACCCCGACCAGTTCGACCGATCTCGATTCCGACGCCCGGGTGATCGCGGCAGCCGCGGCGCCGGTGGAGACCGTGAAACCGAACTTGGAGTCGTCCTGGCCGGTGGCGATGAACTCGTGAGTGTGGGCCTCCACCCCCGGGGTCAGACGCAACAGAATCTTCGGCACCACCCCTGTGTGGGCGTGTAGTTGATCGAGTCGGGCCAGTTCGTCGAAGGAATCGACCACGATCCGGCCGACACCGTGCTCGACTGCCAACTCCAACTCGAGAGCCGACTTGTTGTTTCCGTGCATGACCAATCGGTCGGCTGGAACTCCGGCAGCGAGGGCGACGTGTAGTTCGCCGCCGGTGGCCACGTCGAGCTTCATGCCCTCTTCGTGAGCCAGCTTCGCCATGGCCTTGCAGAGGAATGCCTTGGTCGCGTAGGCGACATCGTCGCCGAACGCGGCGACTGCCTCACGACAACGAGCACGCAGATGATCTTCGTCGTAGACGAACAGCGGTGTGCCGAATTCGGACGCGAGGTCGACCAGGTCGCAGCCACCGACGTGAAGGCGGCCCTCGACGACCTCGGAGGTATCGGGCAGCAGGCGAAGTTGCAGTGGCCTCATGGCAATCTCACATCGACTCCGGGGCGCTGACGCCTAGCAGGTCGAGAGCGATCGCCATGCCGATTCGCGATCCTTCCACCAACGCCAGCCGGGCCTGTGTGAGCTCGGCCGACACGCCCTCCCCCATCACGTAACAGTCGTGGTAGAAGCCGTGCAGCGCCGCGGCCTGTTCACGAGCCCAGCCGCTTATCCGATGGGGGGCGTTCTCGGTGCAGGCGATCTCGACAAGTTCGGGAAGCTCGAACAGCGATCGCAGCAGGTCGGTCTCGCGCTCGTGCGTGAGCAAGGTGAGATCGATCTGATCCAACGGCAGGCGGTCGACACCTGCCTCCCTCGCCTTGGCCTCGATCGAGCAGACTCTCGCGTAGGCGTACTGCACGTAGAAGACAGGATTGTCCATTGCCTGCTTCTTGACCTCGTCGAGGTCGAAGGTCTGGCGGCTGTCGACCGACTGCATGAGATAGGTGAATCGGGCGGCATCGGAGCCCACCTCGGTGATGACATCATCGAGTTCGATCAGGTCGCCCGATCGGCCCGACATGCGCACCGGCTCACCGTCGCGCTCGAGATCCACTAGTTGGGTGATGACAACTTCGAGTTCGTCGGCGTCGTGGCCCAGGAAACTCATGGCGGCCTTCATCCTCGACACGTAGCCGTGGTGATCAGCGCCCCACACGTTGACGAGGTGTCCGGCCCGGCTGAACTTGTCGCGGTGGTAGGCAATGTCGGGCAGCAGATAGGTGTAGTCGCCGTCGCTCCGGACGATCACCCGATCCTTGTCGTCGCCGTGATCGGTGCTGCGAAGCCAAGTGGCGCCGTCGTGTTCGAACACAGCGTCGCGGGCGTTGAGGTCGGCCAGGGTCTCATCGATGGCGCCGCTGGCGATCATCGAACGCTCGCTGAACCAGCTGTCGAATTCGATACCGAGCTTCCCGAGCGTCTCGCGATGGCTCGCGAGTGCCCTTGCGTAGCCCCACTCAAACGGGTCGGCGTCGTCGGGCATTTCGGAGGCCCAGCGCGCCACATATTCGCCGTGGTAACCGTCCTCGGGGGGCTCTTCGCCGAGCTTGCGAGCCTCCAGAGAGTCAGCGAACCGATGCATTTGGACGCCTCGGTCATTGAGGTAGAACTCGCGGGTGACGTCGTAGCCGCAGCGCTCACGGAGCCGGGCCAGGCTGTCGCCGTAGCAGGCGCCCCGTCCGTGACCGGCATGAATCGGCTTGTTGGGGTTGGCCGACACGAACTCGACGTTCACGGATTCTCCGTGACCGAGATCCGGAGTGGCGTACTCGGTGGTGCCACCGCTGACCACATCGGCCAACACGTCGTAGAGCCATGTGTCGGAGAGCCTGAAGTTGACGAAACCGGGACCGGCGATCTCTACCGACTCGACATGGTCGGGCAGATCCGCGGAGATCGACTCGACGAGCTGCATCCCCACCTCGCGTGGGTTCTTGCCCAGCGACTTCGAGATCGCCAACGCAACGTTGGACGACCAATCGCCATGCTCGCGGCGGGCGGGCCGCTCCAGAGCGATCTCGTCAGGGAGTGGGTCAACTCCGACCCCGGACAGGGCGGCACGAAGTGCTGATTGGAGATGCTCGCGGATGTCCATTGTTGGCCTCAGCAGCGACGACTTGGCGAAGGGGGGAGCCTACCGTCGGCCATTGCCGAGACTCGGCTCCATTTCGTGCTCAACCGGGTGAGGCCGCACACCGGCGCGGTAGTCTGGCCGCTGCCCCCATGGGGCAAGCCCTCGTAGCTCAGCGGATAGAGCATCGGCCTCCGGAGCCGTGTGCGGGCGTTCGAGTCGCCCCGAGGGCGCAACCGCAACACCGGTCCTGGCCAGCCCACACGAGCAGGTCAGGGCCGGTGGTGTTATTGCCTTGTTGCTGGTGGTTCCGACCGGCTGGACCGTTCGCTTGGGTGTTGTAGCCTTCTCCATGGCCATCGAGGAGACCATCCGACTTCCCTTGGGTGACGCCACGATGCTCGCCTCCCTTGCTCTACCCGATCACGCCTCTGTCGAAGGATCGGTCGCCGGGCCCGGGGTGATTGTGGTCCACGAGTTGCTGGGCCTCACCGACGACATACGTCGCATCACGCGCCGCTTCGCCGACTCGGGATGCGCGGCCCTGGCCCCGAATCTGTTCGACGGAGTCGGACCCAAGCCGATCTGCATCGCGCGCACTATCCGCGCCTACCACCATGGTGGAGGACGAGCCCTCGCGGCCTTGGAGGCTGCCCGTTCAATGCTGTCGCTACGACCCGAGGTCGACGGCTCGCGAATCGGCGTCGCTGGCTTCTGTATGGGTGGCGGCTTCGCCCTTCTGCTCGGGCGACAATCTGGGGTAAATGCGGCAGCCGCTTTCTACGGAGACGTACCCGACAACCTTGAAGGCGTCTGCCCGGTGGTGGGCGGCTACGGCCGCAAGGACCGCTTCTTTGGCAACAAGGGCGATCAGCTGGCGAGGCGTCTCGACGCACTTGGCGTCACCCACGATGTAGTCACCTACCCCGAAGCGGGTCACAGCTTCATGAGTCAATACGAAGGACTGACAGCGATTCTGGCGCCGCTGAGCCCACTTCACGCCGGCCACGAAGAGACCGCCGCTGAAGACAGCTGGGAGCGCATGCTCGATTTCTTCGCCGAGCATTTGAGCGCGCCTGCTGAGTAAGTCTCAATGGCCAGCGTCGACGATGCAGAAGCGATTCCCATCTGGATCCCCAAGCACGACGAAATCGGGGCCCGCCGGATGACAAAACCCACGGTTCCGAGGCCAAGCGCGGCGCTAGTCTGCTCCGGGCTGGCCCAGAGCGGATCTGATCGCTACTCAGCGTGGCTGTTGGTCGCGGATCGTGATGTCCCGAGTTTGGCACGTCGAGTTCCCATCCGGTAGTGAAACATCGGTACAGAAGTGCCGTCCTGAGTGAATTGGGGTGGAATCGTGGTCGAGCCTGCATCAGAATCTTCGGACATGGAATCCGATCATGGGATGCTGCTGGCCGAACCCGCCTCCGTGCTCCCAGCGCCCGCCATGCCACCGCCACCACCGCCGTTGGAAGTCGAATCCGCTCCGACTCGCGCCCGTTTGTTCCGGGCACCGACCGCCAACCTCTGGACGGCGATCATCCTGGTCTCGGGGTCGGCGGCACTGCCATGGATAGCGAGCCCCTCGGTGCGAGCAATTCCGTCGGACATACCTGTGCGGTTCCTCTACGACGTGGATGCCCCCAGCGGCGGGGTTTCTCTGTTCTGGATCGTGACCGGCTTGGCGGCGGCCATTCTGCTCGGGTCGATCAGCCCGGCCACCGACTGGCTGCGTCGGATTGCCGGCACGGTGGCGTTGATCGTTCCTTTCCTGGTGATGACCCAGTGGCTCCGCTACCTCGATGAGTCTGGCCAGTCGAACAGCTTCTGGGGATTCATCGGCGTCGGCTGCTTCTCGATTGGAGCCGGAGGTCTGCTGGCGATGCTCTCTTCCAACCGGAAATGACGAATGGGACTACTGGATAGCGCCTCCGGCTGGCTCGGCTCCACGCTGATCGGACCCGTTGTGGCCACCTCCGTCGCCGTACTCGGACTCGCAACTTCGTTCCAGACCCCCAGACCCGCCACCGATTGCCTCATGGTGAGTTTCGAGACCGGGGTGACCTATGGCGTTGCTGTCAAATGGGGGGAGATCGACGGCGCTCCCGCTGCCCTCGTCAAGGCCAATGGTTTGGTCTACGCGATTCCTTCCAACGCCATCCCGAAGGACGCGATTCCTTCCAACGTTCTCCCGGAGGCGAATTCGATTCCCTCCAACGCGATTCCTTCCAACGCCATCCCGTCCAACGGAATCCCATCCAACGCCATCCCGTCCAACGCCCTGCCGGCGAGCATCGTTGCCGACTTCGGTTTACCGGCGGGGGGTGTCATGCCGTTCGATGGCGGCAACGGCATCAAGACGCGCGCCCTGTTCAGTTGGGCTCTGGCGGATGGGGAACCCTCCGCCCTGACGAAGGTGGCGGGGCTCACGTTCGCCATTCCCTCCAACGCCATACCATCCAACGCGATCCCTCGGGAATTTCGGCCCGGGTCGCCTCCTGCCGCCGCGGAACTCCTTCACATATTCGAGGCTCTGCCCTCCAACGCCTTACCGGCATCGGCCATTCCGTCGAACCTGACGCTCGAGACTGCTCTCCCGGCAAGCGTGCTGTACGAGGACGGGTTTGCTGCCGGCGGCTTGATCACCATCGCGGGAGTCGACGGGGGGAGGTACGACGCCGTTCATTCATGGGCGAACACCAAAGGGACGGACGGTACTGAGAGCGCTCTGTTCCTGAACCTCAACGGACTGACCTACGCCCTACCGGCCTCCGCACTACCCGCCTCAGCCCTACCCGCCTCAGCACTACCCGCCTCAGCACTACCCGCCTCCGCACTACCCGCCTCAGCACTACCCGCCTCCGCACTACCCGCCTCAGCACTACCCGCCTCAGCACTACCCGCCTCAGCACTACCCGCCTCCGCACTACCCGCCTCCGCCCTACCCGCCTCCGCACTACCCGCCTCAGCCCTACCCGCCTCCGCACTACCCGCCTCAGCCCTACCAGCCTCCCTGCTGTTCGAGTTGGGGTTCGTTCCCGGCGGGTTCATCCAGATCGGTGACAGCGATCGGTACATCAACTATGCCATCACCGCCTCGTCGCAAGGCCCCGTTGCGTTGCTTGCCATAGGCAACGAAATCGAGCCGATCGAAATGAGCGATCTCACTCAGTACGCGACACGGCTGGCTGAGCAGTCGTCGGACGACAACGCGACGACCCCCTCCATATCCGATCCGTCGACCCTCATCCCCATGCTGGTATCCAGCGACAGCATCCTGAACGGCGTCGACTTCCAGCAGTTGGAATCCAACCTCGAATCAGGCCGACTTCCCGTTCTCTCGCCAGCAGAAACCGCGCCCAGAAGAGCCGTCCTCGGGTTCAGATTGACCGGCAGCACCTCCTACGCCACGGAGCCGACCCAGGCCCACTCCCTGAATGACGACGGGAGTTTGGAGCCGATCCTCGATGAGCGGATGGCCCAACTCATCGCCCAGACCCGAATGGTGCAGGGCCAAGCGCCGATCTCCAACGAGGCCCTTGGCGAACTTCTCGGCCAGATCTCGCCCCCGATCGTCGAGGACTCGATCGAATTCAATTCGCGTTGCCCATGGGCCATGTCATACACGTCCAACATCTCTACCGATGCCGGATCGGTCTCGCTGAGCCACTTCGAACGGGAAGTGGATCTCCCGTCGGGAGAATCCGGTCGATTCGTGGGAGGATCGATCGTCTTTCCCGCTGGAACCCCACCCGAGGAGTCGGATACCAGATACGTGGTCACCCGCGACGGTGTGATCGTCGTGCCAGACCAACCCTCCATCGAGACTCCCCCGAGTTCCAGCCAGGAAGTTGGTGAGGTGGTCACCGACGAGGACTCCGATGGCCACTATCCGCCCCCTCACGGTGCCGATTGCGACGACAACAATCCGGACGTGAACCCCGGCGAGATCGACGAGCCCGACGATGGGATCGACCAGGATTGCGATGGAGTTGATGCGACGACTCAGGTCGACACGCCCACGTCCACGCCGACACCTCCGCCTACGCCAGCTCCGGACCCAGTCCCGGACCCAGTCCCGGACCCAGCTCCGGACCCAGACCCCACACCGACCCCCGCCCCCACGCCGACCCCCGCCCCGAACTCGCCGCCGGTCGCTGTCACCGACACACACACCTACGACAGCGCATACGACGGAATGGTGCTCCATTTCGACGTGCTGTCCAACGACTACGACCCCGAGGGGGCGGCAGTCACTCTCACCGGCAGCCCGTCGTGTGTCACGAATTGCTCATTCGTATCGGCCGGGTCCGAGATCTACCGCGGCGAAACCGAGGTCGAGTTCGCGGTGGAATTCCCGCCAGATCAGATCGGACAGACGATCAACGTGGGAATTCGATACACCATCACCGATGGTGAACTCAGTACCGACGGTGTCCTGGAATTTTCCTTTGCCGCGATTCTGTAGGTCCTCGGACTCAATCAAACTCGCCCGCCGCAACTGAGAGTCCCGCCCGAATCGCGCCGGTCCCCTACCATGTGATCACCCGCATTAGAGGTGAGGTATGGACATCTTCGAGCAGCAGCCACAGGAGTGGACCGGTATCCCAGCCGACGGGCCGTCGAGGCCAAATCCTGCGTGGCTGTTGTTTGCGACGATCATCGGAGCGCTGATCGGCGGAGCCATCATCTACTACACCGTCGATACGTCACCCAACGACGATTCGACGGCCGCCACCGATGTGGTCGATGTCACCACGACTGTTGCTCCAGACTCGGCCACGACAACCGTTCGCGTCGCGGATGGATCCGCCCTCGACCTCGTTCGCTGGACCACCTACCCGGTCGACGGCTCAGCCACCGGATTCGTCACCCTCACCGATGGTTCAGCCGAAGAAGCAGTCGACGGTTCCGCCTCGGCTCTGGTCGTGGAAGTTGTCGAGGCGATTCCGGCGAACCTCGACGGCGACGACATCGACGATGCCGTGGCGATTCTCTCGGTGAGCAGCGGCGGAACGGGCGTGTTCTATTACGCCTACGGGGTGTTCGCCGACCCCGAACAGCCTCTCGTGACCAACGCCGTGTTGCTGGGCGACCGTATTGCGATCGACAGCGTGGCGTCCGACCCGGATTCTGGCGCCGTTACCGTTCGCTACCGCGACCACAGCGGTGATGTCGCATTCGCCGATCCTCCCGACCTCCAGGTGGTATCGGATCTGCAGATCCTTCGATTCGGATCCGAGGAAGTGGCGCGAGGGTCGATCGCCCTGGCCGACGTAGGCGACCCGCTGCTCACGACCGACGCCACCATCACCACCGGTGGGCTCGGGCCGGTCCGAGTGGGCATGACCGTCGAGGAAGCCACCGCCGCCGCCGGATTGGCAGTGATCGCGCCGACCGACTCGGCTCCGGCAGCGAGTCCCGGTTGCGGCTTCGCACGAGTCGATGGATTCGACGGGGTCGGGTTCATGCTCATCGACGGGGTGATCGCTCGAGTCGACATCTTCTCCGGTCCGACCTCCACCGCCTCGGGCGCTCGGATCGGCAGCACCGAGGAGGAGATCAAGACTCTGTTCCCAGATGTCATAACGGTGTCGCCGCATCAATACGTCGACGGTAATTATCTCACGCTCACACCCACCGCCGAGAATCTCACCGACTTCAGGGTCGTGTTCGAGACCGACGGACAGGTGGTCACCAGCTACCGTGCCGGCGGCACTCCCCAAGTGGAGTGGATCGAAGGCTGCGCCTGAGCCGATCGCGGCCTTCGCAACAGACTCAGAAGCCGTATAGCTCAGCCGGATTGTCGACCAATATGCGGTTCATCGTGCCCTCGTCGCCAGCCCACTCGAGTCCGAGGGCGGCCAGAGATTCGGGCTGGGGCTTGTCGTCGTGTCCGGGATGGGGCCAGTTGCTCGCCCACAGCATTCGTTCCGGCGCCTGAGCAACCAGGGCGCCGGCCAACACCGCCACATCTGGGTAGTCGGGTGGGTTCTCGATCGAAGACTCGTACGGCGCCGACAACTTGACCCAGCATCGTCCGGCCTCGACCAGCGTCCGCAGGGCCCGGAAGCTCCGATGTCCGGTCGATACGGGCGGCATGAATCGTCCCACGTGATCGATCACCAGATTACCGGGGAGGGCCAGCAGCGTGTCGAGACGGTCGGCCAGCTCGCGGCCATCGAGTTGGAGCTGGATGTGCCAACCGAGCTCACCGACTCTGGCTGCAACCGTCGCCAGCTGGCTCCAGGGCACTGCTCCGCCCGGGAGCATGTGGAATCGGGCTCCGCGAACGCCGAGAGCCGACATCCGTTCCAATTCGGCGGTGGAGGCTCCCTCGTCGACCACCATGACCCCGCGGGCTTGGGACCCCAGCGCCTTCATTGCGACGAGTTGTAGGCCATTGTCGAGTCCGTAGGTGGTGGGCTGAACCACGACTACCCGAGTGAGGCCCAGCGCCTTTTGGATCTGGCGATACTCGTCTACAGAGGCATCCGGTGGCCTCAGCACTGCGCTAGCGGCAGCCTGCCACCGGCGATCGTAGAAGTGGACGTGGGTGTCGCAGGAGCCGTTCGGGAAATCGAACACGACGTCAGTGGCTAACCAACGACGCGAGCGTGGCGATCTCCCGCGAAGACCCGAGGATGATCAGCACGTGCCCCGGCCGAATGATGGTGTCGGGGGGCGGGTTGGGCAGATATTGCGAAGCAGGATCGCGTATCGCGACCAACAACGGACGTTGGGACAACGATCCCAACATGTCGCCGGCAGTCGAGCCGGCCACTGGCGAGTCGTCGCCCACCGTCACTTCCTCGAGCGCCACATCGTTGGTCTCGTCGTGAAGTACCTCGTCCATGAACTCGGCCACGTTTGGGTGCATCGCCACCGCACCCATTCGTGATCCCCCAATCTCGTGGGGGTTGACCACACGGTCGGCACCGGCCCTACGGAACTTTGGTTCGTCGGCCTGCCGGTTGGCGCGAACCACGATGAACAATTCAGGATTGAGGGCCCGAGCGGTAAGGGTCACATAGACGTTGTCGGCGTCGGAGCTGAGCGCGGCGATCAGGGTTTGGGCCCGTGTGATTCCGGCGCGGTGGAGAGAATCCTCGTCGGTGGCTTCGCCGACCACGACCGGGACCCCGATGTTGTCGGGACGCTCCCGGTCGATCACTACCACCTCGGAGTCGTGTCGCAATGCGTACTCGGTGATGGCCGAGCCGACTCGCCCGGCGCCGGCGACCACTACGTGGCCATGCATGTGTTCGATCACTCGTTGCTCCTTGCGTTGCCGGCGATCGTCGGTGAGGCTGCCCTCGAGAAACGCCTCCATGATCATGCCGAGTGTGTAGAGGACGCCGCCCACGCCGAAAAAGACCAAGAACAGGGTGAAAGCCCGGTAGGGCCGGTCGATCTCTTCGGCGGGACCGACCTCGCCGAACCCGACCGTGGTGACGGTGATGGTGGTCTGGTAGAAGGCATCGAAGAGGTCGAGACCGAGAATCCGGTAGCCGATCACACCGACGGCGAGAATGAGAGCGAGAACGCTCGCGCCGAATCGCACACGGCCCCAAGGGTTGGGTCCCGACCCGACTCGACCCGGCCGGTAGCGCTTCACGATCATGACGTTCGCCGCGCTGGCGCCGACCATGCTGAAGATGCTGGGAGCGATCGTGGTGGCAACGGTCCTCCGTGTGAATGTCGGGATTCGCGGACTCATCGCCAGCGTAACCGTCAGCACCCATCGTCGGCTTCGTTCTAGAATCCGCCGGTGCCTTCGACCCCCACCAGTCCTCCCGACAGACCTGAACTGGCCCGATCGGCCGATGAGCCCACGACCCTTCTGGAGATGCTCGACTACTACCGCGTCGTTCTCGTGCGCAAGACCTGGGGCTTGAGCGACGATCAACTTGCCATCCCGCTACCGCCGTCCGACATGACCCTCGGGGGCCTGCTGTTTCACATGGCACTTGTGGAGGATCACTGGTTCGACCATCGGTTCGCTGGAAACGACGAACTCGAGCCGTGGGCCAGCGTGCCGTGGGACGACGACCCGGATTGGGAATTCCACACGGCCTCGCAGCTGACCCACGACGAAGTCGTCGAGCAGTTCGAGTCGTCGGTCGGAAGGAGCCGTTCGGCGGTGGCCGCCGCGGAATCTCTCGACCAACTCGCGGCCCTGTCCAGAGACGACGGGGTGAGCTGGAACCTTCGATGGATTCTCGTGCACATGATCGAGGAGTACGCCCGACACTGCGGCCACGCCGACCTAATCCGCGAATCAATCGACGCCACCACCGGTGACTAACCCAAAACCACCCGATTCACCCAATTCACCCAATTCATCCGATTCATCCGATTCATCCGATTCATCCGAAATCAGGGGCCTGGGGCCCCACACAGTGTGGCCCCAGGCCCCGGATTTCGGGTGTC
>JAJCXX010000076.1 GCA_029263195.1 Acidimicrobiales bacterium
GCCTTTGAGGAGCCCCCGTCACCATTGATGTCTGGTGTCATTCCCGACGACGAGAAGGTCGGCTACGACATCCATCGGGTGATTTCAGGCCTGGTCGACGACGACAGCTTCTTCGAGATCAAGCCTCTGTTCGCGCCTGAACTGGTTGTGGGCCTGGGCCGGCTCGCCGGAAACTCTGTTGGTGTGGTCGCCAATAATCCTGCGGTCAATGGTGGGGTGCTGTTCGTCGACTCAGCCGACAAGGCGGCACGGTTCATCTGGATGTGCGATGCCTACAACATCCCCCTCATCTATCTCGCCGATGTGCCGGGGTTCATGATCGGCACCGAGGTGGAACGCCAAGGAATCATCCGTCACGGAGCCAAGATGGTGACCGCGGTTTCGGAGGCGACTGTTCCCACGGTGTCGGTGGTCCTTCGTAAGGCCTACGGTGCGGGCCTCTACGCCATGTGCGGCCCGGCATTCGAGCCGGACGCCTGCTTGGCGTTACCCTCGGCGAAGATCGCAGTGATGGGAGCAGAGCCGGCCGTCAACGCCGTATTCGCCAATCAGATCGCCGCCATCGAGGATGCCGACGAGCGCCAACAGTTCATCGAAGATCGCCGGAGAGAATTCGACGAGGACGTAGATCTACTGCGGTTGGCCTCCGACCTGGTGATCGATGCCGTGGTCCAGCCCGAAGAGTTGCGTCGAGAACTCATCATCAGATTGGCGCTGGCTGCTTCAAAGGACCGAAGTTTCAGCCGGCGTCGCCACGGGGTACCACCCGTGTGACCATCACACGCCGGTAGATTCGAGCGTCGTGGCCGACTCAGCACCTCCAATCGAGCTTCCGGATGAGTCGGCATCCTCAGTTCGCGACACCAAACTCGTGGTGTTGGCTATCGCTATCGCCACGGTTGGCGGCGTGGTGTTCCGATTCGTCACGTCTTCGCCTCTCTGGCTCGACGAGGCTCTCTCGGTGAACCTCGCGGAGCTCGGCTTCTCGGACATGGTCACGGCGCTTCGCCATGACGGACATCCGATTCTCTACTACCTCCTGCTCGGCTGGTGGATCGACCTGTTCGGCGATTCCGATATTGCGGTGCGGGCACTATCCGGCCTGTTCTCCCTCGCCAGTGTTCCCGTGCTCTGGTCGATCGCCCGACGGCGCTATGGCGTGGACGTCGCCCGACACACTCTCGGATTGGGGTTGGCTGCGCCGTTCCTGCTTCGATACGGCAGCGAGACGCGGATGTACTCGCTGATCGTCCTGCTCGTGGCTGTTGGTTGGCTGCTGCTCGATCGCGCAATGGAGGATCCGAATCCGGGGCGACTGGCGCCGGTCGCGCTGGTGACCGCGGCATTGGCCCACACCCACTACTGGACGTTCTGGCTACTCGCCGCAGTGGCGATCGCGTTGGCGTGGAAGTGGCGCCACTCCGCGGGCGCTGAGGCATCGGCGAGCCTTCGATCACTGATTGCTGTGATCATCGGCGCAGCAACGGTGCTCGTCTGGACGCCGGTTCTTCTGGACCAGCTCCGCCACACCGGCACGCCTTGGGCGCCTCGCGCCCGCCCGGCCGAGATATTTGTGGAGACGGTTCAGGCCTTCGGCGGGGGGCGACGGTTCGAGCCGATGCTTCTCGGCATCGTCCTGGTGATGCTCACCGCGTTGGGGGCCACATTCGCCCGGCGTGACCGCACCAGCATTTCTCTGACAATCACTGGACGGCCATCGACAATCGGTCCGGTTTCGGTGGCACTGGGGGCCTTGGTCATCGGCGGGGTCGTGTCGCTGACTGTTGGAGGGGCATTCGAGGGCCGCTACGCCGCGGTGGTCCTTCCGATGTTGATTGTCCTGTCTGCTCGCGGGACGGCGGCTCTCGGTGATCGCGTCGCACCGTTGACCCTGCTGCTCTTGGTGATAGGAGGATTGGTCGTCGGAGCCGACGATGCCCGGCGCGACCGAAGCCAGGGGCACGAGGTCGCATCTGTGATCAACGGTCTCGCCCAGCCGGGCGACATCGTTGCTTTCTGCCCGGACCAACTGTCGCCATCCACAATCCGGTACCTCGATTTCGAGAGTCCCCTGCTCCCCTATCCGAGTGGATACGACCCGGGGTTGGTCGACTGGCAGGACTATCTCGACCAGATCGCTGACGAAGATCCGACCGTGTTTGCTAGCAGCCTCGATCAGTCGGCCGGGCCTCACGCCGTCTTCTTGGTGTTCAACTCCACCTACAACGGATTCGACGGGCAGTGCGAGACGATCGTCGACTCGCTCACAGCCAGCGGCCGCACCGATGAAATCCTGGTCAACGGTCGAGAGATCTTCCAGCCGATGTTCCTTCGCCGGATGGCTCCGACCCAATGATCGCTTCATCGAGCACCAGAGCATCATCGAGGTCGTGGCGAACCGATTTCACAGGCGCCGCCCCAGCGTGGGTCCAGGCACGGATCTATGTGCTGTCGGCATTCATAGTCACCACGGCGATCATCGACCGACTCGAACCGCCGCCGGCCTTCTCCCCGGTGAACGATGGACTTTTCGCGTGGGATGGCACCTGGTATCGGTCGATAGCCGACAACGGATACCAGGACGCCGCCGACCCCGCGCTCAGGTTCTTCCCGTTGTGGCCACTGCTGGCAAGATTTGGGTCGTGGCTGTCCGCCGGCTCGACCGATGTCGCCATGATCGTGCTGGCCAACGGGGCCGCTCTGGTCGCCGCAGTATTGTTTCATCGGCTCGTACGCCAGGAGACCGGCGACATCGTGCTTGCCCGGAGGGCCGCCACCCTGTTCTCACTGGTGCCTCCGGCATTCGTGCTGGTACTCGCCTACTCCGAGCCGCTCTACCTGGCTCTCGCGATTTCCACAATCATGATGGCCCGCCGCCACCGTTGGTTGCCGACAGCGGGTCTGGCCTTCGCCGCCGGATTGACCCGACCGGTCGGCGGGCTGCTTCTCTTGCCGGTGGCGGTGTCAGCCTGGAGAGATCGTGGACACCAGCCATGGACACGCATTGCCGCAGTCACGGCGGCGCCTTTGGGTTCAATCGCCTATCTCGCCTGGGCCGAAATCGCAATTGGCGACTGGACCGCACCGATCGACCGGCAGAAGGACCTCCGCGGTGGGTTCCGTGAGCCGATCTCCAGGTTGGTGGTTGCGACCGGCCGAGCCATCGACGGAGACGCCGGCGAGTTCTTTCATCTGTGTGCGGCAGTTCTGCTCATCGCTCTCACCGTTGTGGTGGTGCGACGGTTGTCGACCGACCTCGCCGTGTACACAGTTCCAACCGTGCTGATTCTCATCTCGGCCCAGAATCTCAACAGCATGGAGCGCTACGCATTGGCTGCCTTCCCTCTGGTCATCGCCGCCGCGATTGTGAGCCGACACCGGTTCGTCGACAAATGGGTCAGCACAGCCTCCGCGGTCGGCTTGGCCTCCTTGTGCATGTTGGCGCTCAACGGGGTCTACGTTCCGTGAGCACCGAGAGGCTGCGAGTGGGTATCGATGTCACGCCCTTGCTGGGCCCACCGACCGGCATCCCCGCGGTCACACGCGGCCTTGTCGGAGCACTGGCGGCCCGCGACGACATCGAGCTGTCAGGCTGGTTGTTGTCGGCGCGAGCCGGCTCACCTGAACTTCCCCTCGGCATGGAATGTGTGAATCGAAGAATCCCAGCGGCGTTCGTGCACCGCGCGTGGAGCCGTTCGAATTGGCCGCCGGGGCCGGTGATCACTGGTCGGGTAGATGTCGTTCACGGCACCAACTACGTGGCACCTCCGGGGGCCAAGTCGGTGATCACGATTCAGGATCTCTCTCCGATCAGCCACCCGGATTGGACCGGCCCGTCGATCGCTCGAATGGGAGTCGTCACCAGGCGAGCGGTCCAGCGGGGAGCTGTGGTTCACGTCCCATGTCAGCGAATCGCCGATGAGGCCCGCGACTTGCTCGGCGTCACCGACGATCGTCTGCGCGTCGTCCACAACGCCATCGGCCCTGTCTCGACTGGTGATCCCGATGCCGGGAGGCGTCACTCTGGCGGACATCGATACGTTCTGGCTCTGGGAACGGTTGGTCGGCGAAAAGCACTCCCAACACTCGTTGAGGCCATGGCGGCGCTTCCGGCCGACATTCACCTCGTCGTGGCGGGGCCGAAGGGCGACGCCGAACCTGATCTGATCCGATCGGTTCAGGAGTCCGGGCTGGACGACCGCTTTCATCGCATCAGCTCTCTCGATGACAAGTCCCGGGACGACTTGTTGAGCGGCGCTCTGGTACTGGCCTTCCCTTCCCTGTATGAGGGATACGGACTGCCTCCTCTCGAGGCTCTCGCCGCCGGAGTTCCGGTGGTCGCCACCGACGTGGGGGCCCTCGCCGAGCTCACGCAAGGTGCTGTGGCTCTTGTCGAGCCGGGGAACTCGAGCGCGTTTGCGGAGGCACTCGAAGCCCTTTGCTCCGATCCCGAGTCTCCTCCCGCTCAGTTGAGTGCGCGCCTCAGTGCGCTCACCTGGACCCACGCCGCCGAAGGACTGGTCGAGGCCTACCGTCTGGCCGCGATCTGACGCGGGCCAGCACGCTCAGGGTCGTCCCGCAGCCCGGTGCAACAATGTGGCGGCTTGAGCACGGGTGACGAAGTCGTGGGGAGAGAACGTTGTGGGGGACGTACCAACGGTGACTCCCGTGGCCTTGGCCCAATCGATTGCCGCTGAGTACCACGCCGGTGATACGACATCATCGAATCCCGAGGAAGTGGTGACCGCAGGTCGGGCGGCCCGTCGCCACATCAGCGTGACCAATTGAGCCCTGGTGACCGTGTTGTTCGGAGAGAACGTGGTGGGTCCGGTTCCGGTGGTGATTCCCTCGGCCTTGGCCCAGTCGACGGCTTTGGCGTACCACACCCCGGCTGGAACATCGGTGAAGCCCGACGGCCCGGCGGTTGTGGGTGACCCCGCCTCGCGCCAGAGGAAGGTGACCATCTGAGCCCTGGACAGAGCGACATGGGGACCGAACATCGACGGCGACACTCCCGTCGTGATGCCGTTGGCGACCATCCACAGGGTGGCCATCTCGAAGTAGCTGCCACTCGGGACATCGCAGAAGACTCCGGAATGGCCGCCAAGATCGCACGAGGATGCCGCCATCGAACCATCGCGCCGGGCGTTTCGTTGGAACATCGGCCAGTCATCGGCCGCCGAGGTCGCAGGTAGGTCGAATGCAGCGATGAATCCATTGCGGTTCGGCGTGTTGAAGCCGCTCAAGACGATCGACCTACGACCATCGAGCACGCCGATTGCCGGCGCGGTCTCGAACGACCACGCGAATCCGGCGCGCTTCGACCAAGGCAGCGAGGAGTCGAGACTGGCACCGGTTCGACCGTCTAGGAAGGCCATGCCATTTCCGGACCCGACAGCCACGTCCTGGCTCCCATCGCCGTTGAGGTCGGCGATCACAGGCTGGCCGATCATGCGAGTAGCCGGCAGATGCGCCCAGCTCGGAAGTGACTTCCACTTCACCGAGCCGTCGCCATTCCACGCGTAGACATAGCCGTCGTAGCTGCCAACGACGACCTCGGGCAGCCCGTCACCATCCACATCACCTAGTGCCGGACTGGCCATCACCGTTCCACCGGTCGACACGGGGAAGCCAGGCAACGGAGATCCGTCGTCGACATGCCACGCAAAGACCTTGACGTGGTCGGTGCCGCCAGCAGGACCACATGGATATCCATTGGCGCAGGTCAGGAACCAGAACTCTCCCGCCCCGACGATGACCTCGGCTCGTCCGTCTCCGTCGATGTCGCCGATCGCGGGCGACGACATGATCACCTCACTGGGCGACTTGTTCCACATCTCGACGACGGTGCCGCT
>JAJCXX010000077.1 GCA_029263195.1 Acidimicrobiales bacterium
GATGGTGGGGGTTTGCGGGCGACTCTTTCGGGTGGCGATGAGGCCGTGAGTCACCAGTCGTTCTGGTTCGCCTGGAGCCAGTTCCACCCCGAAACCCTCCTGTGGAATCCCGCCACCACCTCCTGACCCACCCCACCCCACGCCACCGATTCCGAAATCTGTGGTCTCCACCCACACTCCGTGTGGCCACACCGCCCTGATTTCGGATTGTGGAATGGTCGGGACGGTCGAACGGGCACTCACCTGCGGACTCGCCGGTGCGAGCTGCATCACTGGTGGGGCTCGACGCGCCTACCATCGAAGGATTCCACAAAGATCGACGTGGGGTACTGAGCAATGATCAACCGGCGCTTGTCAGACACTCCTCGCAACGGGCTCGCCCTAGTTGCGCTCACTGCTGCGCTCACCTTCGCGGTTTCGGCTTGCGGAGGGAGCGAGCAATTCGAGGGATCTTCTTCAACCACTGCTGTATCTGTCGCTGACCTCGATGTTTCTGCCGCTGGCTCCGACACTGGAGATACCGAGAGTCGGTTCTTCGACCCTGTTCGGAACAGCGGCCTCATCCATGCATCGTGGCCGCCTTCTCAGGACCCTGCTCAATTCGCCGCAGTTGGAGACGTCGTGTTCATCGGCCAGTTCGCCGGTTTCGTCCTCGATGTCGGCACAGACGCTGAGCCGATCGAACCTGGCCAACCCGAGCCTCGGGGCAGCGTCACAACGTTCGACGGCCTCCGCTTCCGCGTGGTCGAAGTCCTCTCTGGCGAACTCAAGACCGGGCCCGGCGAGATGGCGACCATTGCCCACCCAGTGCTCTATCAAACCCGGCCAGAGGACGCGCCACAGCCAATCCGGCTACCGCCGATCGAGGTGTTCAGAGCAGACATCATGAACGCCTCCGATGCCACCCCCGGTGGTCGCTACATAATCTTCGCCAACGAGTTTCAGTTCCCGAATGGCAGCGAGGGACTCGCACTGATGGGTCCATCGTCGGCGGCTCGGATTGCACAGGACGGACGACGCATCATTGAATCCGGAAGCCCGCCATTCGTGCGACTCAGCACACCTCGAAGCGGCTATGCGGTCGACATCACCGTCGACGTGTTCCGCGACTGGGTTCAGGGCACCCCGCCCCCGCCATCTGAAATCCCGCAAGACGCATGGCCCTCTCCCGACGACGCACCACCGGATCCTCCAGAAGAACTGGTCGTGGCTGACAAGTACTGGGGCGAACAAGTCCCGGCGGACATTGACTGATGGCGCAACGGTGGTGTCGCTGGGTGTAGAAGCCGATTGGCACGTGGTGCGGTCTGGAAGCCATGGGACACCATGCCGAGCCATGCAAAGCATGCATGCCTCGGGCCAGCGCACGCAGTTGAGCTACCGGCACCCTCAGATCAACTCGACCATGATCGTCAGGAGACGAGCGTGAGTCGGTTTCGTCCGGCCGACTTCGCGGCATACATCGCGGCGTCGGCTCTACTGATGAGATCGTCAATGTCGGCGACCTTCGTAGCGGGAAAGGCAACTGCGCCAACGCTCACTGTGACAGAGATCTTTGCTGATCCAATGGCTACTTCGGTCGCCTCGACGGCGCGCCGAATGCGTTCTCCGAGCTCCCGGACGTCGCTGACTCCTGCGCCGGGAAGAACGACCAAGAACTCTTCGCCACCATAACGAATCAGCGTGTCGCCCTCGCGAACAGCGGCGCGTGCCGACTCAGCCACAGCCTGGAGCATCTGGTCTCCTGCCTGATGTCCGTGCGTATCGTTCACCTGCTTGAAGTGGTCAATGTCAAAGAGCAGGACACCCAGCGGCTCGGAGCCTCGAACCGCGCGGCTGAACTCCTCCCCGAGGCGGTCGAGGCCGAAGCGCCGGTTGAGGAGGCCGGTGAGCGGATCCAATGCTGCGACCTTCTGGAGTCGCTGGTGACTCAGGGCGTTGCTGAGCGCGACGGCGAGGTTTGGTAGCAGCTGTTCGACCAGCCGCACTTCGTCTTCGGAGACGGCGTGAAGCGAAGCGAGCATCACGGCGCCGATCGGTACCGACCGCAGCTGAAGTGGGAACGTCAGGACCGTGCGCGGTGAGAACTCGACGACACCGCCATCGACCTTGATGTCTGCGGGAAGGTCCAGTCTCACCAGCTGAAGGGTCTGCAGCGCCCTTTGGATCGGGGCTGCGTCGGCGAGCGAGTCGCCGTTCACCAGTCCGCTCGACGCAACCGTCATCGGCTGCCCCTCGTTGATCACGCAGATCGCGGCCGCCTCGAAGCGACCGATCGCTTGCAGATCATCGAGTGCGAGCTCGGCAAGCAGGTTGAGCTCGATATGTGACGTCAGGGTGGCGGCGAAGCGCCGGGCCACATCGTTCGCCCGGGTGCTGGCAGCAAGAACCTCGACCAGACCGTTGAATCCGGCAGCTGTTTGACCAAGCACATCCTCTGAGTCGACTGGGATCGTGCACGTCTCGGGGGTGCATTGGGATCGATCAGCGGAGTATGTGGATAGGCGAACGTTGTCCTCGACTGTGGCCATACGGCTCTGCAAGAGCCGCAGCCGCGAGCCCACCACGACCCGAGCGAGCACATAGTTGACGGCACCAACGAGAATGCCGGCGAAGAGTGTCGCCGCAAAGAAGATTGGCGTGAGCACGTCGGACGACGGAACACCCATCACGACCACAAAGAACGGGAACGCGACGCCTGTGACGACGCCGAAACTCGTCATCCAGATGGCGAGATCGACAAAGACGCGGCTGGTCAGCCTCGGGAGAACCGACCGCACCAATTCGTCGGCCGGTCTCGTCGCGTGCGAGGACCCTTCTATTGCCGAGGTAGATGCCATTGTCGCCCATCGGCACCAACTCAGACGAACTGAGAAGGCCGTTGCAACGCTACGCACGACGGCACCGTTGGGTTGACGGATCAGACGCGGGTCCACCATGGGGTGAGTCGCCGGCGGACCACTCATCTTGTGACCGTCTTTGCCGATTCTCTAGCAAGGAGCGATCTTCTACCGAGGAAGATGAGGGCCATGCCAGAGCCACATCCAGATCAGGCCTCGGTGGCGCGGTCCAGCGAACACTTCAGCAGGGTCGTTCAGGCCATGCCCGACATCGTGCTCGTGATTGACCGGCAGGGCCGCGTCGTTGACTGCAACGAGCACGTGGATCTGATCGCGCCAAGGGCAGAGCAGATCGGCCGAATGATAAGCGAGTTGCTTCCTTCTGATCTGGCTGACCGGACGATGCGCGGTATTGAGGAGGCGCTGGACACGGGCCGGCAAGTGACCTTCGAGTATTCGTTGGAGGTCTACGACCATTCCTCGTGGTTCGAGGCGCGGTTGCGGAGCTTCGACGAAGATCATGTATTGCAGGTCATTCGCAACATCGACTCCGAGAAGGCCGTTCAAGAAGAACGCACGCGCCGAGAGCAAGTAGTCCTCCTCAGCGAGGGACGTCTGAGCCGGGCTCAGGCGGTCGCCAAGTTGGGTAGCTGGGAACTCGACATTGTTACCGGCGAGTTGTGGTGGAGCGACGAGATCTATGAACTGTTCGAGCAGGACAAGGAGCGGTTTGCTTCCACCTATGAAGCGTTCTTGGACGCCATTCACCCCGACGATCGTGAACACGTCAACGCTGCCTACTCCGGTTCACTCGTCGATCGCAGCCCGTACCAGAT
>JAJCXX010000078.1 GCA_029263195.1 Acidimicrobiales bacterium
TCTCCAAAACCGGCGGTTGCAGGTTCGAGTCCTGCCGCCCCTGCGAGATGGTGTCGCCAAGCGGCGTCGTATCCGATCATTCAAGGGATCCAATATGTCGATGAACCGACAACAAAAGCGCATGCTGCAGAAGCAGGGTGAAGTCGACGCCGACGGCGAACCAGTTCGCAAGCGACGTCAGCAAACCAATTCAGCGCCACCCCAGGAGCGAACCAGCCCCGGCCAATTCATCGGCGAGGTGCGTGGTGAGCTTCGTAAGGTCGCATGGCCGTCTCGCGCCGAGACGATCAACTACTCGATCGTGGTGTTGACCACCATCGTTGTGATCACGACCATGATCTACGGGCTCGATTGGTTGTTCTCGACCCTCGTTCTCGACCTGTTCGCCAACTGATTCGTGCCTGAAAAAGCACCGGAACCAGAACCAGAACCAGAACCAGAACCAGAACCAGAACCAACACCAGGACCAGAAGAAGATCTCGACATGAACACCGAAGCCCCAGAAGCGACCGAGGCCCCCGAGGCCGAGTCAGCCGAGTCAGCCGAGTCAGCCGAGGCCGAGTCAGCCGGCACCGAGTCAGACGATGCCGTCGATGCAGCCGAGTCAGCAGAGGCCGAGTCAGCCGGCACCGAGTCAGACGATGCCGTCGAGTCAGTCGATGCAGCCGAGTCAGCAGAATCCGACGAGGCAGCCGAGTCGGCGGGCGAGCTCACCAACGAGTGGACCGGCCCCGATTTCGTGGCCACCCCCGAGGTTGTCGACGAAGATGCCCTGCTCGACGATGGCGAGCCCGAGGAGCCCTACCTGAGCCCCTTCGATCGTCCGGGCAAGTGGTACGTCGTCCACACCCAGTCGGGATACGAAAAAAAGGTCAAGCGCAATATCGAGGCTCGCACCGAATCCATGAACATGGAGCACCGGATCTACGAGGTCGAGATCCCGACCCGCGAGGTCACCGAGCTGAAGAACCTGAAGAAGGTCGTCAGCGAGAAGAAGCTCTTCCCCGGCTACCTGCTCGTGAGATGTCGCCTCGACGACGATGCGTGGTACGTCCTTCGCAACACCCCGGGCGTAACCGGATTCGTCAACCAGGGCGGCAAACCGTCGCCACTTCGCCGCAAGGACGTCGAGACGTTCCTCGGTATCGAAGCCGACCGCCAGAGGGCCGCCGCCAAAAAGTCGAAGCCGATGTTCGAATACGGACTGGCGGAGACGGTTCGGGTCGTCGAGGGCCCATTCGCCGACTTCCTCGGCGAGATCATCGAGATCAACGAGGATCAGCTGAAGGTCAAGGTCCTCCTCAACATCTTCGGCCGTGAGACCCCGGTCGAACTCGAATTCGCGCAGGTAGCGCGGCTCTGAGGTTGTGGCCGCCCTCGGCCACCGCCACACTGTCTCGTCACCCTTCTCTCAGGAATGTAAGCCATGGCAAAAAAGCAGATTGCTGCTGTAGTCAAGATCCAAATCCCCGCCGGACAGGCTTCGCCTGCCCCGCCGGTCGGCACCGCGCTCGGTCCGCACGGCATTGCGATCATGGATTTCTGCAAGGCATACAACGCACGTACCGAAGACAAGCGCGGTCAGATCATTCCGGTCGAGATCAGCATCTTCGATGATCGCACCTTCACGTTCATTCTCAAGACCCCGCCCACGGCCTTTCTGATCTCTCAGGCGGCCGGTATCGACAAGGCGGCCGACAATCCCGGTCGTGAGGTTGCGGCCACCATCACCGACGCCCAGGTCGCCGAGATCGCCGAAGTGAAGATGCCTGATCTCAACGCCGTCGATATGGATGGCGCCAAGGCCCAGGTTGCCGGCACCGCCCGTTCGATGGGCATCAAGGTCGAGGGCTGAGCGCGAGCTCGGCCAGTCAGACCCAAGCAAGAACCAGGCAGATTCAAGCAAGTTCCAAGCAGATTCAACACTGCGACCAGCCGGACGACCTCGCCGGCGGCGCAACTACATGAGGGAGCCATAATGGCGAAAGGCAAGAAGTACACAGACGCGGCGAAGCGCTTCGACCGTGATCACCTCCATTCCGATTCGGAATCGGTGGCACTGGTCAAGTCGTTGGCCTCGGCCAGTTTCGACGAGACCGTCGATGTTGTGGTGCGGCTCGGAGTCGACCCTCGCAAAGCCGATCAGATGATCCGTGGCACTGTCGCGTTGCCCGAGGGCACCGGCAAGGACGTGCGGATCGCCGTATTCGCCCAGGGCGAGGCCGCGGCTGCTGCTAGCGAAGCCGGCGCCGAACATGTTGGGGCCGAGGATCTCGCGGCCGAGGTCGAGGGCGGCATGACCGACTTCGACATTGCCATCGCCACGCCCGACATGATGCCGGTCGTCGGCAAACTGGGTCGAGTGTTGGGTCCTCGTGGCCTCATGCCCAACCCCAAGACCGGCACCGTGACCCCCGACGTCGCCAAGGCGATCGAGGAGTTCAAGGGCGGCAAGGTCGAGTACCGCACCGATCGATTCTCCAACGTTCACGTTCCGATCGGAAAGGCCTCCTTCACTGAGGATGCCCTTCTCACCAATCTGCGTGCAGTCCTGGGTGAGATCGAGCGAGTTCGCCCGGCGTCCGCCAAGGGCCGCTATGTCAAGAAGGTTGTGGTGTCGGCGACCATGGGTCCCGGTGTTCGCATCGACCCCTCACAGATCACCGGCAGCGAAGACTGACCGGAGCAACCGGGCGTCGCGGCCGTTAGCCTCTGCGTTTCACAATTGATTCGACAACCAAAGATCTTGTCCACCGAAGACCTCCGGTGCGCTCACAACGAGCACCAATGGGACTTGTCCCGCCGGAGTAGGAGGAGTCCCGAATCGCCAAACCGGCTCAGGCCGGGTGCGGCTTTCTGTAGGGCGTCCGCCTCTGAGGTGGGCGCCCGAGTGCGTTCTGCGCACAACCAACCGTGCGCCGAGGTGCACCCGACAGAAAGCAAGGAGGTGAGATGGGAGACCCAAGACCGGAAAAGGTCGCAATAGTCGAGGAAGTCCGCGAGAAGCTGGAATCCGCCGACGGTGCGATGCTCACCGAATTCCGAGGGCTCGATGTTCCGGCCATGGCCGAACTGCGCAGCGCTCTTCGTGAAGCCGGTAGCGAGTACAAGATCTACAAGAACACTCTGGTGCGCTTGGCAGCGCGCGAGGTGGGACTCGAGATCGACGACCTGCTCAGCGGCCCAACAGCAATAGCGTTCGTTGGACACAAGCCGGATGGTTCCCCGGGAGATGTTGCCGCTACGGCCAAGGCACTCAAGAGTTTTGCCAAGGCCAACGAAGCGCTCATCGTCAAGGGAGGCGTGCTCGACAACAAGCTGCTCAGCAGCGACGACTTGAAGGCACTGGCCGAACTACCGTCCAGAGAAGTTCTGCTCGCTCAACTCGCTGGTGCCTTCCAGGCCCCGATGTCGAAGTTGGCCGGCCTGCTACAGGCCCTGCCGCGAGACTTTGCCTACGGGTTGAAGGCCCTCATCGACCAGGGTGGAGCAGCTCCGGCTGCCGAGGCCCCGGCCGAGGATTCCACCGAGGAGTCCATCGAAGAGCCCGCCGAGGCATCAGACGACGCCGACAGCACACCAGACAGCACACCAGACAGCACACCAGACAACACACCAGACGAGGCGTCGGACGACGCCGCAGACCAGGCGTCGGCTGACGCTGACGAAAGGGAGGCCTGATCATGGCAACCAAGGCAACAACCAAAGAAGAAATCCTCGACGCGATCGCGTCGATGACCGTTCTCGAGCTGAGCGAGTTGCTCGGTGAATTCGAGGAGAAGTTCGGCGTCACCGCAGCTGCCCCGGCAGCCGCTGCCGCTCCCGCCGCCGAAGGAGGCGATGCCGAGGAGGAGCAGACCGCCTTCGACGTGATGCTGACGGGTGCTGGCGAAAAGAAGATCCAGGTCATCAAAGAGGTCCGTGGCCTCACGTCATTGGGACTCAAGGAAGCCAAGGAACTCGTCGACAACGCGCCGAAGGCCGTCATCGAAGGTGCTTCCAAGGAAGACGCCGAGAAGGCCAAGGAGGCCCTGGAGGCCGCCGGAGCCACCGTCGAGCTCAAGTAAAACCCTTCCTGGGCCAGTTCGAGCTTGAACTCGAGCTCAAACAGAAGCTCAAACAGAAGCTCAAACAGAAACGCGTTTCTGAATCGTGGGGGGGGGGAGGCACCCCCACCCCGAAGGGAGAACCGCCAAACAGAGGAAAAAAACACCAAAAACCA
>JAJCXX010000079.1 GCA_029263195.1 Acidimicrobiales bacterium
GAACTCGGCCGTGCCGTGAAGACCATCACGGCCGGACTCACGCACAAGTTCCACCTGCGGCACTCGTTGTTTTACACGAGCGACGCCGTGCTCGATCTCGTCGCCGACGAGATCGCCGACGCAAGTCTCTCCGAACAACCGATCCAGCAGAGGGTGCTACCAGCATGACCACCGATACCGAGAGCCCCCGAAGCGAGCTCCACGCGCTGGAGATCGTGGCCACCATCCTGCTCGGGCTCTCGACGGTGCTCATCGCGGCGAGCGCCTGGTTCGAGGCCCAGGTGGCCGACGAAGTCACGCAGAACTTCAACAAGTCGATCATCGCGGCCGGGCTGGCGGACAGCCTCTACAACGAATACACGACCGATCTGAACTTCGAGATGGGCGTCTATCTGGAGTGGATCACGCGCGAAGCTTCAGAGGAGTTCGACAGCGCTGATGAGGTGCTTGACTTCATGAGTTTCGAGCTGATCGATGCGATCAATGTCTGGCTCGACGATGGTGGCAAGGACGTGGCGTTCAGCCCGTTTGAGTACGACCCGTCGCTCGACATCTTGAATTCGACCGAGATCCTTCTCGCCTCAGACGAGAGCTCCGCGGAGTCGCTCGCGCTCGATCAGCTCGCGCTGGAGAAGGATGCCCAAGCCGATCAGATCGGCCAGTCCGGCATCTTCTACGCGATCGCGATGTTCTGGGGTGGCCTCGCCGTGATCATCAAGTCTCGGCGAACAGTGCAGACAGCCGTCGTGCTCGGCTGGGCCGCATTCATCGTGGCGACCTGGGTCTTTGTGTCGGGCGTCAGCTAGTCGTCGGTCAACGATCGGCCGAATTCGCGGAGCCGGGCGACGGCGTCGTCCGTGGCCGAGGGCTGCCGGCGAGCCAAACTTGACTTGATCTCCCGATAGGTCTCTTCTTCGAGACCGCAGTCCTTGCACGCCTCCAGGTGTTCGGTGACGCGTGCCGCCCACTCCGGGTCCATCTCGCTGTCGAGGTAGTGCTGAAGAACCCGGCCAACTTCGCGACAGCTCGCGGGCGAGGTCTTGCTGCGGTACCAGGGGCGTCGGATCATGCGGGTCTCCCGTTGACGTAGCCACCGTGCTGTTCGAGGTGTTTGCGGATGCGGGTGCGAGCTCGGTGCAACCGGCTCATGATCGTGCCGGTCGGCACGCCCAGGATGTCGGCTGCCTCCTGGTAGGAAAGGGCCTGCACGTCGACGAGCTCGACAACAGTGCGAAACTTTGCCGGAAGCGCGTCGAGGGCGGATTCGATCGCGGCCTCGTAGCCACGATCGAGCACCTGGGCCTCCGGACTGGCGTCGTCCTTGTCCTCTGAGGCGACCCGGTCCATCGTGGCATCGGGATCGCGCATCAATTCCGGCCGCTTCCGACGAACCCGGTTGATCTGTGCGTTGCGCATGATGGTGAGCAGCCAGGCACGCGGATGACGACCATCGAAGCGGCCAATTGCGCGGAAGGCGCGCAGCATCGTGTCCTGGACGAGGTCCTCGGCATCGGTTGCATTGCGGGTGATCGAGCGAGCGACCCGGTAGAGGACCTCGATCTCGGGCACGACGTAGCGATCGAACGCCTCTTTCAGTTCGCGTTCGTCGGTCAACGGATCGCCCATCAACGGCTGAACCTAGTTCGTCACGGACCACTCCAGCTGGTCAGGGGAATGACGAAGACTGCTGGTGGGTTTCGTCGGTCGATGGGAGTTATCCACCGGCTCCGTTGGGGCACGCTTGTCGACCAATGGCTCGACCAAGAGCTCGACGACGACCGCGCCGAGAGGGTGCTCAGCCATCTCGAGAGGTGCAAGGACTGCAGAACTGCAGCCGAAGAGTACGCATGCATCAAGCGAGCCCTCGCCCGTATGGAGATGCCGTAGCGGTCGGCACTACCGTCGGAGCCGTGGGCAGCAACGCGGCAGGCAACGAGAGCGAAGTCAGCCTGTACGAGGCAGTCGGCGGTGATGCCTTCTTCAGAGAGCTCGTGCGCCGCTTCTACGCCGGCGTGGCGACCGATGAGGTCCTTCAGCCCATGTATCCAGCAGAGGACATGGCGGGGGCCCAGGAACGTCTGACGCTGTTTCTGATCCAGTTCTGGGGTGGGCCGACAACGTACAGCGAGAGCCGAGGCCACCCTCGACTGCGGATGCGTCACGCTCCGTTCTCGGTTGACCGCGCCGCGCGAGACGCATGGATGAGGCACATGACCGCAGCAGTCGACTCGCTGCTCGGTGATGTCGACGGGGGTCAACCGGTGATCGACGCGCTGATGGGCTACTTCGAGCGCTCGGCCGAGTTCATGCGAAATGTTGATGAGAGCGATGTTGGCGAGAGCGTTGTCGGCGAGAGCGGTGTTGGCGATGCGGAGCACGAATTGGACCCGCGCGCGGGCTTGTAATTCGTCGATCGGGGGCCGGCCAACGTCGGTCTGGCCTGTCATTCTGCGGAAGTCTCGCGATGAGATTCGGTGGAAATGCTTGACTCGCGGCCCGAAATCGACTCGTGTGTAGTTCACCGACCGCGAATTGTCGTGGACAACCAAGGAGTACACAGATGAACAAGGGCGAACTTGTCGCAGCAATGGCCGACGCGGCCGACGTAAGCCAGAAGGACGCAGGCGCCTGCCTCGACGCGATGTTCGAAACCATCGCCGCTCAGGTCAGCGCTGGCAACGAGGTTGCCATCACCGGCTGGATGAAGATCGAAAAGGCCAACACGTCCGCTCGCACCGGACGCAACCCACAGACCGGTGAGGCCATTCAGGTCCCCGCCGGCACGCGTACCAAGGTGTCGGCTGGCTCGAAGCTGAAGGCTGCCGGCAAGAGCCGCAGCTGAACGCTGTCGGCAAGAGCTGAGTCGTCGTAGTCAGCGACAACGCGAAGTGCGGGGGCGGCACATGTGTCGCCCCCGTGTCGCGTCCGTGCCCTGATCCGTCTAGCTTCGGCCCATGACGCACCTGCAACCCGGTGACCGCGCACCAGCCTTCAATCTCGCGGATCAGACCGGCACGAAGCATCGGCTGAGTGCTTCGAACGGGCAGCGAGTGTTCCTGTTCTTCTATCCCAAGGCCAACACCGGCGGATGTACGACACAGGCATGCAGCGTGCGAGACATCGCCGGCGACATCGGCGCCGTGCAGGTGTTCGGGATCAGTCCGGATGAGCCCACTGCTCAGGCCAAGTGGGACGCCAAGCACGAGTTCGGGTTCCCGCTGCTGAGCGACCCCGATCATGCAGTAGCCGACAAGTACGGTGTCTGGGGCCCCAAGAAGCTCTACGGCCGCGAGTACGAGGGGATCATCCGCACTGCGTTCCTGGTCGGGCCGACCGGCGAAATCGAGCACTCCTGGCCCAAGATCAGTCCGAAGGCCACCGCGGAAGAGCTGTTGGCCGCGCTGGAGGAGACGAAATGAGTTTGCCCAAGCCGATCGAAGTCATCCCGCACCGGGATCCGTTCCTCTTCGTCGACCAGGTCATCTCGTTCGACGACGGCGTGATCAAGGGGATCTGGCGGCTGACCGGGGACGAGCCGTTCTTTGCCGGTCACTTTCCGGGCCGACCCACGCTTCCGGGTGTGCTCATGTGCGAGGCCGTCGCGCAGCTCGGCGCAGTGGCGATCCTCAGCGACGACCGGTTCGCCGGCAGTATCCCGCTGTTCGGCGGAATCGACAAGGCTCGCTTTCGGCGCCAAGTCGTCCCCGGCGACACGCTGACTCTCGAGGCCGAACTCGGGCGTATGTCCGCTCGTGCCGGGAAGGCCACCGGGCGCGCCCATGTCGACGGCGAAGTTGCCGTCGAGCTCGGACTGCTCTTTGTGATGGCGCCCGCCTAGGGCAGTCGTAACACCGCGCCATTCGTAACACCGGGTCTCCCCAGTGTTAGGTGACGACTTACGCGGGGCCGAGGACCAGGGTGCCGTTGTGGCCGCCAAAGCCGAACGAGTTCGACAGTGACGGAGCTGGCGTCCACGCCTTGGGTTCGCCCATCACCAGGTTGATGGTGGGCAGTTCCGGGTCAGGTGTGGTGAGCCCGACCGTGGGTGGAATGAGTCTGTGCTGCATCGAGAGCAGAACGGCCACGGCTTCGAGAGCCCCAGCGGCGCCGAGGGCGTGACCGGTGATGCCCTTCGTGCTGGTGACCAGCGGGCCGCCGTCGGTGCCGAACACCTTGGCGACAGCCTCTGCTTCTGCGGCGTCGTTCTTACCGGTTGAGGTGCCATGAGCGTTGATGTGGCCGATGTCGGCAGGGGTGAGGCCCGCGTCCTCGATGGCGATCTGCATACAGGTCACCGCACCGGTACCGCCGGGGGCGGGAGCGGTGATGTGGTGAGCATCTGCGGTGCTGGCCGAGCCGAGCACCTCACCGAGGATGGTGGCGCCACGTTCGACCGCGACGTCCCAGGCTTCGAGCACGAGCAGGCCGCAGCCTTCGCCCATGACGAATCCGTCGCGCTTCTCGTCGAATGGCATACTCACGCCGCTCGATGACAATGCGGTCATGTTGGAGAAACCGGCGATGGCGGTGGGCGTGAACGGTGCCTCGGCACCACCCGCGATCACGACGTCGCAACGGCCGTCGGCCACCATGCGTGCACCGTTGCCGATGGCGTGGGTGCCGGCCGCACAGGCGGTGACGGTGTTTTCACACGGCCCCTGCCAGCCGTAGCGCATACTGACGGCGGCGGGAGCAGCGTTCGGCATCATCATCGGTACGAGGAACGGGGAGACCCGCTTCTCGCCCTTGGTCAGGCGCACCTCGATTTGAGTCTCGAGGGTGCCGATGCCGCCGATTCCGGTGCCGATGGACGTGCCACGGCGTGCGGGATCAGCGGTGATGTCTCCGGCTTGTTCGACTGCCTCGGCGGCAGCCGCCAAGGCGAACTGGGTGTAGCGGTCGCTGCGGCGAGCGTCCTTGGGGCTGTCGAAGTAGGCACTTGCGTCCCAGTCCTCGATGAAGCGGGTGCCGTCCGGTGCGTCGCCGATGAGCCCTTGCCAGAATGCGTCCTTGCCGAGCCCGGCCTTGGCGACCACGCCAATGCCGGTAACGGCGACCCGACGTCCCAGCATTAGAGTTTGGACGTGATCAGGTTGTACGCCGCTCCGATGGTGGCCACACCCTCGAGTTCTTCCTCTTCGACGTTGACGTCGAACTCCTCTTCAAGAGCCATGACGAGCTCGACGAGGTCGAGGCTGTCGGCGTCGAGGGACTCGAACGTGGCATCGGTAACGACCTGGCTGTCTTCGACAGAGAGGACGTCGACGGCGCACTTCTTGAAGCGATCGAAGTTTTCGTCACTCATTGGTATTTCTCCCGTTGTTCTGCTGATTGAGATTGTTCAGCCGGTGAACCCTATCGGGGTCCACTAGCCCATCGATAGGCCGCCGTCGACGGGCAACACAGTGCCCGTGATGTAGCCGGCGCTTTCCGAAGCGAGGAACTCGATCGCCGCGGCGATCTCGTCGGCCTGGCCGAGGCGGTTGAGGGGGACGACCGACAGCATCGCATCGCGCTGGGCATCGTTGAGTTCAGCCAGCATGTCGGTCTCGATGGGACCGGGGGCAACGACGTTGCAGGTGATGTTTCGGCTGGCGAATTCCTTCGCGAGCGATCGGGACAACCCGATGAGGCCTGCCTTGGACGCCGAGTAGTTGGCCTGCCCAGGGTTGCCGCCGATGCCGGCAACCGAACTGACGAACACCATGCGACCCCAGCGGCCACGCATCATGCCCTTGACGACGCGACGGGCAACCCGGAAGCCGCCGGTGAGGTTTGCGTCGATCACGGATTCGAACGACTCGTCGCTCATCTTGAGTGTGAGACCGTCTTTGGTGATGCCGGCATTGGAGACGAAGATCTCCACGTTGCCCAGCTTCTCTTCGATCTCGTCGACCGCAGCGTTGACCGAGTCGGTGTCGGTGACGTCACACTTGACGACGAGGATTCCCTCGGCGTCGTCGGCTGAGCCGGATCGTGCCGTGACCGCGACCTTGTAGCCGGCGGTCGCGAAACGTTTGGCGGTGGCGAGGCCGATGCCTCGGTTGCCGCCGGTGATGAGGACAACGCGATCGGTCACCAGCGCACCACCGCGGTGCCCCATGCCATGCCGGCCCCGAAGCCGGTCATGAGCACGATCTGGCCCGGTCGGAGCGCGCCGTTGCGCTCCGCCTCGGCAAGGGTGAGGGGAATCGTGGCGCTCGAGGTGTTGCCCGTGAACTCGATCACGTTGTGGGTCTTCTCCATGGCGAGGCCGGTGCGTTGCGAGACGGCCTCGATGATCCGGATGTTGGCCTGATGGGGGATCACGACGTCGATGTCGTCGGCGGTGAGGCCTGCCTTCTCGAGCGCGATCTCGACCGAGCCGCTCACGGCCCGAACGGCGCGCTTGAAGACCTCGCGACCCTCCATCTTGATGTAGCCGCCGTGATCGGCGTAGAGGATCTCTTGGAGCTCGCCGTTGCTGCCGAGGTCGTAGGCAAGCATCTCGCCCTGCTCGTGACGCTCCATCACCACCGCCCCGGCGCCGTCGCCGAACAGGATGGCGGTGCCGCGATCGGTCCAGTCGACGATTCGAGAGAGGGACTCGGAGCCGATGACGAGAACCCGCTCGGGCCCACCCGGCATGAGCATCTGGCCGTACGCCATGACGTAGCTGTAGAGGAAGCCGGCGCACACAGCGTTGATGTCGAACGCTCCACAGCTCAGCCCGATGTCGCGCTGCACGACCGCGGAAGTGGCGGGCAACTGCTGATCGGGCGTGGTGGTGCAGACGATCAGGAGGCCGATGTCGTCTGGGGTGAGGCCGGCGTTCTTGATGGCCTGGATCCCGGCCTCGATGGCGAGTTCGGACGTGACGCCACCGACATGGCGCTGCCCGATGCCTGAACGCTCGCGAATCCATTGATCGTTGGTGTCCATCGTCTGGGCGAGGTCGTCGTTGGTGACGATCTTTTCGGGCAGAGCGGTGCCGATTCCGGCGACTCGAATGGTCATGCGGTGGTCCTGAGCCAGGCGATGGGTTGACGGGAGGTGACTCGTTCGCCTTCGAACGCGAGCACACCCTTTATCTGCCCGGAAAACGAGCTGACGACTTCCTGCGAACCGACGCTACCGAGCACTTCTCCGACTTCGATGACGGTGCCGTCGGTACAGGTCTCACTCGGTTTGAAGATGCCGGCGGACGGAGAAACGACCATGCGCTCGGTGGCGAAGAGATGCTCGCCCTCGAGAATGCCCGCGTCGGACGACTTCGAACCCGAGAGACTCTCGAGGAGGCCGTCGAGATCGGCAGGTGTCGAAACGCTCTTGCGGTTGGCCGTCGTGACCGCACGCTTGACCAAGCCGGTCAACACCGTGCCCGGGCCCAACTCGACGAAAGTGGTGAAACCGTCGTCGTCGAGTTGGCGCAGCGTCTGGCGCCAACGAACCGGCGAGGTCAGTTGAGCACCGAGGAGGTCCGGCCAGTCCGAGGCGTCCTCGTGGGCGCTGGCATCGACATTGGCGTAGACGGGCTGCTCGGGTGTGCGGAACTCGATCTGGTCGATGGCCTTGCGGAGTCGATCGCGGGCGGGGATCATCAACGGGGTGTGAAAGGCACCGCCGACGGGGATGCGCATGGCGCGCTTGGCGCCGAGTTGCTTGGCGATGGCGCAGGCCTTGTCGAGGTCGCCGGGGCTACCGGCGATGACGACTTGGCCGGGCGCGTTGTAGTTGGCAATCCAAGCGTCTCCGGATGCACGCTGGCAGGCGATGTCGACCTGGTCGTCCTCGAGGCCGAGGATGGCGGCCATCGTGCCGTCTTGTTCCTCGGCCGCGGCCTGCATGGCATCGCCTCGCTCGTTGACGAGCAGAACAGCATCGGCAAAGTCGAGTGCGCCGGCGGCTGTGAGAGCGGAGTATTCGCCGAGCGAGTGACCGGCATGGGCAGCGGCTTCGGCCCCGGTGCGACTGACTGCATCGAGAACAACCATCGAGGTGATGAAGGTGGCCAGCTGCGCATTGCGGGTCATCGTCAGCTCTTCGGCATCCGTGTCGAGCAGGAGGGCGCCGATGTCTCGGCTGGTGACGTCGGAGGCTTCCTCGACCAGCTCCCAGGAGGGGTGATCTTTCCACGCGGCACCCATGCCCGGGGTCTGTGAACCTTGTCCCGGGTACGTGAAGACGATCATGGATGTAGGCCCTCCAGCAGCTGATCGACCCGCAGCGCTACGGGCGTCGTCTCATTCTGACTCGCGCGACGTTGGTGCGGTTTCATTACCGGAGGGTAATCCGTTGTGTCAGATGTCACTAGTCGCGAACCGGCCACACCTCGAGATCCTCCTGGTGTCGTCGAATCGACCATTCCCGCACGGCGGAGATGATGAACCCGAGGATCAGTCCACGGATCAGACGCTTCCTCATGTTGGCCAACACGATCGGAAGGCTACGCTGCCAACCGGTTCACTCCCTGCCCGGGTGGTGGAATTGGCAGACACGACGGACTCAAAATCCGTTGCCTTCACAGGCGTGCGGGTTCAAGTCCCGCCCCGGGTACTCAGAGATAAGATCGGACGAGTTCTAACGCACGCTGGGGACAGACCCCAGCGTGCGTTAGACAATGGCAACGACCCAGGGAGTCCAACGTGGAACGCGCCGCTGACGTCATCGCTCATCAGGAGGCCTCGATCGAGGTCGCCGCCTCGCCCGAAGCCGTGTACGACCTGGTCTCCGACCTTGCTCGGATGGCCGATTGGAGCCCCGAGTCCACCGGTGGTTCCTGGCGAGATGGTGGCACCGGCCAGGTCGGTGACTTCTTCGATGGATCCAACAAGGCCGGCGACTTCGAGTGGGTGCGTGAAGTCCAGGTAGCCGCCGCCGACCGTGGCCGCGACTTCACCTTCGTCGCCGGTGGGGTCGAGAACAACCGCACCTGGTGGTCCTACGAAATGGTCCCATCCGGCGCCGGCACAACGCTCACCGAGAAGTGGTGGGTCGTGAACAAGCCGCCGGTATGGGTTGAGCGGCCCCACGACCAGTTCCTGGAACGAGCCGAGGCCACGCTCGGAATGATCGAGACCACTCTCGCCGCGATCAAGGCCACCGCTGAGGCCGAGAATGGCTGATCAGATGGTGTCGGTGAGTCGGGTCATCCCCGCTTCACCGGAGAAGATCTTCGAGGTCCTGGCGACGCCACAAGGGCACGTCGACATGGACGGCAGTGGCACGGTCAAGGGCGTGATCAGCGGCGACGAACGACTGAAGCTCGGCAGCACGTTCCGCATGAACATGAAAATGGGTATGCCCTACCGCATGGCGAGCACCGTCAAGGAGTTCGAGGAAGGCCGCCTGATCGCCTGGGCACATTTCTTCAGTCATCGATGGCGCTACGAACTCGAACCGGTCGAGGGCGGCACGAAAGTGACCGAGACATTCGACTGGTCGACGGCTCGGATCCCCAAAGCTCTCGAGTTGGTGGGCTACCCCAAGAGTCACCCGAAGCACATGGCGGCAACGCTCGAGCGGCTCGCTGACCTGGTCGACGAGAATTGACCTGAAGATCAGTCGATGCCGGGAGCATCCTGAGGTCGATCGACGATGAAGGTCGCGATTCGATCGAGATCGACCGCATCACAAGTGAGCTTCCACGTCCACGCGGTCACGACAACGGGACTCGGTAGTTCGCTGCCGGTCGGGGCGAGGGCAACGGGCCCGATGACGAGATTCGAAAGCTCGTCGACCGTTGCCGGGGTGACCGTGTCGTCGTACTGGATCACGGCGCCACCCGATTCGAGCACCCGGACCTGCACCGCGGCGAGGAGCGGCTCGCCGAAGACACCCGATGCAGCCGGGCCACCGGCGTGAGGCCCCGAGGTCGGGGGATCGGTGGTGTAGGTCAAGCCCTCCGGATCGATCACGTGAAGCCCGCTTTGGGGATCTTGCGGTTCGCGCAGCTCGACACACGAGCCCGTCGATCCGTCGGTGCCGCAGGCAGAAAGTGTCAAGGCGATGACAACACTCAACCAAGGGAAGCGCACGCCGTAGACTACCGTCCATGTCCAAGGTCCAGATCGAGCGCAAGCTCCGTAACGTCAGCGAGCAGCTGCGATCGTTGCGCAAAGAGCTCGAGGTCTCAGACCAGCAATTCCGCCAGCTCGCCGACGAGGCCGATGACGCCCGCCTGCGGGCGCTCGTGTCGGAGACTCCGCTAGCGGAGAAGGAGCACCGCAAGGCCAGCCGTCACGTCGATCGGCTGCGAAAGCACCGCGAGCGGATCGGGGCCAAGATCGTCTCCCTCGAAGCCGAGCAGGACGCACTTCTCGATCGGCTGTCCGCCAGCTCGTGAGTGTTCGGGTGGTTGTTGCAGAAGACGAAGCGATCATCCGCCTCGATCTCGTCGAGACACTTCGTGAGGAGGGCTACGACGTCGTTGCCGATTGCGGACGCGGCGATGAGGTGGTCCAGTTGGTCGAGGAACACGGCCCCGACCTCGTGCTGCTCGACATCAAGATGCCGGGGCTCGACGGTCTCAGCGCAGCGCGCGCCATCAACGAGCAGTCCGACGCCGCCATCGTCATCCTCACCGCATTCAGTCAGCGCGAATTGATCGATGAGGCCAGCGATGCCGGCGCTATGAGCTATCTCGTCAAGCCGTACCAGCGCACTGATCTGGTGCCGGCGTTGGAGCTCGCTCGAGCCCGTCGCCAGGAGCACCAGGCACTTCTCGCCAAGGTCGACGAACTCGAGTTCCGCGTCGAAGAACGAAAACTGATCGATCGGGCCAAAGGGCTGCTGATGGACTCTCATGGGTTGTCCGAAGACGAGGCATTCCGCTTCCTTCAGCGGTCGGCGATGTCGGGTCGTCGCCGGATGAGTGACGTGGCCGACGAAGTGATCAGTGGCCGTCTCACCCCCTAGCTGATCGCGTTAGGGTCGGCCGCAATGGCCACTGTGATGCTCATCGACGGGAACTCGCTGACCTACCGCGCGTTCTTTGCCCTCCCCACCGACATGGCGACTGCTTCCGGGCAGGTCACGAATGCTGTCTTCGGCTTCACGTCGATGCTCATCAACTTGATGAAGGATCACGAGCCCGACCGCATCGGCGTGGCGTTCGACCGCCCCGAGCCGACCTTCCGTCACAAGATGACGCCGAGTTACAAAGCGCAACGCGAGTCGGCGCCCGATATTCTCCGCCAGCAGATGGGCCTCGTACGCGAAGTGCTCGAAGCGTTGGCGATCCCGTCGATGGAGGTCGTCGGCTTCGAGGCCGACGACATCATCGCCACCCTGGCCACCCAGGCCCGCGACCGCGGTGACGACGTCATCGTCGTCACAGGCGACCGAGACAGCTATCAGCTCGTGGAGGACCCCCACATCAAGGTCCTCTACAACAAGCGCGGCGTCAGCGACTACGCCTTCTACGACGAGGCCGGGATCCTCGAACGCACGGGAGTGCGCCCGGTCGACTACGTCCAGTACGCCGCGATGCGAGGCGACAAGTCCGACAACCTGCCCGGCGTCCCTGGCGTCGGCGAGAAGACGGCCGCCAAGCTGATCAACGAACGGGGTGGGATCGACGGTATCTATGCGTCGCTCGACGAGCTCACCCCGAAACTGCGGGAGAACCTGGCCGCCAACGAGGAGAACGTCCGCAACAACATCGAGATGATGGTGCTGGTCCGCGATGTCGAGCTGCCCTACGAGATCGATGAACTGACGCAAGGCGAGTCCGACGTCGAAGGCATCAAGAAACTGTTCGACTTCCTCGAGTTCCGCTCCCTTTGGGATCGCCTTGCGCCGGTCCTCGGTGCGGCACCCACCGCAGCAGCGGAGGTGCTCGAGCCGGAGCTCACCGTCTACGAATCGGCTGGCGATGCGGCGATCGCACTGGCGGCCGCCAACTCCAGCTCCGATGTCCTCAGCATCGCTGTTCCCGAGGGCGGAGTCCGTCACGGACTCGCCTTTGTGGTGGATGGCCCCGGAGCCGAGGTCGGTTTCGTGGAGGGTCGATTCTTTGAAGACGACGGTGTCCGCGACGCGCTGAACGCCCTGCTGAGTACGGATGGGCGACCGGTGGCGATGCACGGCGCAAAGCCGGCGATGCGAGGGATGCTCGAGATGGGCGTCGACCTTCGTGATCTCAGTGTCGACACGCAACTGGCCGCATACCTACTCGATCCCGCCGACAGCCGGTACGACCTCGGCGAGTTGCTCCTTCGCTACGCAAGCCTGGAGATGGCGGTCGGCGGAGCCCCGGAAGGGCAGCTCGATCTCGACGGCGGCGAACAGGAATCGGTCGGAGCCCAGCCGGCACGCGAAGCGCTGGCCGTGGATCGTGTGGTGATGCCGCTGCGCGAGGCGATGGCCTCGCAGGGTCTGCTGGAACTTCACGACGAACTCGAGATTCCGTTGGTTCGCGTGCTCGCCAAGATGGAGCACCGGGGCATCGGTGTCGACCCTGACGTCCTCCTCCGGATTCGTGACGAGCTGAACGCCGACTGCGAGTCGATGCGAGCCGCAGTCATCGACGAAGCCGGTCACGACTTCAACGTCAACTCCACCAAGCAACTCCGCGAAGTGCTCTTCGACGAACTCGGACTCACACCGCAGAAGAAGACAAAGACCGGCTACTCGACCGATGCGCAGTCGCTCGAGAAGATGCGTCACGAGCACGCCATTGTCGAGAATCTCCTGAACTACCGAGAGGTCGAGAAGCTCCGCTCGACCTACGGCGAGGGCCTGCTCGCCGAGGTCGGCGAGGGCAATCGCATTCGCGCCACGTTCAACCAAACCGTGGCCCGCACCGGTCGGTTGTCGTCGGATGCGCCGAACCTGCACAACATCCCTGTGCGCTCCGAGCGAGGACGGGTCTTCCGCACGGCGTTCGTGGCCCCACCCCGCTACAAGCTTCTCGTCGCGGACTACGACCAGATCGAGCTCCGCTGTATCGCCCATCTGGCCGAGGATCCCGGGCTGATCGCGGCCTTCGAGAACGGTGACGACATCCACACGGCGACCGCGGCCGCGGTGTTCGACATCGCACCCGAAGACGTGCATGTAGAGGAGCGGTCGAAGGCCAAGATGGTGTCGTACGGGCTGGCCTATGGCATGGAGTCCTACGGACTCGCCCAGCGTCTCAACATCGCGGTGTCGGAGGCGACGGAGATCCTTGATTCGTACTTCGAGGCATTCCCATCCGTTCGCAGCTATATGGACCGCACTGTCAACGAGGCCCGAGAGCGGGGCTACACCGAGACGCTGTTCGGCCGTCGCCGTCAGATCCCTGAGCTGGCGAGCAGCAACCGTCAGATCCGTCAGGCCGGCGAACGCCAGGCCATGAACGCCGGTATCCAGGGACTCGCAGCCGACATCTTCAAGGTCGCCATCGTGCGGCTCGACAAGGCGCTCGAGGACGAGGGACTCGTCAGCCGGATCGTGCTGCAAGTCCACGACGAGATCATCGTGGAGACCCCGGACGCCGAGGTCGAGCAAGCCAGCGAGCTGACAGTGTCGGTCATGAAGGGTGCCTTCGACCTCCGTGTCCCCATGGAGGTCGATCTCCAAATCGCCGAAACATGGGCCGACGCCAAGGGCTGAAAGTCACGCTGGGGACAGACCCGAGCGTGACTTGCCGATGACCGATCACTGGTTTGAGGGACTTGCCGACCACATGGGGTCGGCATACCTGCGGTACTCGTTCACCAAGGGCACCGTGAAGGAGATCGACACGCTGATCGAGCGGCTCGACCTCACCGGAAAGGAGCGGATTCTCGACGTCGGCTGTGGCCCCGGGCGCCATGCAAACGAGCTGGGGCGCCGAGGCTTCGTGGTCGTCGGAGTCGATATCAGCCAGACGTTCCTCGACGTGGCGTCGGCGGATGCGCCGGACGGTGTCACCTATGAGCGAGGGGATGCACGGCGGCTGGCGTTTGCCGATGAGTTCGATGTGGTCATCTCGGTCTGCCAGGGCGCCTTCGGTATGTCGGGTGGCCCGGCCGCGGGCGAAGCGCTCGATCCGGATCTGGACATCCTCGCCGGGATGGCGCGGGCGGTCAGTCCGGGCGGTCATGTGGTCTTCACCGCCTTCAACGCCTATCTCCAGGTGGCCAACATGGTCGATGGTCACGATTTCGACGCCGAGCGAGGGGTACATCGCGAGGCCACGGAAATCCGCAGCGAGACCGGCGAAACGGCATGCACCGACCTCTGGACGACGTGCTTCACACCGCGTGAGCTCCGCCTGATGTGTGCAGCTGTCGGCCTCCGCGTCGAGGCGATCACCGCCGCCGAACCAGGGGACTGGTCAGCCAACAGGCCCGACACCGAGTCTGCGGAGTTCTTGGTCGTCGCCTCCGATAGCCTTTGAAGGCTGTCTTTTCTGACAGGGCACGCCGGTCAGATACCGGTGGGTCAACTCGATTCCCTATAAGAAGCAGATTCACGTGTCCGACCAGACCCTTGCCGCCGAAGAGACCCAGTTCGGGACCTTCGATTCAGACGGCAACTACACCCCCCGCCAGATAATCGATGCCGACCTCGGTGGCATCGACATCGAAGAGGCCTATCCCTCCACGATGGTGCTCGTCGCAGACGGCCAGCTCGTCACCGGCACCGTTGTCCGAGTCGACCAGGACGAAGTCCTGCTCGACATCGGTTACAAGTCCGAAGGCGTGATCCCCAGCCGCGAGCTGTCGATCCGCAATGACGTTGATCCCAGCGAAGTCGTTTCGCTCGGTGAGTCCGTCGAGGCTCTCGTCATCACCAAGGAAGACAAGGAAGGCCGTCTCGTCCTCTCGAAGAAGCGTGCTCAGTATGAGCGTGCGTGGGGCAAGATCGAGGAACTCAAGGAAGCCGACGGCGTTGTGAAGGGCTCGGTGATCGAGGTCGTCAAGGGCGGTCTCATCGTCGACATCGGCCTGCGTGGCTTCCTCCCCGCATCGCTCGTCGAGCTGCGCCGTGTGCGCGACCTCCAGCCTTACGTGGGCAAGGAGCTCGAGGCCAAAATCATCGAACTCGACAAGAACCGCAACAATGTCGTGCTGTCTCGTCGGGCGTGGCTCGAAGAGACCCAGAAGGAACAGCGTGGCGCGTTCCTCGACAATCTCAAGCCGGGCGAGCGCCGCAAGGGCGTCGTGTCCAGCGTCGTCAACTTCGGTGCATTCGTCGATCTCGGCGGCATGGACGGACTCGTCCACGTCTCCGAGCTCAGCTGGAAGCACGTTGATCACCCGTCATCGGTGGTCACTGTTGGTGACGAGATCGACGTCGAGGTCCTCGAGGTCGATCTCGACCGTGAGCGCATCAGCCTCTCGCTGAAGGCCACCCAGCAGGATCCTTGGCAGGAATTCGCCGGCGGTCACCGTGTCGGCGAGCTCGTCTACGGTCGTGTCACCAAGCTCGTCCCGTTCGGTTCGTTCGTCCAGGTGGGTGACGGCATCGAAGGGCTCGTGCACATCTCGGAGATGTCGGCGCACCACGTCGACCTCCCCGAGCAAGTTGTCACCCCGGGCGAGGAGCTGTGGGTCAAGATCATCGATCTCGATCTCCAGCGTCGTCGCATCAGCCTGTCGATCAAGCAGGCCGCCGAGGGTGGTCAGGTCGCTGCTGAGTACCAGGAGCACTTCGGCGAGCACGCCTACGACACCGAGGGCAACTACATCGGTGGCGACGAAGCCTCCGAGGGGCAGGCGGCGTGGGAAGAGTATTACGCCAGCGCCGACGGCGAAGAGACCGATGAGGCCACAGCCGTTGGCGAAGCGGGCGTCGAGTACGAGTACCTCGAGGTCGAAGAGGAGGTCGAGGTCGAAGAAGAGGCTGCGGTCTCCGAAGAGGAGTGACCTTCACGTAGGCCATTTGGCCTAGACCTTCAGAACCCCGGTCGGCGAGGCGCCGACCGGCATTTCGAACGAAGCATGATGGCGAGCACCCCCCTCAGGGCGTGCTCGCCATCGGTGTTTTCGGCGGGTTTCTGGCCCGTTGGGATCAAGTCGGCACAGCCGCGGGCCGACGGAAGGTGAGTCCCCAAAGCGGAACAATTGCGCACGGGACACAGGTCCTGGGTCGGATGCCTCAACTCACGGAGAGTGCAACCGACAGGTGACCCACAGACGTTCTATCTCCCCACCAACGAGGTTCTCGTGAGTTCCCGTCGAACACTCATCCTTATCGCTGCAATCGCCGTCGGCATCTTTGCCGGTATCGCATTGCTCAACTATGTGCGAGGCATCGAGGACGATGTCTACGCCGATGCTCAGCCCGTGCAAGTGCTGATCGCGTCCGAGGACATTCCTGAGGGCACGCCGGCTGCGCTGGCGCTCCAGATGATGACCCCTCAGGACATCCCGCTGGAGATCCGTCCGGCGACGTTCATCCCGATCGACGGCGGTGACCAGATCACCGGCCTGGTGGCACGGGGTCTCATTCCGAAGAACCAGATCATCGTTCAGGGCCTGTTTGTTGATCCGGCGATCATCTCTGCCCGGTTCACCGACCAGGTTCCTTCCGGTCAAGTGGCCATGACGGTCCAGGTCGGCCAGGTTGAAGCCGTCGGCGGGTACCTCCAGCCCGGCGACGAAGTCAACATTCTCGTCAGGCACGAGAACCTCGGTTGTGGTGACACCGGTGGCGGCGGCGATGCCGCCGAGGGCGAAGGCGACATCGAGGGCGAGTCCACGAGCGGCCCCACCGGCCTTGGTGGTCTCGAGAGCGATGAGCTGATCGGCGCCAAGCAGTGGTGCACCTACAGCACTCCCACCCGCTACCTCTTCCAGCGGGTCGAGATCCTTGCGATCGGCGCCCGCCAGACCTTGCAGCCCGGTGAGACCGGCGCTGCGGTGATCACACCGCAGGGTGGTGCGATCACCTTCATGCTGCCGAACCAGGCAGCCCAGATCCTCTCATCGGTCACGCCGGAGTCGATCTACCTGACGCTCCTTCCCGAGGACTACACGGCTGAGCCGCAGCGTCCCGTGCCGGAGAACCTGATCGACGGACTGTCACTCACCCCGGGCGAGATCCCCGAGTGCCTGACTCCGTACGGCCCCGATGGATTCATCGAGGGCGATTCAGTCGACACCGTTGCCGACGAAGAGGGTGAGCCCACGGCTCACTTCTCATGTGAATCGATTTGGGAGGACTGACCCACAATGTCCAGTTTCTTCACCGACGACAGCGCTGAGGCCCCGGCCCCTGCTCTGGAGGGCGAAGCGTCGGTGCCCGCACAGGGGGCGCCGCCACAAGCATCGGGTTCCGATGCGAGTGGGAACGCATCGGCGTCCAGTGCAGGGAGGACACACTCGGTCAACCTCGTAGTCATCGATCCCGACGATGTTGCTCGGAACCGGCTGCTCACCCAGCTCGGTACCGACGTCAGCAGCTTCCCGCAGATCGAAGATCTCCTTCCCTACCTCAACGGCGAACCAGTCGTTCTCGTGCTCGGCCCGAGTTGTGCCATTGATGGCTCTCTCACCGGCGTCGAGCGTGTGCTGCACGCTCACCGCGAGGTCGGGTCGATCCTTGTCGCCGAGGAGCTCACCACAAACCTTCTGCAGCAAGCGTTGCGTGCCGGGGTGAAGGACGTGTTGGCCTCACCGGCTGACGACAACCAGATCCACGAAGCCATCGACCGTGTCGCGGCCGGCTTGTCCAAGAGTCCGGGCACACCTGAGAGCGACGACCCTCTGTTCGAGGGCGACGGTGAACTCGGCCAGGTCGTCACGGTGTTCAGCACCAAGGGCGGTGCCGGCAAATCTGTCATCGCAACCAACCTTGGCGTGTGTCTCGCCCAGCGGTCCGACAAGCCAGTCGTCCTGATCGACGCCGACCTTCAGTTCGGCGACATCGCCGTCATGCTCAAGCTGTCTCCGCAGCACACCATCGTGGATGCAGTGAGCTCACTCGACCGTCTCGACGCGAGCCTCATGCAGAGCCTTCTGGTCACGCACGAGTCGTCTGGTCTGCTCATTCTCCCTGCCCCGCTCGAGCCGGCATTCGCCGATCAGATCGGCGCAACGGAGATGATCCAGATTGTCGAGGTCCTGCGCCGTTTCTGCTCGCACGTCATCATCGACACGCCGGCCTACTTCAACGACGTGGTGCTCGGGATGATCGAGATCAGTGACGAGGTGCTCCTCATCGCCGGAATGGACATCCCCAACATCAAGAACGTGAAGATCGGTCTCCAGACCCTTCGACTTCTCAACACCCCCATGGAGAAGCTGCGACTCGTCCTCAATCGGGCCAATTCCAAGGTGAAGCTCGATGTCACCGAGGTCGAGCGCACCCTCCAGATGAGTGCGGACATCCTGGTTCCCAGCGACATCGTGGTTCCCCAATCGGTGAATCGGGGAGTGCCGGTTGTGCAGAGTTCGAAACGGTCGGGTGTGGCGAAGGCGATCGAGGAAATGGCCGACCTGTTCTGTCCCGAAGGTGCGTCGACGAAACGCAGTCGGCGTTGATTCAAACAATCGTGAAGGTTCGTTCGAATACGAGTGCGATCAACAGATCCGCACAAGGAGAATAGATGTCCCTCTACAAGCGACTCCACGAGGTCCAGCAGGACGGCAGCGATGCCGACGGCGACAAGCCGCCTCCGTCTACCTCCGGATCGGGCGGTGGTCTCCTGGCTGCAACCAAGGCAGCGCGAACCGGCTTGGCCGGACGCCGCGACCCGGTGCTCGACGAGCTGCGTCAGCGTATTCATCACAGCCTGATCGACGAACTCGGTCCGATCCTCTACGACAGCAGGCTGTCGGAGGAAGACCTCCGCAAGAAGGTTCACGAACAGCTCATCGCGGCCCTGGCCCAAGAACGGGCGCCGCTTTCGGCTGCCGACAAGGCCCAACTGATCCAGGACGTGTCCGACGACATTCTCGGCTACGGGCCGATCGATCCGCTGCTGAGGGACGACGATGTGTCGGAAATCATGTGCAACGGACCGGACTCGGTCTACGTCGAGCGCAACGGCCGCCTGGTCAAGGACCCGGTTACGTTTGTCGATGAAGCTCACCTTCGTCGCATCATCGACAAGATCGTCGGCCAGGTCGGCCGCCGCATCGATGAGTCCTCTCCGATGTGTGATGCTCGCCTGCCCGACGGTTCACGTGTGAACGCGATCATCTCGCCGCTGACCATCGGCGGGCCGTTCCTCACCATCCGAAAGTTCAAGGCCGATCCGTTGCAGGTCGACGACCTGATCCGATTCGGTACGTTCGACGCCAACGCGGCCCGATTCCTCCAGGCATGCGTCGTCGGTCGTCTCAACATCGTCGTCTCGGGTGGTACCGGCACCGGTAAGACCACGACCCTCAACGTTCTCTCCTCGTTCATTCCGGACGGCGAACGAGTGGTCACGGTCGAGGATGCCAAGGAACTCCAGCTGCACCAGCACCACGTCCTGTGCATGGAAACCCGACCGCCCAATATCGAAGGCCGCGGTCAGGTCACGATTCGCGATCTAGTGAAGAACACCCTGCGTATGCGGCCCGACCGGATCGTCGTCGGCGAGTGCCGCGCCGGTGAAGCCCTCGACATGCTCCAGGCCATGAACACGGGCCACGACGGCTCTCTGACCACCGTGCACGCCAACACACCTCGCGACACTCTGAGCCGCCTCGAGACCCTCACCTTGATGGCTGGCTTCGACCTGCCGGTGAGAGCAATTCGTGAACAGATGGCCTCGGCAGTCGATGTGATCATCCAGATCGCTCGACTCCGCGACGGCAGCCGTCGCATCACCCACATCACCGAGGTGCAGGGTATGGAGGGTGATGTCATCACTCTTCAGGACATCTTCTTGTTCGACTACAGCGCCGGCATCGACGAGGAGGGCAGGTACAGAGGAGCGCTGCGACCCACCGGGATCCGTCCCAAGTTCGCCGAGAAGCTCAACTCTCAGGGAATCAAGCTCGGCCCTGAGACCTTCGCTCCACACAACACCGGGGAGGCCGAGGCGTGATACGGCCTCCACGAACGGCAGCCCGACGACGGGCTCGAGGCCTGAAGGTCGCGGGAGTCGCATCGATACTTCTCGCGATTGCGGCATTCCTCGGCTTCGGCCAAGCCGCGTTCGCCCAGGACCCGCCGCTGACTCCGGTCGTCGAGGGTCCCGAGGTGACACTGATGTCGATCGACGCTGTCGACGACCCGGTTGTGATTCTCAGAAAGGCAACGCGCCCGGCCGATGTCGAGATTCTTGTTGCCGCTGAACCGGCCACCGTATCGAGCATCGTTCCCGCAGCCGATAGCGAGCGCGGAACCCAAACGGTCTTGGTCATCGACAATGGTGCCGCGGCAGCCGGCGTGCTCGACAGCTTCATTGCAGCCGCGCGTGACTATGTGAATTCTGCACCCGCCGGTGAACAGATCTCCATCTGGAGCACCGGCGGTACCGCTCGTCTCCGAGCCGGAATGACCGACGATCGGGCTCGACTGGACGCGATCGTGTCCAATCTCGTTTCGGCGTCGGGAACCAACCACATGTGGGACGCGATTCGCGGCGCCACGATTGAACTCGAGGACACGGCGGTGGGCTTCACCAACGTGATCGTCTTTGCCGGTTCCCCCGACACCGAGTCGGTAACCAGCTCCACTGAAGCCAGGGGAGCGGTGCTGGCCTCAAAAGCGTCCGCCTTTGTGGTGAGCAGCGACGATCCGGCTATTCCCCTCGACTCGCTGGCTCGGCTCACAGCGGTCACTCCCGCCGGCGGTTTCGCGGCGACCGGAGATCTCGACACGCTCGCCGCCTACGGATCGTCGGTGTCCGACGTCGTGGCCGGTACATGGGTCGTCGAATTCCATGCCGCGAACCTGTTCGATGAGAACCAGATCGACGTCAACGTCGACGGGACCATTCTCACGGCTTCCTACCTCTCCGGATCGGTGGCGTCGGGCGCCGCCCTTGCTCCGTTCCGTCCTGGCGATCCCGGCGGTCTTTCATTCCTCAGGGGCGACACCGGACGTCTCATAGGTCTCGTCGCAGGGGCGCTGGCGGCAGGGCTGGGTGCCTACGCGCTGGTGATGTTGTTCCAGAAGGACATGTCGGGGTTGTCCTCGACCTTGATGCCCTACTCCGGCGATGGCGTGATGGGAGGCGACGACCCGACGGGCCGCACCAATTCCATCTCCAAGAATCTGTTCGTCAAACGGGCGGTCGAACTCACCGAGGGCCTGGCGGAACGCCAAGGCATGATGTCGAAGTCGGAAGCTCTGCTCGAGCGGGCCGACATGCCACTTCGCGTGGGTGAGGCTCTAACTGCCTACGCCGCGATCGTCATGGGATCGGCCGTGCTCGGCCTTCTTCTCGGCAAGACCGTGGTGGCAACGCTCATCGTCGCCACGCTCGGCATTCTCCTTCCTCCGATGGTCGTGCGAATGAAGGCCGCTCGGAGGCGCAAGAAGTTCATGTCGCAACTTCCCGACACGCTTCAGTTGCTGTCATCGACCCTCAAGGCCGGCTACTCGTTCATGCAAGGCATCGACGCGGTGTCCCAGGAGATCGAGAATCCGATGGCCAGCGAGCTTCGTCGCGTGGTGGCCGAAGCTCAGTTGGGTCGGCCGGTGGAGGACGCCATGGATGCGTCGGCTGAACGCATGGATTCGAACGACTTCGCTTGGGCCGTCATGGCCGTCAAGATCCAGCGTGAGGTCGGCGGAAATCTGTCAGAACTCCTGATGACCGTCGCCGAGACAATGAAGGAACGAGAGAGCCTGCGTCGTGATGTGAGCGCCCTCACTGCCGAAGGCAAGATGAGTGCGATCGTTCTCGGAGCGCTCCCGATCCTGCTTGGTTTCGTCATGTGGGCGATGAACCCTGAGTACATCGAGATCCTGTTCACTCACCCGATCGGGAAAATCCTGCTCGTCGTCTCTGTGATCGCCGCTCTCGGCGGATTCGCGTGGATGAAAAAGATCATCACAATCGACATCTGAGGCCGACGTGACAAACATCGATCCCCAACTAGCGGTCGCCCTCTTCGGAGGAGCAATCGGTCTCATTCTCTGGACCATCGTCTCTCAGGCACATGACAAGTCCGTGATCAGAGACTCTCTGCGTCAGCTCGACGACTACGAAATCGAGAACGTCAGAGACCAAGAGCTTCTCAACCCGATAGCCGAGCGGGCGTTCCTCCCGATTCTCGGCGCGCTGACCAGCGTTGGTCGTCGGTTCACCCCGATCGGCTACGTCGAAGGGGTGAAGCACAAGTTCGTTCTGTCGGGCCGACCATCCTCGGAGGCCATAGACCGATTCCTCGCGATACGTGTCGTCACCGTGGTGATAGTGCCGGTGTCGCTGTATTTCTACTACGGGCTGAACCCGCTGGGATTTCAGGGAAAGAGCCAGATGGGCGTGGCCGCTCTATCGGTTCTGGTGCTCCTCCTTGGGCCCGATGCCAAACTCAACAAGCGCGTCGACGAACGACAGAAGCTGATCCAGCGTGGCCTTCCAGACATCATCGATCTGCTGGTGATCAGCGTCGAGGCCGGTCTCGGATTCGAGCAGGCGCTCGATCGCACCGTCAACTCGGTGCCGGGTCCCCTCAGCGATGAGTTTCTCCGTATGCTCGGTGAGGTCCGCGCCGGTTCCACCAGAGCCGAAGCGATGAGGGCCCTCGACGCGAGAATTGAAGTCGCCGAGATCCGCTCGTTTGTGCTCGCCATCCTTCAGGCCGACACATTCGGTGTGTCGATCGGTCGTGTACTGCGTTCACAGGCCGCCGAGATGAGGGTCAAGCGTCGCCAACTCGCCCAGGAACGCGCCCAGAAGGCGCCTGTAAAGATGCTCATACCGATGGTGTTCTGCATCTTCCCGGCTCTGTTCACGATCGTTCTGGGTCCGGCTGCGCTCCGGATCATGGAAAACTTCTGAGCGACGGTGACCACCACCCTCGCTCCCGTGGGGCCCGACAACGAATCAGCGCCGCTCGGTGACGAGTCGCCGACCTCCGGGTTCAGTCTCGGTGGTGTCGTCGGTCTAGTCATGGCCATGGTGGGGGTGATGATTGGGTCTCAGGTTCTCTCGGACAACAGCTTTCTGACCCATCTGGCGACCGGCCGTCAGATGATCTCCGACGGATTCGTCCAAAACGACGTCTTCACATGGACATCGCAGGGCCGTGATCTGGTTGTTCAGAGTTGGTTGGCATCGTTGCTCTACGGAGCGATCGACAGCGCGGTTGGACTGGCAGGCATTCGTCTGCTCATGGCCGCGACCGCCGGAACTCTGGCTTGGATTTCCTGGCTACTCAGCGCTCGATCCGAGTCCGTGATCACTCGAGTTGTGATCATGGTGCCGGTGTTGATGATCGGCGGCGTCATGTGGACCGAGCGTCCGCTGCTGATTGCTCTCGTCTTGTTCGGCATCACCATCCTCGTCGCCGACGGGCGCGGCCGGCCAGGAGCCCTGACGCTGGTCGGGGTGGTCTGGATCGGCGTACATGGGAGCTGGCCTCTCGGGGTGGTTCTCCTCGTGGCGAGGTGGATCGGTGGTCGGCTCGACCGTGTCGACACGAGCCGTGAGTTCGAGGCGTTCAAGTGGCTCTCGGCCGGGTTCGTGCTGGGCGGAGTGCTGAATCCGCACGGCCCGGCGCTGCTGTTCTTCCCGGTTCGGCTTCTAGGCCGACGGGAGACCCTCAGTCATGTGGCCGAGTGGAAGTCGCCGTCGTTCGATGCTCTTTACGCTCAGGCCTTTCTGGTCTTGTTGCTCCTCATCGTGGTGGCGGTGGCGCGGCGATCGTCGTGGAGAACTCTCGTACCTCTCTTGATATTTGTAGCGGCCGCCTTGGTGAGCCGACGCAACATCCCGCTGGCCACCCTGGTGATGATCCCTGTCGCGGCGGCCGGGCTTCCTGCTCTGGGTCGACTGGAAGCATCCAAAGCCTCTACCGCGACTCGCTTGACCGGCAGAGCGTTGCTCGGACTGCTCGTGCTCTTCCCACTGTTGTTGATCGGGGCACCGCACCTCGACCTGGATCGCTATCCGGTTGAGGCCGTCAATCGCATGGAGTTCGCCGGGCTGTCGCCTGACGAGGTTCGTGTGGTGCATCCGGACTATGTCGGCAACTACCTCGATCTACGTTTCGGCGACGCCGGTGTGACATGGATTGACGACCGCTACGAGCTGCATGATCAGTCGCTCATCTCGGACTACCTGGTGCTTCTCGACGGCCTCCAAGGTTGGCGAGAGGTCCTCGAGACGACTGAGGGCGACGTGCTGCTGTGGCGTACCGACGCTCCGATCACGGTATTGGCGAGTGAGGTTGCCGACTGGAATCTGTTCTGGTCTGACGAGGACTGGACAGTGCTTTGTCGGCCTGGGCTGGAGAGCTGCTGAGGCTTCCCATCTCGGCTGACGAAAGTTCTTCTGAATCGAGGTTCGCTGCCGATGGATCAACATCCAAATGGGAGTAGTCCGCCATCGAAACCATGAGTGAGATCGAGGCAGCCGCGAGGGTGCCCAACGAATTCGAGTCCAGCAGGGGCTCCGGCCGCGTTGGTCGGGGTCGTTGGCGTCGGGGCCGCCGGATGGCGGGCCTGGCTCGCCAGGGCGATGGCTACGACAAACGAGACCCCGGCCTGCCCAGCCGTACCGATCGCGTCGAGAGTTTCGCTTCGGCGATTCTGGCGATCCGATGGGGAATGACGGTCGTATCCCTGGCCTTGGCGGCCGACGGCTTCCTCAACTCCGATCTAGAAATCGTGTCGTGGTGTGCCGTTGTCATCAGCTACACGGTCATCAGAACCATCAGTCCCATCAAGTACCGCGGCAACATCTTCTCGCTTCTTCAGGTGTTCGCCGAGATTGCGCTCCACGTGGGTGCGGTGGCGTCCACCGGATTCTGGGACTCTCCATTCGTCTTCTCACTGATCACGGCGATTGTGGTGGCCGGCTTCGCTCGGGGGTTCGGATTCGGGCTCAGGATCAGTATCGGCGCCTCCCTGGCGGTGAGTCTTGCCGAGGCTTCACGACCCGGCTACACCGCACAGGAGCTGCGTCTGGCCCTCCAGTGGTCGACCGTCCTGCTCCTGGTTGGAGTGGTCGCGGGGTACGCCCGGCGGATCAGCGGTGAAGCAGATCGTCAGCATTCGCTCGCCCTGAATCGTCTTGATCGTCTCTCGGACGCCAACGCCCTACTTTTCTCACTGCACCGCGTCGCGCAGACCCTCCCGGCCTCGCTCGACCTGGGCGATGTGTTGGACACGACCGTGAGCCGACTCCGTGGACTCATCGACTTCGATTCGGTGGCAATACTCGTGTTCGACGACACCGATGCCAGCTGGCAGGTCGTGCGGCGCGAGGGTGCGACCCTGCCGCCCCGGCTCGGCCCCACCGAGTTGCCGATGCCGCTGATGCGGGCCATGGCCGACAACAAGATGGTGGAGATCTCCGAACTGGGTCATCCCCAGGGCCCCGGAATCTCGCCGTCGTCGTCGTCTGGCATCTACTCCGTGCTCACTGCCCGTGGTGCCGTGATCGGCCTGCTTGCCGTGGAGTCGCGCCGGCCGGCCGCCTTCAGCAAGCGTGATGTCGAATTGCTCAACGGATTCGTCGAACCGGCCGCTCTGGCGATCGACAACGCCAGATGGTTCGGTCGACTCCGAACGGTCGGCGCCGACGAAGAACGAACAAGAATCGCCCGCGACCTTCACGACAACATTGGTCAGTCTCTGGCCTATCTCGCGTTCGAGCTCGACCGGATCGTTGGCCGGGACGAAAAGGGCGAAGAGATCGGCACCTCGTTGACGCAGCTCCGCGGTGATCTACGTGGCGTCATAGGTGAAGTGCGCGACACGCTCTACGACCTCCGTACCGACGTGTCCGATGGCCAAGAGATCGGTGAGGTGCTGGAGCAGTTCGCCGGGCGTCTGATGGAGCGCAGCGAACTCGACATCCGCGTATACGCCGACCGAGACGGACAGCGGCTCCCGCTCCTACAGGAACGCGAATTGTGGCGCATCGCCCAGGAGGCTCTGGTCAACGTCCAGCGTCATTCCGGGGCGAAGGGCGCTGCTGTGAGATGGAGATGCGACGGCGAGGCCGCTGCGCTCGAGATCGCCGACGACGGGCGGGGATTCCCTGCCGGCAAGGCCGGTCGTCTCGACTCCTACGGGATCATGGGGATGCGTGAACGAGCATCGAGCATCGGCGCGACTCTCGAGATCCACAGCGAGGAAGGCAAAGGCACGGTCGTGCGCTGCTTCCTCCCCGCCATGAGCGACTCGGGGCGCCGATGAGTACCGCGACGGAGTCACTGGGAGTGACCAAATCGACGGAGATCGCTAACAATCAGGGCGACGGTACCGATGGAAGCAGAGGCCGGAAACGGTCAGAAATCCTGAGGGTGGTCAACCGGGCCGCTCGAAGAACTCGAGGTCGATGATCAGAATGACCATTCGCTTGATGCTCGCAGATGACCACCGCATGCTTCGTGAGGGGCTCAGCCGGTCAATGTCAGAACATGGGTTCGACGTCGTCGGAGAGGCACGCGATGGTTTGGAGGCCGTAAATATGGTGCAGAGCCTCCAGCCCGACGTGATTCTCATGGACGTCTCGATGCCAGAGATGGACGGAGTCGAGGCCTGCCGCCAGGTTCGCGAGTCCGGCAGCGACACCAAGGTCGTGATGCTCACCATGCACGCCGATCAGGAAGTCCTCGCCAACGCCATCAGGGCCGGCGCATGCGGCTACCTGGTCAAGGATTGTTCAACCGAGGAGATTGCCGGTGCCGTACGAATGGCCTCCAACGGAGACACGGCTCTCTCGCCTCAGCTGGCAGCGTCCATGCTCAACGAGGTCCGCAAGCTCGAGATGGCTCCTGTCCGCGAGGAACGAGTCGTCTCCAAGCGCGAAGAAGAGGTTCTGCAGTCGATTGCCGACGGGTGTTCCACAACCGAAGTCGCCGAACAGATGTTCATCAGTCAAAAGACGGTGAAGAACCATCTGGCATCGATCTACCAGAAGCTCGACGCCCGAGACCGGACCCAAGCTGTGCTCCAAGCGGTGCGTATGGGGATCGTGAGCCTCGAGTAACAGAGGTCCTTCGGCCTGTCGGGTGGGTCCAACGGACCATTCAGCAGGACCGCAACCGTGCCGAATGATCTATTGAGAGTCCACAGACGGTAGGAACATCGGCCCAGGAGACCCGGACATGACAGACACTTTGAGATTCGTATCCAGGTGGGTGGCGGTTCGAGTCGAGTCGAGTCGAGGCGCCAGCCTCGTTGAGTACACGCTGATTCTCTCGCTGATTGTCCTGGTGGCTCTGGCGGGAATCACGGCGTTCGGTGGCACGCTCAATGGGAGCATCGACGACTCATCGAACAGGATCATTGTCGCGGGTGGTGGCTGACCGACACCACGGGTTGTGTCGGCAGCCGAGATTTCTCCTACGGTCGTCGTTGTGATCGAGATCGGGCTCACCGGGGGAATCGGTGCCGGAAAGTCGACTGTAGCCAACGGCCTTGTCGATCGAGGTGCGATTCTGATCGACGCTGATCGTGTGGTGCACGACCTGCAGCAGCCGGGAAGCGCTGTCTTCGAGGCCATGGTCGAGAGATGGGGTGATCGAATCGTCGCCGATGACGGCTCCCTTGATCGGGCCGCTGTGGCGGCTGTGGCATTCACCGATGAGGCCGAATTGAAGGCGCTCAATGATCTCGTGCACCCAGCTGTGGCCGAAGAGATGAAGAGGCGCCGCCAAGCCTTGAGCGATACCGATTCCGTGGTCGTTCTCGACATTCCGCTGTTGGTGCGAGCCGACGGTGAGCCGTTGAAGGAGACCTACTCCAAGCTGGCTGGGATCGTCGTGATCGATACCGAACCTGAAATCGCGGTCGAGAGACTGATGACCCATCGAGGGTTCGGTGAGGACGATGCGCGGGCCCGTGTCGCCAACCAGGCATCGCGGGAAGCTCGGCTGGCCGTGGCCGACTTCGTGGTCGACAACTCGGGATCGGTGGAGGCGCTCGAGGAACAGATCGACGCTGTGTGGGCGTGGGTCGAGTCGTTGCGCCAGGTGTCCGAATCCGATGACGGTGGGGACGGCTTCGCATAGCCGGGAAACATTTGTCCGGACAAAGGGTTTCGGAAATGTGAGTCCCCGAAGCAATGGGGCTGAGTCTGATCCGGTTGGACGGTGGGGCCAGCTCGCCGTCCTCAGTGTGGCCATGGTCCTGTCGATGGCCCCGTGGTTCTCGACGGCGGCGGTCCTTCCGCAGTTGAGGGAGACCTGGGGGTTCGGCTCGGTGGCCGGATCTTGGCTCACGATCGCAGTACAGATCGGGTTTGTCGTCGGCGCGGTCGGTCTGGCACTCACCAACCTCGCCGACCGGATTGCGCCGCGACGACTGATGCTGATCGGATCGGTGGTCGCCGCCGTGGCCAATGTTGTGCCGGCCGTGGCCGGCACGTACGGGCCCGCGGTCGTGGCGCGCTTTGTCACGGGCGCTGCCCTGGCCGCCGTGTACCCACCGGCAATGAAGGCCATGAGTACCTGGTTCAAGGTCGAGCGCGGTCTGGCGTTGGGGGCCATGGTGGCCGCTCTCACGGTGGGCTCTGCGTTACCTCACTTCGTCAACGGGATTGGTGGTGCGGGCTGGAAATCGGTGCTCGTGGTCACCTCCCTGGCCACCCTTGCCGGCGGTGTCATTGCTGATCGCTGCGGCACTGACGGACCGTTCACATACCCGGTCGCACCCTTCGAGCCGAGAGCAATTCGAGTGGCGTTCGCCCATCGCCGGATCCGCCTTGCGACCCTTGGATATTTTGGCCACATGTGGGAGCTCTACGCCATGTGGGCTTGGTTCGGTGTGTTCTATGTCGATGTCCTGACCGCCGACGGCCACGGTGATCCGTCCCGGACCGGTTCGCTGGTCGCGGCGTCGGTGATCGGGGTCGGTGGACTTGGCTCACTGTGGGCGGGCCGGGTTTCTGATCGGTGGTCGCGGGAGGTGGCGGCGGGCATCCCCATGATTGTCTCCGGGACGGTGGCATTGGGCATCGGTTTTCTCGATGAGGCCTCCCCGGTGCTGGTGGCTCTTCTCGGTTTGGTGTGGGGAGCGTCGGTGGTGGCCGATTCGGCGCAGTTCTCGACGATCGTGACCGAAGCGGCCGATCAGAGCTTCGTGGGGACGTCGCTCACCGTGCAGCTGGCATCGGGATTTGTTCTCACCGTGCTGACGATCTTCTTCGTTCCGGTTATCCGCGATGCATGGGGCTGGGGCGCGGCGTTTGCGTTCCTCGCTCCCGGCCCGCTGATGGGGGCGGTGGCCATGTATCTGCTCGACAAGGACCGCCGGAGTGATTCGTCTCAGCCGGATGTCGTAGCGGCTCGGTAGGTTTGGGTTGTGGCCCCGATAACTGTTCCCGTCGCCAGGAAGCGATTCCGAGTCGTATCCGATTTTGAGCCCGCCGGCGACCAGCCGGAGGCCATCGAGTCGTTGGCCCAAGGCATTGAAGATGGCGAACGGTTCCAGACCCTGCTGGGCATCACCGGTTCGGGAAAGAGCGCCACGATTGCGTGGACCATCGAGCGGGTACAACGCCCGACGCTGGTTCTGGCCCCCAACAAGAGTCTGGCTGCTCAGCTGGCGAATGAGCTCAAGGAGTTCTTCCCCGACAATCGGGTCGAATACTTCGTCAGCTACTACGACTACTACCAGCCCGAGGCCTACATCGTCTCCAGCGACACGTTCATCGAGAAGGATTCCTCGGTCAACGATGAGATCGACCGCCTCCGGCATTCGGCCACGTCGTCCCTGCTCACACGACGCGACACGATCGTGGTGGCGTCGGTGTCGGCGATCTACGGGCTCGGCTCCCCCGTGGAATACGAATCGCAACTTCTGGTGGTGAGAGTGGGGGAGGAGTACGACCAACGTTCGATGTTGAGCCGCCTGGTCGACATGCAATACGAACGCAACGACATGAATCTGGTTCGGGGGAAGTTCCGGGTCAGAGGCGACACGATCGAGGTCCATCCCGCCTACGACGAGACCGCCGTTCGAATCGAGATGTTCGGAGACGAGATCGAGCAGATTGCGGTGGTCGACCCCCTCACCGGCGAACGTCTCGAGAGCCTCGATGAGCTCGTGGTGTTCCCGGCCACCCACTACGCCACGGGCCAGGAACGCATGGCCCGTGCCACGGTGTCGATCCAGAAGGAGCTCCAGGAGCGGCTTGCTGAGTTCGAGAAGGACGGCAAGCTTCTGGAGGCTCAGCGCTTGCGAATGCGCACCGAATACGACCTCGAGATGATGGATGAGCTCGGCTATTGCAATGGCATCGAGAACTACTCAGCCCCGATCGACGGACGTGGCCCCGGCGAACCCCCCTACACCCTCATCGACTACTTCCCCGACGACTTCTTGTTGGTGATCGACGAGTCCCACGTCGCCGTTCCTCAGCTCCACGGCCAATACGAAGGCGACCGCAGCCGGAAGCTCAACCTGATCGAGCACGGCTTCAGGCTGCCGTCAGCGGCCGATAATCGTCCTCTGACCTTCGAGGAGGTCATGAAGCGTCTCAACCAGGTCGTGTTCCTCTCGGCCACGCCGGGGAAGTTCGAGCTCGAGACCTCCACTCGGGTGGTCGAGCAGATCGTTCGTCCCACCGGCCTGATCGACCCCGAGGTGATCGTCAAGCCCACCAAGGGTCAGATCGACGACCTGCACGAGCTCATCGTCGGGCGGGTCGAGAAGAGCCAGAGGGTGCTGGTCACCACGCTCACCAAGAAGATGGCCGAGGACCTCACCGACTACCTACTCGAACTCGGCTTGAAGGTCAGGTATCTCCACAGTGAGGTCGACACGATCCAACGCATTGAGATTCTGCGTGATCTCCGGCTGGGCGAGTTCGACGTGCTGGTCGGGATCAATCTTTTGCGGGAGGGCCTCGACCTCCCTGAGGTATCCCTGGTCGCGATCCTCGACGCCGACAAGGAAGGATTCCTGCGTTCGGTTACCTCGCTCGTGCAGACCATCGGTCGCGCCGCGCGAAACGTCGACGGTCAGGTGGTGATGTACGCCGACCGGATGACCAATTCGATGCAGTTCGCCATCTCGGAGACGATGCGACGCAGAGGGCTGCAGCAGGCCTACAACGAAAAGCACGGCATCGATCCGACCAGTGTCCGCAAGGCCGTCACCGACATCTTGTCGCTCATTCGGCCGTCATCGGAGCGCGCCCCCACCCCGGCCAATGCCTCGGATCTGGCCAAGCGTCGCCGGGCGGTCGACGATCTCGGCGATCTGCCCGAGGAGCAACTCGAGAGGCTGATCCTCACCCTTGAAGGCGAAATGCACGATGCGGCCGCCGATCTTCGATTTGAGTACGCGGCCCGACTCCGCGACGAAGTGAAGGAGCTGAAGCGCGAGCTTCGCGAGATGCGCTGACCTTCGGGCCGGACCGGCTCCAGTCGCGGCCTGCGCTGCCGATGGTACAGACGTGCTCGACACCACTGTCACCGATCGCGTGCGCCCGCCCGGCCGCACCGCTCACGCGGCGCGTTGGTATGTCACACCCCTCGTTTCGGCCTTGGTATTGGCAGCGATCCTGATGGTGATCGGTCAGACGCTCGATCCGGGTGGGTATCTCAGCACCGATGTGGGCGGGAAGGTCGCAACTCTCGAGGCCATGTCGAGCGGACAAACCGCTTCGCCCGATCTTGGCTACTGGGCCGAGTCGGTCGACCCCGACGGATCTCTCTATCCGATGTACTCCACCCAGGAAGTGGGCGGCGCCTGGGTCAACGTCACGACCCTTCCGATGCTGTATCTGGCGCTGCCCCTATATGCGGTGGGAGGAGCCCGACTTGCTCTGTTGATCCCCGTCTTGGGCACAGTTCTGGCGGCGTTGGCCGCGCGGGCCTTGGTTTCGAGGCTGGGCGGCAACCGATCACAGGGGGCACTCGCGTTCTGGATGATCGGGTTGGCATCACCGGCCACGATCTACGGACTCAGCATCTGGGAGCACAGCCTGAGTCTCGCTCTGATGGCGTGGGGCGTCGTGGCGGCCCTGGATGCCGCAGGTCTGGCGCCCCCAAGCCCTGGTGGGGCTGGAGCGCGATGGCGGTCGGCGGCCTTCGCCGGTCTGGCCTTCGGTCTGGCCGCATCGATGCGACAGGAGGCGCTCATCTACGGATTCGTGACGGGACTGGCCCTGCTGGGCGCCACGGTCCGCTCGGGACGTGTCTATCCGGCGCTTCGCAACGGAGCGGCGATGGCCGTTGCCGCGGTCTCGATGTTGGTTCTCAACGCGGTACTGGAGATTGCCGTCCTCGGATCGGCGTTTCGCTCGGGACGTTCGGCATCGACAGCCGCAGCCGCCGGTTCGGGCAGTGTCGGCTTGGTCCTGCGTGCCAAGGAGGCCGTTCTGACCGGCGCCGGCCTGTCGACCGCCGAATCGGCGGCGGGCTATCTGGTTGCGCTGGGTCTCGTGGCTCTGCTCTGGCTTCTGGGCCGACGCGCCGACGACACCCCTGCCGTGACCCGGCCGATCATCGTCGGCTTGGCGATGCTGCTCGGGCTGAAGGCGATCGACACCATGGTCGATGGTCTCAACTTTGTTCCAGGAATGATTGCCGCCACCCCCTTGGCCGGACTCGGCCTGGCCCGCGGCTGGGACGGCGGGCCCCGTCGGTTCGTGAGCACAATCGCAGTGGCGTCCATGCCGCTGGTGTGGCTCACCCAGTTCACCGGTGGTGCCGGTCCGCAATGGGGCGGTCGCTACATCCTCACGTCGGGGTTGCTTCTGGCCGTGGTGGCAATCGTAAGTCTGAAGTCGGATTCTGCGGTGCGCATCGGTCGCTTGGTGTTGGCTGGCGGGCTCGTGATCTCGATGCTCGGCCTGGCTTGGTCGATCGAGCGGAGCAGCTCCTTCGCAAGAGCGTTCTCCGAACTCGCCGGACGAGACGAGCCGGTGTTGGTCTTCGAGGATCCGTTCATTGCGCGGGAGGGCGGACCGAAAGCGATCGAACAGAACTGGCTCGCCGCTCCCTCCGCTGCCCAACGCGACGTCGCTCTCACGGTGCTTGATTCGATGGATGTCGACCAGTTCGGTTACGTGGAGGTGCTGCGCGAAACCGATGTCGTCGACTTCTCCGGTTGGACCCTGGTGGGGGTGGAGGAGATCTCTCTGGTGGGCTCCGATCGGTTGCGAATCTCGACCTGGGAAAGAACCTCCTGACGAACACGTGTTCGGGCGACCGCGGCCGATAGAGTGCCCCGGTGGCTGATCGTCTCATCGTTCAAGGTGCACGCGAACACAATCTCCGAGACGTCGATCTCGACCTGCCACGCGACAAGCTCATCGTGTTCACCGGCCTCTCGGGCTCCGGCAAGTCTTCGCTCGCATTCGACACCATCTATGCCGAGGGTCAGCGCCGCTACGTCGAGTCGCTGAGCGCCTACGCTCGCCAGTTTCTCGGGCAGATGGACAAGCCCGACGTCGACTTCATAGAGGGATTGTCGCCGGCTATCTCGATCGATCAGAAGAGCGCTTCGCGCAACCCGAGATCCACTGTCGGAACAGTCACCGAGGTCTACGACTATCTCCGGCTGCTCTACGCCCGCATCGGCATTCCCCACGACCCCGATACCGGCGAGGCCCTGGTTCGTCAAACCCCTCAACAAATCGTCGACAAGGTCCTGGCGATGGATGAGGGCAGCCGTTTCCAGGTTCTGGCTCCGGTGGTGCGGGGTCGCAAGGGCACCTACGACACGCTGCTCACCGATCTTGCCCTGCAGGGGTTCGCCAGGGCGATCGTCGACGGCGAGCTCGTCGAGTTGGGCGAGGAAATCGCCGTCGACCTGGCCCGCTACGAGATCCACACGATCCAGGTGGTTGTCGATCGCCTGGTCCTGCGTGAAGGAATCGAACGGCGACTCACCGACTCGATCGAGACCGCACTGGGCCTCGCCAACGGCGTGGCCGAGGTCCAATTGGTGAAGCGGGCCGACGACGAAGCCGACACCGAAACAGAGACGATCGTTTTCAGCCAGCACCTGTCGCGGCCGTCCGACGGCAAGTCGTTCGACGAGCTGGCCCCACGAAACTTCTCCTTCAACTCTCCCTATGGGGCGTGTCAGCACTGCGACGGGCTCGGCACGGTATTCGAGATTGACCCCGAGCTGGTGGTTCCGGATCTCGATGCCACCCTCGCCGATGGCGCCATCAGGCCTTGGGCCGGAGGACGCAGCCGCTACTTCGGGCGTCTGGTCGAGGCGGTGTGCGAAAACTACGAGGTCCCGATGGATGTGGCGTGGCGCCGCCTCCCGAAGAAGCAACAGAACCTGCTGCTCCACGGGCGTGGGGTCAAGGGACGGGTCCAGGTCCGCTACAAGAATCGCTACGGCCGGATCCGCACCTATCAGGCCAAGTACGAAGGCGTTCTGCCGTATCTGGTGCGGCGTCACAGCGAAGCCGAGACCGACTCGGTTCGTGAGCAGATCGAGGGCTACATGCGCCAGGTGGCGTGCGCGGTCTGTGAGGGCTCCCGCCTGAACCCGCTGTCGATGGCGGTCACGATCGGCGGTCACACCATCCACGACATCTGCGCCATGTCGATATCCGATGCAGCCAAGTGCCTGGCCGAACTTCACCTTTCCGACCGTGACTCGATCATCGCCGAACAGGTTCTGAAGGAGATCCGGTCACGCCTCGGATTCCTGCTCGACGTCGGACTCGACTACCTCACCATGTCGCGCGGGTCGGCCACTCTGGCCGGAGGCGAGGCCCAGCGGATTCGCCTGGCATCTCAGGTCGGGTCCGGTTTGGTGGGCGTCCTCTACGTGCTCGACGAGCCTTCGATCGGGCTCCATCAGCGCGACAATCGTCGCTTGATCGAGACCCTCCTTCGCATGCGCGACCTCGGCAACACCGTTCTCGTCGTCGAGCACGATGAAGAGACCATCAGCGTGGCCGACCATGTGGTCGACATCGGGCCCGGAGCCGGCGAGCACGGCGGCGAGATCGTCCACAGCGGCTCCGTGGCCGGCCTTCTCGAGTGCGAGAAATCGGTCACCGGGCAGTACCTGTCGGGTAGGCGGAAAATCCCGGTTCCGGAGATCCGGCGCACCGGTGATGGCACCTCTGTTGTTGTCCGCGGCGCCCGCGAAAACAATCTCGTCGGAATCGACGTCGAGTTCCCGCTGGGCATCTTCACCTGCGTCACTGGTGTCTCGGGTTCGGGCAAGTCGACTCTCGTATTGGAGATCCTGCAGCGCTCGTTGATGCAGTACATCTACAACTCGAAGGTTGCGCCGGGGCTCCACACCCGAATCGACGGCGTGGAGCATCTCGACAAGGTCATCGCCATCGACCAGTCGCCGATCGGCCGCACACCGAGATCCAATCCGGCCACCTACACCGGAGTGTTCGACCACATCCGAAAGCTGTTCGCCCAGACCCCCGAGTCGAAGATTCGCGGGTATCTGCCGGGCCGATTCTCTTTCAACGTCAAGGGCGGCCGCTGCGAGGCTTGTCAGGGCGACGGCACCATCAAGATCGAGATGCACTTCCTGCCCGACGTCTATGTGCCGTGCGAGGTCTGCGGAGGCAAGAGATACAACCGCGACACCCTCGAGATCGATTTCAAGGGCAAGAACATTTCCGAAGTCCTGAAGATGCCATGCGAGGAGGCGCTGTCGTTCTTTTCGAATCAGCCGCCGATCGCCCGCCACATGCAGACTCTCGTCGATGTCGGGTTGGGCTATGTCCGTCTCGGGCAGCCCGCTCCCACTCTGTCCGGCGGCGAGGCCCAGAGGGTCAAGCTGGCCAGCGAGCTGGCCAAACGCTCGACCGGCCACACCATCTACATCCTCGATGAGCCCACCACAGGTCTGCATTTCGAAGACATCCGAAAGCTGCTCGGGGTGCTGGGTCGGCTCGTCGATCAGGGAAACACCGTGTTGGTCATCGAACACAATCTCGACGTGATCAAGACCGCCGACTGGCTGATCGATCTCGGCCCCGAGGGCGGAACAGGAGGCGGTTCTCTGGTGGTTGCCGGCACCCCAGAGACCGTTGCTGCCACACCTGAGAGCCACACCGGGCACTACCTGGCGGCTTTGTTGAAGTGAAGTGCCTCTCGTAGAGAGCCGAATCTTCAAAATCGCCTGATCATGCCGATGGGAAGGCATGAAACAGGTCCAAAAGGCCCATGAGGGTGAACTGCCGCGAATTCGGCGGATCTGGCCGTGATCAGACGGTCGACCCCAGCCTTGATGCTGGCCCTGATTCTGGGTCTGGTACTTGCGACCTCGAAGGTCCACGCGTCGGTCGTCGCGGATCAGGCCTATGACTTCACCAAGTCCACTCGACTGCCATGGGCTTTGGCGTTTGCAGCGATGTTCTACATCGGGGCGTACGTGGCCGGTCTGCCGGACACGGGCGGGCGAATCCGCCAAATCTGGCAGTCGGCGGTCTTCGCTTCCGTGGTCGGTACGGCCGGAATCTCTATCGCTCAATTGGCGATGGGGAGCGCCCTGCTTCCGCGGTTCGTGGTCGGCACCGCCGCACTTGGTGTGGTCCCGCTGCTGGTCGCGACGTCGCTTCTCATTGACGGCGGCAGAGCGAGGTCATCGAGCAGGGTGAGGGTCCTCGTCATCGGCGAGCAGGAAGACAGCACCGGTCTGTCTGCGGAGCTGGAAGCGTCCACCGAGCGCGACGCAATTGTCGTCGGGTTGATGTCACCAATGGAGGCAATGCCGATAGCCGGGTCGCCGGCGCCGGTCGTTGCTGCTGCCGATGAGACACAAGCGACGGTTGTGGTTCTCGATCGCGAGGCCCAGGCCAGGCAGGCGATCGTTGACCAGGTAGCAATTCTGCATGAGTCGGGCGTGAGAGTCCGGACCCTTTCGTTGTTCTACGAAGAGTGGCTTGGAAAGCTCCCGATCGGGGAACTGGAGCGGGTCTCGCTGATGTTCGACATCGGGGAGATTCATCGAATTCGGTATGGGCGTCTGAAGCGACTGGTCGATGTCGCCTTCGGAGTCTGTCTGCTCCCGATCGTCGGGTTACTCATTCCCGCTGTGTGGATGGCGAACCTGATAGGAAATCGTGGCCCTCTCTTCTACACGCAGGAACGAGTGGGGAAGGGCGGAGAGATCTTCCGCATCGTGAAGTTCCGAACGATGCGGCCGGGTGGCGATGTCAGCTCGTGGACCGCTGACAACGACGAGCGTGTCACGCGGGTAGGTGCGGTATTGAGAGCGACGCACCTGGATGAGCTACCTCAGGCCATCAACATCCTCAAGGGTGACCTGGCGTTGGTTGGTCCGCGGCCGGAACAGCCGGTCTACGTGACCCAGTTGGAGGCCAAGCTTCCCTTCTACCAACTTCGTCACTTGGTTCAGCCCGGGCTCACCGGATGGGCGCAGGTGAAGTACGGGTACGCGAGGACCGAACTCGATGCCATGGAGAAGCTGCAGTTCGAGTTCTTCTACCTGCGGCACCAATCTCTGACACTCGATCTTCGGATCTTGGCCCGCACGGCGCGCGCTGTCACCCATATTGGAGCGTCCGGTGGCTGAGACTTCCGTAGCCACGCCGACCGTGTCCATCGCGATTCCGATGCTCAACGAGCGCGATCACATCATCGATTGCCTCGACGCGTTCGCCGCTCAGAACTGGCCGTCGGAGAGCCTCGACGTGATGGTCATCGACGGCGGGTCCACCGACGGCTCCCGCGACGTCGTCAACGCGTATAGGCAGAGCCATCCCTGGGTCAGGGTCGTCGACAATCCCCGCGGTTCTGCTGCGGGGGCTTTCAACGTCGGTATGCATCAGGCCGCCGGCGAGGTTGTGTGCCTGTTCTCGTCCCACGGCGTCGCCGACCCGACATACGTGAGCGAGTCGGTTCGTGCCCTCGAAGAGTCTGGCGCTGCCGGTGTCGGCGGTGAGTACCGCCACACTGGTCAGGACCGCTCATCGAGCGCAATCGGCCTGGCAATGGTGTCGCGAGTGGGGATGGCTTCTCCGCACCGACACGCTCGATTCTGTCAGGAAGTCGACACGATCAGCCATCCTGCGTACCTCCGTGACGCGATGCTCGAGGTCGGCGAATTCGATGAGAGCCTGGCCCGCAACTCCGATTACGAGTTCAACTATCGAATGCGGCGGGCCGGTTTCCAGCTCGTGTTCGATCCGGCGATCGGATCGGTCTACCGTCCCCGTCCCGGTTTGAGAGCCCTGGCGCGCCAGTTCTGGATGTACGGCCGTTGGAAACAGCGGGTCGTGGAGAATCACCCGGGCTCGTTGCGGTTACGCCACTTGGTTGCGCCCGGCGCTGTCGTCGGTGCGATGGCATCTCCGTTCTTGCTGCTCTGTTCGTCGACCCGCCGGGTAGTTGTCGCGGGCTGGCTCGGATACGCGGCGGTGGTTCTGGCCGGAGTTGTGGGCGCACGCCCTCGCGACCACGACGCCGATCCTCTGGTGATGGCGGCGGCGCTGCCGGTGATGCACGGGGCGTGGGGTGCAGGGTTTGTTACTTCAGTAGTTCAGCGATGCTTCAGGAGAAGGTCATGACCATCAATGTTGCCGTTGTGGGTTACGGGTACTGGGGGCTGAATCTGGCTCGCAATGTCGCCGCTGCCTCGACCACTCGTCTTGTCGGAGTCGTGGATCCGTCTCCGGATCGTCGTCTGCTGGTGGACTCTCATCATCCGGGAGTGCCGGTGCACAGCTCCGTCGATGAGTTGTTGGCCGACGAGGCCGTCGAAGCCATCATTCTCGCTACCCCGGCCAGTACCCACGTGTCGCTCGCCACCAAGATCCTCGAGTCGGGGCGCGATGTGATGGTCGAAAAGCCTCTCGCTGAGACCGGCGCGGAAGCCGAAGCGCTCACTCGACTGGCCGAGTCGACCGGCCGAGTTCTGATGGTGGGGCATACCTTCCTGTATTCACCTCCGGTCAATCGCCTCAAGGAGATGATCGCAGCGGGCGAACTGGGAGCTATCCAGTACCTGTACTCACAGCGCCTGAGCCTCGGTCGAATCCGGCGTGACTGCAATGCGCTGTGGAACTTCGCGCCCCACGACGTCTCAATCATGTTGCACCTCTTGGAGGAGCCGGTGGTGGAGGTGACGGCCAAGGGGTTCTCATTCATAGAGCCCGGAATCGACGATGTGTGTTTCGCCAGTCTCACCTTCGAGTCGGGCATCGGTGCCAACCTCCATGTGAGCTGGATCGACCCTCGCAAGACCCGTCTGATGACGGTGGTCGGAGACGAACAGATGGCGATCTACAACGATGTATCAGTCGATCAGCCCTTGTGGGTGGTCGACTCGGGGGTCGCCCGAGACAAGGATCTCGGCGAGTTCCAGTCGCTGGGTGACTTCCAGTGGAGGACCCGATCCGGCGACATTCACATCCCCCGAATCGAGATGTCGGAGCCGCTTCGAAACGAGATCGAGGCCTTTGGGACAGCCTGCATCGAACGCACGGCGCCCCTGACGGACGGACAGCACGGCGCCGAAGTGGTGAGAGTGTTGGAAGCGATCGACACGTCTGCGAAGCGCGGTGGCCAGCCAACGGAGGTCGAGTGATGTCGAGCACCAAATCAGTTGTCCAGTCAACCCATCGGATTCCGTTTCAGGATCTCGGGCGCCTGCACGCTTCGATCGGTGACGAGCTCGATGACGCCATTCGGGATGTGGTCAGTCGCAGCGCCTTCGTTGGTGCGGCGTCGTGTTCGTCGTTCGAGCGGGAATTTGCCGATGCCCATGAGGCGACGGGCGCTGCTGGATGTGGCTCGGGAACCGACGCTCTTGTGTTGGCCTTGCGAGCAGTAGGGATCGGTCCCGGTGACGAGGTGATCGTTCCTGCCATGACGTTCGTGGCCAGCGCTGAGGCGGTGGTCATTGCTGGTGCGACTCCGGTCCTGGCTGATGTGGACCCCACTACTCTCTTGCTGAGTGCCGAGACGGTCAACGCCGTGCGCACAGAGTCGACTCGGGCGGTTATGCCGGTTCATTTGTATGGGCACGTCGTTCCGTTCGACCTGATCGAGAACTGGCGTTCCCAGGGCCTGCTGGTTGTCGAGGACGCTGCTCAAGCGCACCTCGGTTCGTGGCAGGGACGGATGGTCGGTTCGGCCGGGCACGCCGCCTGCTTCAGCTTCTATCCGGGAAAGAACCTGGGCGCGTTCGGTGACGGAGGAGCGGTGATCTCCGACGATTCGGCGGTTCTTGCACGAGTGGCGACTCTCCGAGATCACGGAAGGGCATCAAAATACAGCCACGACGAAATCGGAATGTGCTCCCGTCTCGATGGGATACAAGCGGCGGTCCTGTCGGTGAAACTGCGGCACCTGGCGGCATGGACGTCGCGTCGTCAGCGACTCGCCGAAATCTACGCCGACCGACTCGGGAGCCTGCTGGTTCCCTGGGAGGCCGGTGCGGTTCATCATCTCCTGGTGGCCCGCCTGGAAGCCGGGGCCCGCGACAGGGTGCGGGAGGCCATGACCAACGCCGGAGTCGGTGTCGGAGTGCACTACCCGCTGGCCCTGAGCCAACAGCCGTCTCTCGCTCCGTGGCACAACGACGCAGCCGGCGCTGAGGCGGCGGGGGCGTCGGTGCTCTCGCTACCGATGGATCCGCTGATGACCGCTGCCGAGGTGGAGATCGTGTGCGACCTACTTCAGGACTTGCTGTGAGCGACGCTAACGGACTTCAGCGCGGCCTGTCCTTCATCGACGGCGACGACCGTCCGTTCGTGCATGAGAGTTCGTACGTGGACGCCGGAGCATCGATTGGCGCGGGTACTCGAATATGGCACTTCAGTCATGTGCTAGCGGACTCCACCATCGGAAGCAGCTGCAACATCGGCCAGAACGTGATGATCGGTGTCGGGGTGGTGGTGGGGAACCGGTGCAAGATCCAGAACAACGTCTCGGTCTATTCGGGTGTCACCTTGGCCGACGAGGTTTTCTGCGGACCCAGTTGTGTCTTCACTAACGTGATCAACCCTCGAGCAGGGGTGGAACGCAAGGACGAGTTCCAGTCGACCAGAGTCGGTCAAGGGGCATCGATCGGGGCCAACGCGACGATCGTGTGCGGAAACGACGTTGGTGAGTACGCCTTTGTGGCCGCCGGCGCGGTGGTCACCAGCGACATTGGCAGCCACTCGCTGGTCGTGGGAGCGCCGGCCAGACCAGTCGGGTGGGTGAGTCGGGCTGGCCACCAGTTGGATGAGACCCTCACATGCCCCGTGACCGGAGATCGCCATCGACTCGACGGGATGGGCGGACTCGAGGTCATCGAGTGACATCCAACGCCTCGACCGGATGGTCTGAAGGTGCCGTGTCGAAGGTCTCTCGACTCGTGTCGGCCCGGCTGGTGACGCAGGCCATCGGGTTCGCCTGGTTTCTGCTTCTCGCGCGGTTGTTCGACCGCTCGGAGATGGGCATTCTCGCGGCAGGTCTGGTTACGTTTGCCCTGGTAGCAGTGGTTGGTGACGCCGGGACGTCATGGAGCCTGGCCCGGGAGGTTACGGCCGAGCCGTCTCGGGCTTGGGCGTTCTACCGCGACGCGATACGCCTTCGGCTTTTGGCCACCGGAGTGATCGGGGTGGCCGCCCTGACAATGTCGTCGTTCTTCGTCGACTCCAACATGCTGGCGGCCATGGCTCTCGGTGTGGCCGTGGCGGTGGCAAGCGGAATGACCGAGTCGGCTGTGAGCACTCTCAGAGGCTTGGGCATCGTCCGGTTCGAGTCGATCGCCCTACCGGCTGAACGTCTCGGGTTCGTTGCCATTGCGGCGCTGCTGGTCGGCCTCGGGGGTGGACCTCTCACCGTGATGGGGGTCTACGTCCTAACGAACACCGTCACCGCTGTTGCTGCCGCTCTGACGTTGGGGCGGAGCCATCGCGTGGCAACGATCGACGATTACTCCCGTCTCTGGGGTCCCGAGACACGGGGATCCGGATTGGCGTTTGCGGTGCTGGCACTCGGACCGAGAGTCAACCTACTCATCGTGGTCTTGCTGCTGTCCGGCGTGGAGGTGGCCGACTACTCGGTCGCATCGCGGCCGATCGAGCAACTGTCGCTCGCCGCGATCGGATTCAGTAGTTCGATGCTTCCTCTGTTTCGTGACGACGTGATCAACAATCGTGATTTGAGTTCACGCGCCGGATTCCTGGCAGCTGGGTTCGTGACGACATCCCTGGGCGCAGTGGTCTGGGTGGCGCTCTCGTCCGAGGCCGTGATCGACCTGATGTACGGAGCCGGTCGCTATCCAACATCTCCGAATCTTCTGGCGATCTTGGCGCCGGTGGCGATCACCTGGCCCCTACGGGGCTTGGCCTCGATGACGATGGTGGCGAGTTCCCGCGCCGTGGCGCTGGCTCGGGTTTCGGCGGCTGGCCTATTGGTGAACGTCGCGTTTGCATGGCCGCTGACGGCTTGGGTCGGGGTGGAGGGTGCCGCCGCAACGTTGGTGCTTTCCGACCTCGTGACGGTGGTGGTGCTGGTGGCTGCTTCGGGGATGAGAGTCCCGGCGGCGCGGTGTGCACTCTTGCTGGTCGGTGGTGGGCTGGCATTTGTCGTCGGTGCCGCTGCGAGCCTGCTCCCTGTCGTATTTGCGGCCGGAGTGGTGGCCGTGATGTCCGTCGCTATGGCTGGTGCCTGGGTCTTGTCGAGCCGGTCCGCTCCTGTCGCGCCGCAGATGAGCGTCTCGTGAGGACCAGGACTGCTGTTGTCGGGTGGTCGCGGACCCGGGTTGGGCTGCGGCCCGACGACTTGGTGCTCGACGTCGGATGCGGAGCGTTTCCGAACGAGGCCGCATCGATCTCCTGTGATCGATCGCTGGACGAGGATCGACACCGGACGGGCCGGAGGACCGAGGTCGACAGGCCGTTCGTGCTTTGCGACGCAACGGCCCTCCCATTCCGTGACGGATCGGTTGGATTCGTGATCGCCAGTCACATTGGTGAGCATGTCGATGATCCCGCACTGCTGTGCTCCGAGTTGAGCAGGGTCGCCGTTGCCGGGTACATCGAGACTCCGAGTCCGCTCGCTGACTATCTCCTGGATGAGGAGTACCACCAGTGGCGAGTGGGCGGCGGGGGTAGTTCGATCCATTTCTCGCGGAAGCCTGCCAAGCGACGACTGGCCAAGTGGCTGACCTACCAATTCTATCGATGCTTCTATGCGGGCCGCGAAATGGGAGCGCCGACCTACCCGTTGCCTTCAGGGTTGGCGGGCAAGGTTGTCGCCAAGGTGCTCTATGTCGTTCGGGGTGTTCTCAATCGAACGGGAGTCATGCACACGAGGGTTCAGTTCGGGCCGGAAGCGCCTCTCCGATGGATCGTGGACGAGAAGGAGACTGCCCTTGTCGGAGCGCAGATCGTGACGGTCGTTGAACGGGGACCGTCGAGCGGGTTTCTTGCCGGCGATCGACAAGCGATCGAGAGTGTGGCGCAGACGATTACCGTCAGCTATCCCGGATGGCCCTCTCCGCGGTTCTTGACGGCGCTCTGGAGCGCGGTCGGGTCTAGTGATGCCGTATACACATTTTTCGCCGCCGAACATGCCCTGTTTGCCGTGGCGGTCGCCCGAATTCGGAGGCGACGCTTCGTCGTCTCGGTGGGCGGCTACGACGTGGCCAATGTCGCGGAGCACGGCTACGGATTGCCGTCCCGCTGGCCCCACCGCCTCATCCCCAAGCTGGTGCTCAGGTTGTCCGATCAGGTGTTGTCGATGTCGGAGGCCTCGCTGCCTCAGGCGATTGCAGCCGGGTCCCCTCCTGAACGCACCGAGGTGTTGAGGTTGGGAGTCGACGATGGATGGGTCGCCAGCCCGCATGACTCCGAGCGAGATGCAAGCCAGGTGGTCACGGTGGGTTATGTGGACTCCGTGAGCTGGAGTCGCAAGGGCTTCGATCGATTCGTGGAGGTGGCACGTCGGGACCCGGAGCGGCACTTCGTCCACGCGGGGCGAATCTCCGATGAGATCATGGAGACCAAGCTCTCGGATGTACCTTCCAACCTGGAGCTGAGGGAATTCATCACCGACGAGGAGCTACGCCGTCTCCTCTGGTCGTCAGGCATATACGCCCAGTTGTCCTGGCACGAAGGTTTCGGTGTGTCGATGGTCGAAGCAATGTTGGCCGGTTGCCGACCGGTCGTGTCCGACATTGATGCCCTGAGCGAGATCGCCGGTCCGTGGGCGGTCGTGAGTCTCACAAGAGACGATGACAACGATGCTCTGGCGCGAGCGACGGACTCGCTGGTCGACCGCGAGGGAATCGTCGAATGGGCACGGTCTATCGCCTCCATGGACGATCGAGCCAAGGGACTGGATGCTGCATTGTTCCCCAGAGCCTGACCCTCACCTAGCCTGATCGGAATGGTGAAGCGTCCTCCTGCCGGTTCGATTCCGGACACCCCCGGGTCGTATCAGTTCAAGGACGTCGACGGTCGCGTCATCTACGTCGGGAAGGCCAAGAGCCTCCGGTCGCGATTGTCGAGCTATTTCCAGGACCCTCGAAACCTCGCGACCCGAACCCGTCAGATGGTGGCGACCGCTGAGTCGGTCGAATGGATTCAGGTAGCCAACGAGGTCGAAGCCCTGATGCTGGAGTACACGCTCATCCAGCGACACAAGCCCCGATTCAACGTTAGGTACACCGACGACAAGTCATACCCGTTCCTGTGTCTCACAACGATCGACGAGTGGCCGCGCGCCATGGTGATGCGAGGCAAGCGCAAAAAGGACAACCGATATTTCGGGCCCTACGGGCAGGCCTACGCGATCCGCGAGACGCTCGATCTCTTGCTGCGCACCTTTCCGATTCGCACGTGCAGCGACGCCAAGTTCCGTCGTCACGAGAAGCTGGCCAAGCCGTGCCTGCTGTTCCACATCGAGAAATGTGCGGGACCTTGTGTCGGCGAGATCGATCACGCCGAGTACGAGCGTCTCGTCGGCAACCTCATCGGGTTTCTCGAGGGCGACACGGACGCGGTGGTGAACCGTCTCGAGGCCGACATGGCGGTGGCCGCCGAGGCACTCGAGTACGAGCTGGCAGCCCGGAATCGCGATCGATTGTCCTCGGTTCGCAAGGCCATCGAGAAACAGCAAATGGTGTTCAACCGCAACGAGGATGTCGACCTGATCGGTCTGGTGGACGATGAACTCGAGGCGGCGGTGCAAGTCTTCTACGTGCGCAAGGGGAGGGTGATGGGCCGACGTGGGTTTGTGGTCGACAAGGCCGAGCCGCTCGACCGCCCGGAATTGGTGAGTCGCGTGCTCGAACGTCTCTATTTCGAGGACAACCCGGTTGGTTCGCCGAAGGAGGTGTTGGTTCCCGATCTTCCTCATCGTCCGGCTCTGTACGAGGATTGGCTCAGCGATCAGCGCGGATCGAAGGTCTCGATCAGGGTGCCGATGCGTGGCGACAAGCGGGCCCTTCAGCAGACGGTGACCCAGAACGCGTCGGATGCCTTCTCTCGTCATCGGCTGAAGCGGATGAGTGATCACAACAGCCGGGCCCGAGCGCTCAACGAACTTCAGGAACACCTGAGCCTCCCGGCGGCCCCCCTCAGGATCGAGTGCTACGACATGAGTCACATCCAGGGCACCGACTATGTGGGTTCCATGGTGGTGATGGAGGACGGCCTGCCGAAGAAGTCACAGTATCGACGCTTCAAGATCAAGACAGTGGATGGCAACGACGACTTCGCGGCGATGGAAGAGGTACTGACACGCCGTCTGACCAGCTACTTGCATCAACGTGAGCGCCCGATCGAGGAACGCGACGGCAAGTTCTCGTATCCGCCCCAGCTGCTTCTCGTGGATGGAGGCAAAGGCCAGCTGGGTGTGGCGGTGCGGGTCCTGGCCGAGCTCGGCCTGTCCGATGAGATTCCGGTGGCGTCACTCGCCAAGCAGTTCGAGGAGGTCTACCTCCCGGGGCGGTCGGCCCCGGTGGAATTGCCCCGGCAGGGCGAAGGTCTCTACATGTTGCAGCGAATTCGCGACGAATCTCACCGGTTCGCGATCGGGTATCACCGTCAACTGAGAGACAAGAGGGCAGTCACTTCATCCCTCGACGGCATCGCCGGGCTCGGGCCGGTACGCAAAGCCCGGCTGGTGAAGGAGTTCGGTGGAGTCAACGCCGTGAAGCGGGTCGACATATCAACACTCAAGAACCTCCCTTGGCTTCCCGACCATGTAGGCGAGAATGTTCATAATGCTCTGCACCCTGGTGGCCGGTAGGTCGCTTGACGCCGCGGCATGCGATGCTGCGGCTAGATTGCCTCGGCGTGGGAATTAGGAGTCGATGATGGCCGACACACCCTCTGCGGATTATCAGGAAGGCTCGGGCGTTCTCAAGCCGTTCGTCGACCGTCCTCGACAGCCGCTGCCTACCATCGTTGCGCCAGAGCCACCCCGGCCTGTGGTGGCCCAGCCCGAGCCGTCGCCTCCTCCTGCTCCGGAATCTCCTGAGCCGCCGGCTCCCGTGGCACCCGTGGCTCCTGTGGCAGTCGCTCCAGTGCCACCAGCAGCAGCCGTGCATGTTGCCCCTCAACCGATCGACCCGCCCCTCGTCGAGGCCATCGATCCCGAACCGCTACTGAAGACCGATGAGCCGCCGCGGAGACCAGCCGACGAGCGTTTGTTGATGTTGCCGCCGGACAATTCCGGCAAGCTCGTCCTGTCGAAGAAGATCTTCGGTATCGGGATGCTGGTCATAGCGATTGTCATTGCCGGTTTGGCCTTCATGTGGGTCACCTCGGGTGACGATGTCGCCAACACAGCTCCTGCGTTGCCCACGGCGACCGACGTAGCCCCCTCCGATTCCACGTCCGCTGACGGCGGCCCAACGGTTCCTGAGGATTCTGACCAACCCGGGGAGTCCGATACCGCTGATGGCGACGGTGCGGCGATCGAGGCCCTTCAGGCCGAGGTCGACGCCTTGAAGACGGCGATCGCCGCGATTCCGGCACCAGCCCTCCCGGGATCGAGCCTGCAACGGATAGTCGTGTCGGCCGAGGCCAGTTTTGTGAGCGCCAGCGACACGTCGGTGGCGGTCGTGGGTCCGTTCGGCAACTATGCCAACATCGACCCGGCGACCAACGCTGTCACCGCTGCCGGCCAGGTTGCGGCTGGTGCCACGCGTGTGATCCGCACACCGACGTCGGTTTGGCTGACGAACTATCACGACGGCCAACTGATTTGGGTCGACCCCGTGACCAACGCCGTCAATCAGATATTCGACTTCCCGGGCCCGGATGGTCTGGCCAAGGACGGAAAGTCGCTGATCGTCTCGTCCTTCGACGACGGATTCGTGGCCAGGTTCGATCCCGGAGTGGGGAAGGCCATCGAGCAGGTTGGCGTTGGCGGTAGCCCCACTGCAGTGGCCGTCGATGGCCAGGGCGGAATCTGGGCGACCGTGTTCGACACCGGCGAACTGGTGAGAATCGATCCGTCCACCTTCACCGTCACTGATCGCATCCCGGTCGGTGCCGGTCCGGTCGGGTTGGCCATATCCGAGGGCACCGTTTGGGTGTCCAACAATCAAGAGGGCACTGTTGTCGAGGTGTCGATTGCTGAGCGAAAGGTCGTCACAACTCTCGGAGTCGGTCTGGGACCCACGGAGTTGCTGGTTGTGGGCGACAGTGTCTGGGTGGCGGTCACCGATGCCGGCGACCTTGTTCAGATCGGTATCTCCGACAGCCTGATCGTGACCCGCACTCCTCTGGGTGGTGTGCTCCGCAGCGGTGGCCCCACCGGAATCTCCTTCGGTGCTGGCTCGATCTGGGTGGCGATCGAGGGCGAGCAGTCGGTTGTCAGAATCACCCCTCCGGCCTGAGCCGGTGAATCAGTCTTTGTGAACGAGCCGGGTTGGGACGACCACGCCGACTGGTGGCAGCGTGAGTTCACCGACGGTGTGGATCCCGAGTATGTCGAGCAGATCATTCCGCTCGCCGTTCGTCATCTCGCCGGAGCTGAGCGCGTGCTCGACATCGGCACCGGTGAGGGACAGATCGCGAGAGCGGTCTGCCGCGAGATCGGCGCCGAAGTCGTGGGCGTCGACCCGACGGCTTCGCTGCTCGACCTGGCGCGTCAACGCGCCGGCGGCCCTCACTATCTGAGAGCAGGGTCTGTTGGGCTTCCGTTGGCCGACGGGTCGGTCGATGCCGTGGTGGTGTGTCTGGTCTTCGAACACGTCGACAATCTGGCCGGCTCTCTGTCGGAGGTGGCTCGGGTGTTGCGTCCCGGTGGTCGATTCCTGTTGTTCCTCAATCATCCGCTGCTACAGACGCCGGGTAGTGCTCTGATCGTCGACCACATGGTCGAGCCGGCCGAGACGTATTGGAGACTGGGTCCGTACCTGCCGGGTGCGGAGACAGTCGAGGAGGTCCAGAAGGATGTTTTCGTTCGGTTCGTGCATCGCCCGTTGAGCACCTACCTGAACGAGATGACGAGAGCTGGTCTCGGCCTGGTTCACATGGATGAACCTGCGCCTCCTCCGGGGTTCCTGGCGCGGTCGGGGGACGTCGAACGAGCGGCCGCGGCGGCTACCCCGAGGCTGCTTCTCCTGGTTGCCGAACGAAGCAGCAGCGGTGTTGAGGCCGGAGTCACCGAGTGAACCCGATGTGCGCAACGCAGGTGACTACGATCGGTGTTCTGTGAGCGAGTTGCTGGTGATCACTGGTATGTCGGGCGCCGGGCGTAGCCAGGCTGCCAACAATCTCGAGGACCTTGGTTGGTTCGTGATGGACAACCTTCCTCCGAGTCTCATTCCCAAGGTGGCTGAGCTTGCCGAGGGCACTGGTGCCAGTGATCGCTTGGCGCTTGTGGTCGGCTCGGGGCGCTATCACGAGGAGATCGTGCCCCTCGTTTCTGATCTTCGTTCGGGCTTCGATCGTCTCAGACTGCTGTATCTCGACGCATCGACCGACGTTCTGGTGCGCCGCTATGAGTCGACCCGTCGCCGCCATCCGTTCGCCGATACCGAGGTCGAGACTCGCACCCTCGTCGAGTTGATCGAAGCCGAACGTGTTGCGCTCGAACCCCTGCGCAGTGGTGCCGACCTACTGATTGACACGACGGATCTCAACGTGCATCAGCTTCGCGATCGAGTCCGTGAGGCATTCGCCGAAGAGGGCGCCGGGCCGACCATGCGGGCGTCCGTGGTTTCGTTTGGCTACAAGCACGGCCTTCCGCTCGACGTCGACATGGTCTTCGACTGTCGGTTTCTGCCCAACCCCCATTGGGTGGACGAGCTTCGGCCGCTCACCGGCCTCGACGAGCCGGTGTCGCGATACGTGCTTGAGCAGCCAGTCACGGGAGCCTTTCTGTCTCGTTTGGAGCGTCTGCTGGCGCTGACACTTCCGTTCTATGAGCAAGAAGGCAAGTCGTATCTGACCGTCGCCTTCGGTTGCACCGGGGGGCACCACCGATCGGTGGCTCTGGCCGAACGAGTCGCGGAGATGCTCGACCGTCACGGCTACCCGGCGTCGGTGGTCCACCGGGACGTCAAAAAGTGACAATGACAGCGGAGCGAGTGGTGGCCATCGGTGGCGGCCACGGACTTGCTGCGACCCTCGAGGGGCTCGCCACATGGTGCACCGAGATTACTGCCGTGGTGTCGGTGGCCGACGATGGCGGATCGAGTGGTCGGCTTCGTCGCGATCTCGGGATACCGGCGCCGGGCGATATGAGACGCTGCCTGGCGGCGCTGACCCCACCGGGTCTGCCCCGAGATGCCCTGGAGCACCGATTCTCCGACGGCGATCTAGATGGCCACGCCGCCGGCAACATCTGGTTGGCCGCGCTGTTGGAGTCGGCATCCAACACCGTGGAAGCGCTCGATGTTCTTGCTGCGATGGTGGGGGCCCGTGGACGGATCCTGCCGTCGACCCACGGGTCGGTTGATTTGGTTGCCCACACCGGCCATGGGGTCGTGCAGGGGCAGGTTGCGGTGGCCTCCACGATCGGTGTTGAACGCGTTTCCACTCAGCCGACCGACCCGCCGGTGCCGATCGAAGTGGTCGCGGCAATCGCCGAGGCCGACGCGGTCGTGGTAGGGCCGGGCTCGTTGTTCACCAGTGTCCTGGCGGCATTGGTTCCGGGTGTACTCCGTGCCATCGAGGCCAGTGAAGCCAGAGTGGTCTACGTCGCCAATCTCAACCCCAAGAGCGACGAGACACGAAGTTTCTCACTAGCCGATCACATCCGTGCGGTGACGCGTCATGGTCTCCGACCCGACGTTGTTCTGGCCGACCGGGCCGAGGCCAACGGTTCGCAGACCAACTCCTTTCCGACAGACTTCGAGTTGGTGTTTCGTACCGTCGCCCAACCGAATAGTTTCCTTCATGATGTCGATGCGCTGGGCTTGGCCCTCGCAGATCTGGTACGGCCCGTTCGTGCTTGATCCAGCGGTCGCAGCGACCTCGAGTTCTGATCTGAAACACCCCCAAGAAACAGGAGCAATTCCATCATGACCGTACGCGTTGGTATCAACGGATTCGGCCGCATCGGCCGCAACTTCTTCCGTGCCGCCAAGGCAAGAGGGGCCGACATAGATTTCGTGGCGGTCAACGACCTCGGATCCATCGACACCATGGCTCACCTCTTGGCCCACGATTCGGTTCACGGCAAGTTCCCGTCCAAGGTCAAGGTGACCAAGAAGGGCATCAGTGTCGACGGCGATGTGCTGCAGGTGTTGTCCGAATGCAACCCCGAAGACCTTCCGTGGGGCGATCTCGGTGTCGATGTCGTGATCGAGTCGACCGGAATCTTCACCAAGCGCGCCGCGGCTGCCAAGCACATCGCCGGTGGCGCTCGCAAGGTGATTATCTCGGCCCCGGCCGGCGACTGCGACGCCACGTTCGTGATGGGTGTCAACGACCACACCTACAACCCGGCCCGTCATCACGTCATCTCGAATGCTTCGTGCACCACCAACTGTTTCGCTCCGATGATCAAGGTGCTCGACGATGCCTTTGGTGTGACCAACGGTCTGATGACCACGATTCACGGCTACACCGGGGACCAGGCCTTGGTCGATGGCCCCCACTCGGATCTTCGCCGGGCTCGGGCCGCTGCCATCAACATCGTGCCCACCTCCACCGGGGCCGCTCGGGCCACCGGCTTGGTGATGAAGAAGATGGCGGGCCGACTCGATGGCATTGCCATGCGGGTTCCGATCCCCGATGGTTCGATGACCGACTTTGTCGGGGTGTTGAAGAAGGAAGCCAGCGTCGAGCAGATCAACGCTGCCTTCAAGGCGGCAGCGACCCGGGGAGATCTGGCCAAGGTGCTCGACTACTCCGATGCGCCGTTGGTGTCATCCGACATCGTCGGCACGGCGGCCTCGTGCACCTTCGACTCCGGTCTCACCATGTCTCAAGGCACGCTGGTGAAAATCTGCGGCTGGTACGACAACGAGTGGGGCTACTCCAACCGTCTGATCGACCTCACGATCCTGGCCGCCAAGAAAAAGGCTCCGGCCAAGAAGCGCGCCGTGAAGAAGGCCGTGGCCAAGAAGGCTCCGGCCAAGAAGGCGGCTGCCAAGAAGAAGGCTCCGGCCAAGAAGCGCGCCGCCAAGAAGTGAGCGGCGTTCCGCAACTCGAGGATCTCGGGGATCTCAATGGGAGATCGGTTCTTCTGAGAGCCGATTTCAACGTGCCCATGGCCAACGGCGAGATCTCCGACGATCTTCGTATCCGATCAGCGCTACCGACGATGCGGTGGCTTCTGGCTGCCGGGGCGAGGGTCACGGCCTGCACCCACCTGGGACGCCCGAAGGGGAAGCCCGATCCGGCTTTCTCGGTCGAGCCGGTCCGAGCTCGGCTGTCGGAGTTGGTGCCAGAAGTCGAGCTGCTCGACAATCTTCGGTTCGATCCCGGAGAGACATCCAATGCCCCTGCGCTGGTGCAACAGCTGATCGAGGGCCACGATGTCTATGTCAACGACGCGTTCGGTGCCAGCCACCGGTCGCACGCCTCGATCGTCGGACCGCCCAAGTTTCTGCCTTCGGCGGCGGGCCGTCTCCTGAAGCGCGAGGTCGAGGTGCTCGGCGGCCTTCGCGACAACCCGAAGCGGCCGTTCGTGGCGGTGATGGGCGGCTCGAAGGTCTCCGACAAGCTCGCGGTGATCGAGTCGCTGCTGGGATTCGTCGACTCACTGATCGTCGGCGGCGGAATGTGTTTCACCTTTCTCAAGGCGAAGGGACACTCGGTCGGATCGTCGCTGTGCGAAGACGACATGGTCGACACCTGCCGCCGGCTGCTCGAAGGATCGAAGCCGATTCATCTTCCGATCGATGTCACGGCGCTCGGTCCCGGTGGGAAGCTCTTCGAGCCCGATGCCGGCGGCGACGTTCGCCAGATGGGTGCGAGCCTTCCAGATGGTTGGATGGGCGCCGACATCGGCCCGGGCACCGCGGCGGAATTTGGTGATGTGATCCACGGTGCCGGAACGGTGTTGTGGAACGGCCCGATGGGCGTGTTCGAGGATCCGCGATTCGGTGGCGGAACCGGGGCGGTGGCCCAAGCTATGGCCGAGGCTCGTGGGTTTACTATCGTCGGCGGTGGAGACAGCGCGGCCGCTGCCAAGCAGTTCGGTGTCGACAAGGAAATGGACCATGTATCCACCGGTGGTGGGGCGTCGCTCGAGTTGATCGAGAGGGGCGACCTGCCAGGGTTGGCTGCGTTGAGAGGAGCACCCGGTGTCTGAAGCTCGTAGGCCGCTGATCAGTGGCAACTGGAAGATGAATCACAACCATTTCGAGGCCATACAGACCATCCAGAAGTTGGCGTATGCGTTGAATGCCGAGGACTACGACCATGTCGACGTGTCGGTGCATCCGCCCTACACCGATCTGCGTTCGGTTCAGACCGTCATCCAGGCCGACGACATCCCGGTTGCTCTTGGCGCCCAGAATTGTCATTGGGAGGCGTCGGGTGCTTTCACCGGCGAGGTCTCCACCTCGATGCTGGCGAAGCTCGATGTGACCTACGTGATCGTCGGCCACTCCGAGCGGCGTGAGCTGTTCGGTGAGACCGATTCCGAGGTAAACCGCAAGGCCAACGCCGTTCTCGCCGCGGGGATGACCCCGATTGTGTGCATGGGGGAGACCCTCGAGGAACGTCAGGCCGGCGCTGCCGAGTCGAAGGTCGCGGGCCAGGTGCAAGGCAGCCTTGCGGGTATCGCCCCTGAAGTGGTGGCCGAACTGGTACTTGCCTACGAACCGATTTGGGCGATCGGCACCGGAGAGACCGCCACACCGGCCGATGCTCAGCAGATGTGCGGGCACATCAGGTCGTTGGTGGCCGATGGCTGGGGTGCGGCTGCCGCCGATGGAGTCCGGATCCAGTACGGCGGGTCGGTGAAGCCCGGAAACGCCCCGGAGTTGATGGGTCAGCCCGACATCGACGGTGCCCTGGTCGGCGGGGCCGCTCTGGTCGCCGACGACTTCGCTCGCATTGTCAATTTTCGGCTATATCAGGCATGAACGGGTGGTGCTGCGTCGCAGCTACCGGCCGCTGATAACCTGACCGCCGTTCGAAACCCTCGGAGAAAACCGTGATCTGGATCGTTGCCCCTCTCCAAATCGTGTCGGCATCAGTGCTGATATTTTTGGTGTTGCTCCACAGCGGAAAGGGCGGCGGTTTGTCCGACATGTTCGGTGGCGGCATGGGGGCCCAGGCCGCTGGTTCGACCGTTGTCGAACGCAATCTCGATCGCATCACGGTCATCGCGGCGTTGGTCTTCGCCTTCTCGACCACGGCATACGGCTTGATCTTCTGATCCTCGATTTGATCGGTTGGCAACGCTCCAAATAGGGGCAGTTCGGCCGATGGTACGAGGTGAAGCTGCGTCTATCTCTTCTTGCTGTCGTGTTGCTCGCGGGAGCGTGCTCGGCTGAGAGGCCGACGTTGTCGACCGACGGGGTCGCGGCACGTGAGGTGGACGCACCCGCGGCATCGAGCGACACGCTTGCGACGGCACCGGCTATTGCCACCATTTCGAGCGATGTCGTACTTCGCATAGCGGTTGATGACACCTGGCAGGGCGATCCGGCGGACGCCGGGCCAGCATCGTTGTCGACCCGTGTCCTGGCCGACCTGTTGTTCGAGGGATTGACCCGGCTCGACTCGTCGGGCTATCCCGAACCGGCCTTGGCTTCTCGGTGGGATGTGAGCCCCGATCGACTGCAGTGGGACTTCGTTCTCGCTCCCGATCTCGTCGACGGCTTGGGCCGTGTTGTCACCGCTGAGAATGTAGTGGCTTCTCTCGACGCCGTTGCGGCTAGGGGTCGCTCCGACCAAACCGCCACGGCGCTGGTGTCGGTGTCCGGCTGGACCGATCGGATGACCGGTGCCTCCTCGAGTGTCTCCGGTATCGAGGCGATCGACGAGACGACGCTGAGAATCAGGCTCGACTCTCCGTTCGAGATGCTTCTCGAGGTGCTGGCTTCGCCTGCCTTCGGCATCGTGAACATCGAGGCAGATGGACACCGTGGCACCACCGGTGCCTTTCGGACCAGCGACGACGAGTCCCGTTTGGTGGCGGTCGATGGGACGGCTGCTGTCAGTGCGGTGGAAGTCGTACGAGACGTTGGAGACATCGCGTCGGATCTCTCGAATGGTCTGATCGACTGGGCGGTTGTCGACCCGGCTGTGGCCGTCGACGGTCTGCCTGGCGACGTGCTCCGCCAGCCGATCGACATTCGTGTGGTGATGGCATTCCGACTACCCGACATAGCTGAGCGCCTCGGTCTGTCACTACTCTTGGATCCGGTCTCGATCGTGTCAGGCATACCGGGCTTGTCGGCGGTTTCTACCCTGCCTGTTGGTGGCGTGACCTCGCTTCCGGACTCGGTTGTCGTCGACATACCGCCCGGGCTCCTGGGTGCTGTGGCTGAGGACGCTGCGAGTCAGTTGGAGGCGGCTGGGGTCGCTGTCGAGTGGGTCGACTCATCGGCTGTCGAGTTCGCTGGTCGGGTCACATCCGGTGAGGCGCTGGTCTTCCCGATGGTGGTGGCCGGCGGCACTGGCTCTGGTGGGTCGACGATGCGGTTCTTCGTCCCGGGAGGCGTGGACGATCTCTTCGGAGACTCCTCGGCCGAGTGGATTCGTCTCGCTGAGTCGGCCGCGTCGGAGGTCGATCCAGAGATTCGCAGGGACGATCTAGAGAGCCTCGAGCAGTACGTGGCGAGCCGGGGCCTGGTTCGGATCGTCGGCCAGCACGAAGCAACTGTGCTGATCGGTTCTCGTTTGACGGGACTTCGCCAACGCGGCGACGGCACCCTCGACCTGAGTGAGGTAGGGCTGTCGGCCAGGGGCTGAGGACCGCAATCGAGTTCACCGTCAGCGGGACGATTCGGATGTTGCAACAGGGCTGAGTTTCAGGCATAGTGATGACTGAACAAATGTTCAGTCATCAGGTTCCCGTGAACGGACGGCCATGGAACCAATCTCTCCCAGCGGTAGCAGTCACCTGATCGTCGACAGTGCAATGAAGCTGATCGCGGCGAGCGGCGTGGAGGGCACATCCGTGCGAGCAGTGGCCCGCGATGCCGGGGTCTCGCCGGCTCTCGTCATCCACCACTTCGGATCCAAGAAGGGTCTCGTCGAGGCATGCGATCATCGAGTGATCGACGCCGTCGACTCTGGCATGGCCGAGATCGTCGCCGGAGGCGCCACCGAGTCGCTCACCGCCACGCTGGCAGAGATCGCGGCCGACACCGAGATGCTGGCGTATCTGCTCCGGTCGATGACCGAAGGGGGAGTGGTGGGGGACCACCTCTTCGACGGGCTGTACGCCACTACCGTCTCGGCCGTTGAGCAGATGGAGGCCAACGGAACCGGACGGCCCACGGAAGATCTCGAGATGAGGTCGTTGCTGCTGCTGGCACTCGATGTCGGCATGGTGCTGCTCAGCCATCACGCCAGCCGGGTGCTCGGAGCGCCGCTCGAGACGCCCGAGATCACCAAGCGATGGGTGAAAGAGGAAATGGAACTGCTCACACACGGTGTGTTGATCGCCCCTGATGAGCCAGGAAACGAGGAAGCATGAGTGCAAACGAAAGTCTCGACGGGTCGGCTCCGGTCGACCAGATGATTTCGATCTCGGGCCTCACCCGACAGTACGGCGAGGGCCCCACGGCGGTCACCGCGCTCGGAGGAGTCGACTTGGAGATTCCTCGCGGCCAGTTCGTGGTGCTGCTCGGCCCGAGTGGTTCAGGCAAGACCACGCTGCTCAATCTGATAGGCGGCATCGATACTCCGACCAGCGGGTCGGTCGTCGTCGACGGTGTCGATGTGGAATCGCTCGACCGGGCCGACTTGACTTCGTATCGACGGGGGAAGGTGAGCTTCGTCTTTCAGTTTTTCAATCTCATTCCGACTCTCACCGCCGTCGAGAACGTGGAGCTGATCGCCGGGCTGACCGGAGCCGATACCGACGACTCCCGCCAGGCCCTCGATGAGGTGGGTCTCGACAAGGAGGGCGACCGCTTCCCGAGTCAACTGAGTGGCGGCCAGCAACAGCGGGTCGCGGTGGCCCGCGCCCTCGCCAAGTCGACCCCGGTGTTGTTGGCCGATGAGCCGACCGGTGCTCTCGATCGTGCTTCGGGTGATGCGGTGCTGGCGTTGTTGCGGCTGGCCAGCGAGGAGCACGGCCGGACGGTGGTGGTGGTCACCCACGACCAGACCGTGGCTGATATCGCCGATCGGGTGCTGAATCTCGTGGACGGCCGGATCGAGTCCGACATCCTCAACGAGTTTCCGGTAGATCCGGCTCATCGGGGGGTCTCGGTGTGAACCGGATACTGCGTCGGAAGGTTCGGCGGGATCTTCGCCGGCGGCGTAGCCAGATAGTCGCGGTCGCCGGGACGGTCTTCCTCGGTGTCGTGTTGTTCACGGCCAACCTCGATTCGGCCCACAACCTCGATGCGTCCTACAAGGCCTTCTACGAACGTGTGGAGACGGCTGACGTGTGGGCCACCGGCCCGGTTGATGCCATGCAGGTGATGGTGGTCGACATGAACGGCGTGGTCGCGGTGGACACCCGCACGAAGGCCGATGTGCCGGTTCGTCTGACCGATCGTGAGCTGCTGGCCACGATGATCGGCGGCCCCGATGACGGCTTGGTGGAAGTCAACCAGTTGCTGGTGTCCGAGGGGCGTGATCTGGCTCCCGGGGACACCGATGTGGTGGTGCTCGAACAGCATGCCGCCGACCATTTCGATCTCGGCCCCGGCGACTCCCTTGATCTCTGGGTGGTGGATCACTGGCGGCAATTGGAGATCGTGGGTGTGGCCTCGTCGGGGGAGTACCTGTTTCCGGCCCGATCACAGACGGAGGTCTTCACGGTCCCCGACGAGTTCGCGGTCGTGTTCGTGCCGGAGGCGCTGGCAGCCGAGTCGGCGCCTGAAGCGCCTTCGCAGTTGGCGGTTCGGGTGGAGGAGCGAGACACCGAGAATGTTGCTGCGGTGCTCGCTGCGGTGAAGGAGGCGGGCGCCACCGGTTCGTACGATCTTGCCAGCCAGCCTTCCAACATGGCGTTGCAGTCAGATGTGCAGGGATTCGCGAGCATGTCGTATCTGTTTCCGGTGCTGTTTCTCGGTGCCGCCGGGATGGCTACCTTCGTGCTGCTGAGTCGGCTCGTTCGCCAAGAACGCACCCAGATCGGCATGCTCGTCGCCGACGGGATCGAGACCCGAACCATCCTCGGGCACTACGTCACGCACGCCCTGGTGGCATCGCTGGCGGGCGCCCTTCCGGGCCTGGTGGCTGGGGCCTTGTTGGGACGCTGGATGAGCTCGCTCTACACCGATTTCCTCGGTATCCCGATCACGGTCATTCGGATTTCGCCGGTGACCATGATCCAGGCGGTGGTGTTCGCTGTGGTGGTAGCGGTGCTCTCGGGAGTGATTCCGGCTCGATCCGCGGCTCGTATCGATCCCGCAGAGGCGATGCGGCCTCCGACCCCCACGGGCGTCGACCACGAGACCCTGATCGAACGGGTCTGGCCTGCGACTCTTCCGGTGACCGCGCGGGTGGTGGCCCGAAACCTTGTTCGCAATCCCCGCCGGGTCGTCACCACCGCTGTCGGCGTGACGCTTTCGATGATCGTTCTGGTCACGTCGCTGGCACTCAACGACACGACCGGTTCGGTCATCGGCCGACAGTTCGGTGATGTCGACCGCCGTGACCTGTCGGTTCGACTCGATCACCCGGTGAGCGTTGCCGACTTGACGGAACTCACCGCCATGGCTCAGATTGCGACTGCCGAACCCACAGTTGAGCTACCGGTGGTGGTCGGAATCAACGGGACTCAAACCGATCAGCTTCTGCAGATCTTCAGCTCTGGAACTTCGGCCCATGGCTTCGACGATCCGTTGCCCTCCGACGGGATCGTTCTCGGCCACACAGCGAGAACGGTTCTGGATGTGTCGGCCGGCGATGTCGTGACCGTGGGCATCCCCGCGGCAGGCCTGTCAGCCGACGTGGTGGTGGCGGGTTTCGTCGATGAGCCCGTTCCGTCTGTCAGCTACGCCTCGCTGTCGGCATGGACCGCGATCGGCGGGGTGCCCCCGACCACTGCGGTCGTGACGCTGGTCGATGAGGATCAGCACAGCGAGGTGAGAGATCTTCTGGCGGCCCGCGGCGACGTGCTCGCGGTGACCGATCACCGGGCGATGATCGATGCCATGGAGGAGTTGCTCTCTCTCACAATCGTCTTCGTGGGTCTGATGGTGGTGTTCGCGGTGCTGATGGCGGTTGGCCTGCTGTTCAACGCCGTCACCGTCTCGCTCGCCGAGCGCACCAACGAGATGGCGACCCTGCAGTCCAACGGTGTGCCTCGGGGCTGGATCCGCACGACGGTCACCTACGAGACCTTGCTGGTGGCTCTGGTGGGAATCGTTCCCGGAGCCGCCCTCGGGTGGTTCGTGGCCGGTCGGTTCCTGGGTCAGTTCGACAACGAGTCGTTCCGTTTCATAATGCGACTTTCGCCGTGGTCGATGGCGTTCGCGGTGGTGCTGGTTCTGGTGGTTGCCGTGGTGTCGGAGATCCCGGGACTGCGGCGGATCGACCGCATGGATCTGCCCGCCGTGGTGCGGGAACGATCGGTCTAGCCGGTGTGGCACGGGTGGTCCGAGGCGCTACCATTGCGCTTCGCATCCCGGTCATCCGGGTGGCCACGTCGGAGTGGCGGAATTGGCAGACGCGCCAGCTTGAGGGGCTGGTGCCCTTAGGGGCGTGGGGGTTCAAGTCCCCCCTCCGACAC
>JAJCXX010000080.1 GCA_029263195.1 Acidimicrobiales bacterium
TCGCTCGCGAATACCCGGCAGAGAAGCTGTTGCGCGACACTCGTGCATCGATGATCGAGGACGGATGCAACGAGGTCCTCGCCATGGCCGGAGCGTTCAAGCTCTGATATCAGGCAGGAGACAACAATGGAGTTGAGAGAGGTCATCGGGAATCGGCGTTCGATTCGGTTCATGCGCCCTTACCGTCCGGTCGAGATCGAAAAGATCCAGTGCATGCTGGAGGCAGCTCGTCTGGCTTCACACTGGGGCAACGTCGGCAGCCTGCGAGCGGTCGTGGTCATGCGGGAATCCGCGTCCGATGAGGTTCTGGACTCGTTGCAGGCCCCCATTGCAGGTTTCCAGATCAGGCTCGCCCCGGTGGTGATCGTCTGGTACCTGGAGACCGCGGCGATAGACGATCAAGCCAACCGGCTTCGAGAACTACTGGAAGCCGGCGCGCTCGGCTTCGGAACACAGGAGGCCCGACGCGAAGCGCTCGAGACCCAACTCATCCCGATATTCGGATCGATTGGCGATGCCCTCAAGCAACCGGGCCTGGGAGAGGTCGACTGCGGGCAAGGCATTGCACACGCCACGTTGATGGCCTACGAACTCGGGCTGGGCACCTGCTGCCTCGGCACTCCCCACACCGAACAGATTCGCGAGAATCTCGGCCTCCCGGACAGCGCGAGGGTCTTGCTCCTCCAGACCGTGGGCTACCCAGCGGAGAGCGCCGAGGCCGGCGGTCAGCGCCCCCGCCAGGACCTGGGTGAACTGTTCCAGCTCAACGCCTACGGCAACCCGTTCCCTCGTTCGGAAGAGGTCATCGAGGAACTCGAACGAGACCGGATGCTTCAGGACCCGGCACCGTTGCCATGGCGTGAGGCAGAACTCGACTTTCTGCAACAAGCGCTCGACATCGAGCCTCCCGGACTCCTCTAACCACGATCGGAGACAACCATGAAGCTCAACGCAGTCGTTGCCGGTGTCGGTATGACCAAGTTCGGGAAGCATCTCGACACTGGCATGAAGGCCCTCGGCGGTGAGGCCGTCACCGCCGCGGTGGCCGACGCCGGTATCCAACTCGACGACATCGAGGCCGCCTGGGTCGGGAACGCCGCGGCCGGAGTCGTCACCGGGCAAGAGTGCATACGTGGAGAGGTTGTGCTCCGAGGAATCGGTCTCGGAAAACTGCCGGTGGTGAATGTCGAGAATGCATGCGCCAGCGCGTCGACCGCGCTCAACCAGGCCGCCGCGATGGTCAGCGCCGGAATGTACGACCTGGTGTTGGCGCTTGGGGTCGAGAAGCTCTACCACCTCGACAAGACCAAGACATTCGGAGCGTTCTCCGGAGCGGTCGACGTGGAGTCGCTCGCCGAGATCATGGCCGGGTTGGCCAAGAGTGCCGAGGCCGGTGGTGCCCGGGAGGCCAGTTCGGGTGCCGGTACGAAGCGCTCGATGTTCATGGACATCTATGCCGCGGTCGCCCGGTCCCACATGGAGAGGTACGGCACAACCGTCGAGCAGTTCGCCCGTATCTCAGAGAAGAACTCGTTTCACGGTTCGCTGAACCCGCGTGCCCAGTTTCGTGAGGCCCTCACGGTCGAGGAAATTCTGGCCTCGCCGATGATCGCCGAACCGCTCACCCGGCCCATGTGCTCGCCGATCGGCGACGGTGGTGCCGCGGTCATTCTCGTCAGCGAGCGCAAGGCCAAGGAACTGGGAATCAGAGAACCGGTCACCGTCGCGAGCAGCGTGCTTCGTTCGGGCTGGGATCGTGAGCCCGATGAGCCCGGTGCGGCAACGTTGTGCGCCAATGAGGCCTACGAGGAAGCATCGGTCGGGCCCCAGGATCTCGATGTCGTGGAGTGCCACGATGCGTCCGCTCCGGCTGAGATCTTCGCCTATGAGGATCTGGGGATGTGTGCTCGGGGCGAAGGAGGCCGCCTCATCGACGAGGGAATCACTGCGCTCGGAGGCCGCACTCCGGTCAACACGAGCGGGGGACTGCTCCGAAAAGGTCACCCGGTCGGGGCCACCGGGCTGGCCCAGATCGTTGAACTGACCGAGCAACTGCAGGGACGCTCGGGTGATCGACAAGTGGAGGGCGCCCGAGTCGGGCTGGCCCACAACGGTGGAGGCACGATCGGGACCGATGTGGCGGCCCTCTGCGTGACAATCCTCAAGAAGTAGTGTCGGCCGTGAGGGAGCGCAGCGATCTGATTCTCGCCGACATTGTCGCCAACCGGGCCGAGCAGACCCCCGACATTGATGTTCTGACTTTCGAACATTTGAGCCTCGACGGTGGGGCCACCCCCGATGAGGTACGCACGTTCGCTGATCTTCAGCACAACGCCAACTGCATCGCCGGTGAGCTGATCAGGCGCGGCCTCCAACGAGGCGACCGTTTCGCGTTGATGATGCGAAACCGGCCCGAGTTCGTGGAGACCATGATCGCGGCTTCGATCACGGCCACGGTGTTCGTGCCGGTTGATCCCCGCAGTAAGGGCGACAAGCTCGCCTACCAGCTCCGCAACGCTGGCTGCAGGGGAGTGGTCTGCGATGTCGACGCCCTGCCCAATCTCGAGGTGGTCAGACCGCACACTCCGGTCGAGTGGGTGCTGGCCGTGGGTGCCGAGGGAGCTAGCGGATCCGAACCTCTCGAGGAGGCACTCACCGGCGCCGGGTCGACTGTCGACGTCAGGATCGAGGCTGAATCCGATCCTCTGCAGATCATCTACACGTCGGGTACCACCGGCGACCCCAAAGGGGTTGTCTTCCAGAACGCCAAGTTCGGGGCTTACACGATGCTCGGCTGGATAGCGGGGTATCAGCCCGATGATCGTCCCTACACAGGACTGTCGCTGACCCATGGCAACGCCCAAGCCGTCACCCTGGGCCCGTCCCTGGGCATGGGCCTGCGCGCTGTGTTCAGCTACAAGTTCACGAAGTCGAGACTGTGGGATGTATGTCGAGCCCACGACTGCACCGTGTTCTCACTTCTGGGCGGGATGGCCACGGCGATCTACAGCGAACCGGCGCGCCCCGACGATGCCGATAATCCCGTGCGGTTCGTGACAAGTGCCGGAATGCCCCCGGCCATCTGGGAGCCGTTCCAGAAGCGCTTCGATGTCGAGATCCTCGAGTGGTACGCCGCGATCGAGGGCGGCATGGCCATCAAACCCATCGGTGAGGGCCCGGTCGGGTCGTTCGGACAGCCCATGCCGGGCCTCGAGATGCGTGTTCTCGACGACGATGATGTGGAGTGCGATCCCGGGGTCACGGGCGAGCTGTGCTCTCGGCCGGCCGGGCAGTCGGCCGAGCCGGTGGAGTACTTCGAGAACGCCGAAGCCTCGGCCGCCAAGACCCGCGGGGGTTGGCTTCGCAGCGGCGACATGGTTCATGCCGACTCCGATGGGTGGTTGTTCTTCGACTACCGACGGGGTGGGGGCCTTCGACACAACGGCGACTTCATAAGTCCCGGCATCGTCGAGAAGGTCCTGGCCGAGCATCCCCAGATCGACGACGTGTTCGTATACGGGGTGCCGGCCGAGTCGGGGGCTCCAGGCGAGAGCGACGTGGTGGCCGCGGTGGTGTTGGTCGAGGGGTCTGGCTGCGACTGGTCTGAGGTGTATCGGTGGTGCGGGGCCGGACTCGAGTCGAATTTCGTTCCCTCGTATTTCCAGGTCGTGGACGAAATCCCGAAGACCAGCTCCGAGAAGCCCCAGGAACGGTTCCTATCGTCGGAGTTCTCACCTGAACGCTCCAACATCATTTCGCGCGGGGCTGTCTGAGCTACCGCCGGGCTCTGTGTACAGTTCGCGCATGTCGCAAGAAGAGTTGGGCAACAGACCGAGTCGGCCGGCGATCTACACCCGCACTGGCGATGACGGATCCACCGGTCTGCTGTTCGGGGGCCGGGTGGCGAAGAACTCCGAAATCCCCGAGGCCTGCGGCGATGTCGACGAGGCACAGGCGGCAATCGGAGTGGCTCGGGCGACGTCGGGCGGCGCCGACCAGGTCCTCGACGCGATTCTGGTGAAGGTAGCGCGCGACCTCTGGGTTCTGATGGCCGAACTGGCGACCCGATCCGAGAATCGCCGCAAGCTCGAGCCCGACGCGACGCTCGTCTCCGAGAAGATGGTTGAGGCTCTCGAAACCGCGATCGACGACGTGTCGGCGCGGTTCGATCCGCCGAGCGAGTTCGTGGTACCGGGATCCGATCCGGTCTCGGCTCATCTCGATCTGGCCCGCACGGTGGTCCGCCGCGCCGAACGCAGCGCCGTGGCGGTGGCAGCGCCCGAATCGAAATCGGTCATCTATCTCAATCGCCTGTCGGATCTATTGTGGACCCTCGCACGCTGGCAGGAAGGCACCCCCACCCGGGTGCGAGATCTCTGATTCGATTCGTCAACAACCAACAGACATGTCCAGGAGTATTCGATGGCCGTTACTTTCCATGCCGTTCGCAGCGTCCCCAAGGTCGCCAACGCGTCGGTCCAAATTGTCACCACCGATGTGGTGTCATCGGGGGTCCCTGGGGTCGATCCCGGCCAACTCGAGAACGCCGGCTTCGAAGGCAAGGCCAAACAGGTTCACACTTGGCCCAGCGGTGGAAGAGTCAATGCTCTGATCGGTATCGGCCCCGAGGCCGACGCTGATCTTCAGTCGATTCGCAGCGCATCGGCGACGATCGGAAGGACGCTCGGGCGCAACCGGCGAGTAGCGGTGGAGCTACCGTCCGACCTCTCACTTACCGACGACGACATGCGACGGGCGTTGGCTGAGGGCGCGGCGCTCGGTGCCTACCGGTTCACCAGCCACAAGTCCGAAAGCGAATCCCTGAAGCTCAGCCGAGTCGACGTCGTGGGTGGTGCTGGGGCGCGAAAGCAAGCGGCGCTCGATCTCGGGGCGGCATTTGCCGAGGCCCAGATGCTGGCCCGTGACCTGGTGAATGAGCCTGGAGGGACACTCACTCCGCCGGTGTTCGCCCGTCGCACCGCCGCGATGGCTCGCCGATCCGGTCTCAAGGTCAAGGTTTGGGACGAAGCGGCGATCAAGAAGGGGAAGCTCGGAGGTCTGCTCGGAGTCAACCGCGGATCGACCAACCCCCCGCGATTCGTCGAGCTGATCTATCAGCCCAGTGGTAAGCCAACCGGCACGGTGGCGCTGGTGGGCAAGGGGCTCACCTTCGATTCCGGTGGTCTGTCGATCAAGACCGGCCAGGGAATGATGACCATGAAGTGCGATATGGGTGGCGCCGCCGCGGTGGTCGGAGCCATGTCGGCACTGTCGACGGTGGCACCGCGTTGTCGAGTCCGCGCTTTCATTCCAATGACCGACAACATGCTCGGTGGCGATGCCACCAGGCCCGGCGACGTGCTCAAGATTCGCAACGGAAAGACCATCGAGGTTCTCAACACCGATGCCGAAGGCCGTCTGGTGCTGGCCGATGCCCTGTGCGTGGCCAGTGAGGCCAAGCCCGACGCAATTGTCGACTTGGCCACCCTGACCGGGGCTTGCATGGTCGCACTCGGACCGAAGATCGCCGGGCTGATGGGCAACGACGATACGTGGGTCGGGCAGGTCGAGGCGGCCGGCTCATCATCAGGTGAGCGAGTCTGGCGACTTCCGTTGCCGGCGGATTACAAGAAGATGGTCGAGTCGTCGGTCGCCGACATGAAGAACATCGGAGGCCCCCACGGCGGCGCCTTGACGGCGGGCCTCATTCTGCAGGAGTTCGTCGCCGACGGCATTCCGTGGGCCCACATCGACATCGCCGGACCGGCCTGGAGTGACTCCGAGGAGGCCGAGATCTCCAAGGGCGGCACCGGATTCGGTGTCAGGCTCCTGCTCGACCTGATCAGGAACTTCGAGCCGGTCTCCTAGAGGCGGGCTGCGACCTGGGCGAAAACGCCGAAGGGCGGCCCCGGAGGGCCGCCCTTCGATGTGTTCTTGGCGGGATCAGCCGATCGCCGAGTTGACCTCGGAGAACTTACTCGAAGCCGAGGAACCGAGAGCGGTCACGGCGGCGATGCAAACAACGGCGATGAGTGCGACCAAGAGGGCGTACTCGACGAGGCTGGCGCCTCGGTCGTCGTCGATGTGGCTGGTTACCCAAGCGCTTAGGAACTGGAAGGTGGTGGTCATTCGGGTGGACTCCCCTAATTATGTCGCCACCACCAACGGTGGCGAACTGTCCCTATTCCATCGGCACGACCACCCCCGGGCCTTATGTATCTTTTGGCCCAATTGCAGAGGCCGGTCGACCCATGGGATCTAAGCGGCCTCGGGACCCTCGGCTACCGGAGGCTTGTGGTGGTCCCATGCCCACCTGACCGCTTCGGCCGCCACGGACGGGTGGACTCGCCAGCGGCCGAGTTGGAGCTCGGCCTCGTCGAGTTGGTCGTCGCAGGCGATCAGCCCAAGAGCAAGGCGTCGGGCCCTGCGGCGCTGAGACTCGATGTCGCCTCCATCGAGCTGTTGCTCGGTGTGGAGAGCGTGCCGGGCCTTCAGGAAGTCGGGGAGTCGTTCGACCTGCCCGCGATTGAGTGGAGCCAAGCGTCGACGTACCTGGAGCTCGCTCTCGCCGGCGGCCCGGGCCGCTCCGAATCGGCAGGCACGCAGGATCGATCGGGCGAGTGGACTGTTGTGCCCGCCTCGATGACCGAGCCCCAGAGCCCCAGCCACGTCGCCCAAATTGAGTTGGAAGCCACCGGGTGAGGTATCGAGCCGTCCGGCACAGTGTCGGAGCAGCCAGACCGTGCTCGGACCGAGGATTCCGAGCCAGAACTGCTCGACGTAGACCGACCTCGGGTCGTATCCGAGCCTGTCGATGAGCGGGTCGGGCCAGACACTGACCTTTATCGAGTCGACCATTGGTTGAGGTGTGCCGGTTGGGTCGGCGACTGACATGGCGTGCTCCGTCTGTAAGAGATGTACTCGAAGAGGGAAGCTCGACACATTTCAATACATTTCACGCACGGTTGTCAACACCCAATATTGGGCCTGCTACACGCCACCCGGGTCGGTTGGCGGCGGAGGAGGAGGATCGAGATTGGGCGAAGAGTCGACTGGATCGGCTGTTTCGGCCGCCACAGGGGCCGGCTCGGGCTCCGGTACCGGCTCGGGTTCCGGCACGAAGGTCGGCTCCGCCTCTGCCGCGGCCGGTGGTGCCCCTTTGGGCTTCTTGGCCGGGCCGAATGAGCTCCAGATGATTCCAAACACCACGCCGACGAGAATCAACACCACCAACGAAACGATGGAGAGTGAGACCCATCGGGCGTTGATGGCGAAGACGGCCAGGCCGATGCCCAAGGGCAGTCCCCAGAGCCCACCGGCTATGGGGTGTATTTTGCGGTCGGATTCAGACATTTGGGTCACGCCTTCCATGTGTAGGCCGGACGGGAGTTGAACAGGAGCCCCATGAACCCACCGAGCATCAGGGCGGTGGCGGCCACGCCGACTGGTCCGAAGAGCGGGCCGATCATCTCGACATGGCCTTGTCCGAAGCAGGGGGCGAGGTTCTGGCTGGTGAGAAGCCCCTCGACCTTCACCTTTGCCGAGAACTTGAATGGCAGGTCGTTCTCGAGGTCCACGATGCCGCGGTTTCGGTTCTTGAAATTGTTGTTGGGATCTCCGCCGGTATCGAGGCTGATGCCGGAGGTCTTGATTTCCCAAGAGTGGTCCTCGGGGCCATCGCCTTCCAGCGGCATGAATCCGAAGTAGGCGACCACTCCGCTGCTGTCGACCTTGAACGGGTTGGAGGAGGTGAATGCCTGCTCGCCAGAGAGCAGGTCGACGGGCGGATTGTCGTCGCCGGCATCGAAGGCGGCATCGAGGATTTCACCGTCGTTGTCGTAGGAGAACGCGAATCCGCCGCAGGGACCGGTCAGCTGGCTTCCCGATCCGAAATCGGCCACGTCGGTGGACAGTCCGACGGCTTCGGCGAGCTGGCCGTAGAGGCCGTCTCCAGGAACGAGGTCGTCCTCTCCCGGTGCGCCGGGCGGGATGAGTGCACGAATCTCATCGAGTGGATCGGGCTCCTGGGCTGCCGCCAGGCCGACCGAAACCGGCAGCGCGGCGGCTGCTCCCAGTGCGAGCAAGACAATTAGTGCTCGGTAACGCCGTCGCATCGGCTTCCCCTTTGTCGACTTCAATTGAGTGGCTCCAGACAATAGTGGGTCTGACTACCATCTGCGTATGACGGTCACCGAGATCTCGAAGGCGACGGGCTTGTTGGCGGCGTCCGAATCGGTCACGGTCTTGACCGGGGCCGGTATCTCGACCGACTCAGGAATCCCGGACTTTCGTGGACCAAATGGCCTGTGGACCCGCGACCCGGAAGCCGAGAAGGCATCGAACATCCATGTCTATCGGTCGGATCCGGAGGTCCGCCGCACGAACTGGCAGCGACGGGCGTCGGGGGAGTTGTGGGCCAATGTGGAACCCAATATTGGTCATCACGCTCTCGTGCATCTGGAGCGAGGCGGAAAACTCCACACGCTGATCACCCAGAATGTCGATGAACTCCATCAGAGGGCCGGCAACGATCCCTCGAAGGTCATCGAGATACACGGCACCACCCGAAAGGTGTCGTGTTTGGCCTGCGGCTGGCGGGCGCCGATGGAGGCCGCCCTGGAGCGGGTGCGGGCGGGTGAGGCCGATCCCCACTGCCTCGAATGCGGCGGGCTGTTGAAGTCGGCCACCGTTTCCTTTGGCCAATCACTCGATCAGCGTGACTTGGTTCGATGTGAGCAGGCGGCCCTTGAAGCCGACCTGTTTCTTGCCGTGGGCACCTCGCTCGCCGTGTTTCCGATCAATGAGACCGTGTCGATCGCCAAGTCAGGTGGGGCGGCGGTCGTGATCGTGAACCAGCAGCCCACTCCGTACGATCGAATGGCCGATGTGGTTCTGGCGCAGCCGATAAGCGAGGTGCTTCCGGCGCTCGTGGGAATGACAGACGGCCGTAGCGAGTTTGGATGAGTAATTCCCGACCAGATTGGTAGTATTTCGATCATGGCAAGTTTTCGTGAGCTTCTGCAGCAGGCCAAATCGAACATCGATGAGGTCGATACGGCCGGGGGAGAGGCCCTACTATCCGATGGGTGGACCCTGCTCGACGTTCGCGAACCCGATGAGTTCGAACAAGGCGCCATCCCCGGATCGATTCACATTCCGCGTGGCCAGCTCGAGTCAAACATCGAGAATCGGATTCCCGACCGCGACGCCCACATTCTCGTGGTGTGTGCGGGCGGTGTTCGCTCGGCGTTCGCCGTGCAGACTCTTGAGCAATTGGGCTACGACAACACGGTGTCCATGGACGGTGGATTCAATAAGTGGAAGGACGAGGGGCGTGACTGGGCTAGGCCCCGGACCCTTGCTCCCGATCAGCGCAACCGCTACCAACGGCATTTGCTCGTTCCGGAGATCGGCGAGGAGGGGCAACTGAAGTTGCTCGACGCCAAGGTGTTGCTTCTCGGTGCAGGTGGGCTCGGCTCGCCGGCCGCCCTCTACCTGGCCGCCGCAGGAGTCGGGACTCTCGGAATCGTCGACATGGATGTCGTCGATGAGTCCAACCTGCAACGACAGATCCTCCACAATCTCGACCGGATCGGTGACCGCAAGGTCGATTCGGCCAAGAAGACCCTTACCGCACTCAACCCGGATGTTGATGTGGTCACCTACGACGTCAGGCTCGGGGCCGACAACATTCTCGACATCCTGCCCGGCTACGACGTCGTGATCGACGGTGCCGACAACTTTCCCAGCCGCTATCTCCTGAACGATGCGTCGGTGAAGCTCGGCATCCCGGTCGTTCACGGTTCGATCTTCCGCTTCGAAGGTCAGATCACCGTCTTCGATCCGAGGCAGGGCCCCACCTACCGCGACATGTTGCCCGAGGCCCCTCCGCCGGAGTTCGCACCGAGTTGCGCCGAAGCTGGCGTGCTGGGCGTACTGCCGGGAATCGTGGGCAGTATCCAAGCGCTCGAGGCCCTCAAGTTGATTCTTGGTGTGGGTGAACCGCTGCGTGGACGGTTGGTGGCCTTCGATGCGCTGGAGATGAGCTTCCGCGAGTTCAAGCTCGGAATCGATCCCGACAACCGAGTTACTTGGGAGAACCGCGAGAGGATCGACATTGTCGAACTCGACGGTTTGTGCATGCCCAGCTTCGTTGCGGGCTGATCCAGCCGAACCTCTTCGCACCGACTGAAGTCGTGCGCCGATAGAATCCGCGGCCGCTACCGTGCCCACCGGCACGGACTCATCGCCCGGGAGATCAGAGAATCAGACGTCTGTTCGCGAGGGTTCGCGAGAGCAGTCCGCTTCCGGACGGAACGAGCCAGATTGCTCTCGGCCTGGTCATCAACGGAATCGCCACCTACGGCTTTCTGGTCATTGCCCGTCGCGCGCTCGGGGACGAGACCTACGGTGGCCTGGCGATTCTCTGGGGGCTCGTCTACATCCTTGGTCCCGGCCTGTTTCAGCCACTCGAACAGGAAGTGGCGCGGGCCACCGCCGAACGGGCCAGCCGCGGCGTGGGAAGCGCGCCTGTCCTTCAGCAGGCCGCTCGAATCGGTGCGGTCACGTTCGCATTCGTGTCGGTTGGCGTTTTGGTGGCGTGGCCTCTCGGGCTCGACGGTCTTCTCGATCATCATCCGGGATTGTTGTTGGCACTCATCGCCAGCCTCGGGGCGTTCGGAGCCGCAGAGTTGGTGCGTGGGGTTCTGTCGGGCCGTCACCGTTTCCGCCGCTATAGCGCCTACTTCGCGGCCGAAGGGACCTTCCGTCTCCTCTTCGCCCTGTTGCTGGCTTCGCTGGGTGTGGCCGCGGTCGGGGCCTACGCATCGGCGGTGGCCTTGGCGTTCTTGGTGGCGGCACTCGCCGGGATCGGTCTACGCCGACCATTCGTCAACCCCGGACCGCCGGCCCCACTCAGCGAACTCAGCCCGGCCTTGGGGCTTCTTCTGGCGACGTCGCTTTCCGAGGCCTTTCTGCTCAACGTAGGTCCGGTAGCCCTCGAGATCGTCGGCGACGACATCGGAGCCGAAGCCCCAGGTGTATTTCTCAACGGCCTGATAATCAGCCGCATCCCGCTCTTCTTCTTCCAGGCGGTGAAGGCGGCACTGTTGCCCAACCTCGCGGCGCTGGCAGGCAAGGGAGACCTCCAGGCCTTTCGTCATCTCCAGGTGCGCCTGGTCGGGGCCGTGACGATTCTCGCCGCAGTCTCGGTTGGTTTCATGGCTTGGCTCGGCCCCTGGCTCGTGCGGAGCCTGTTCGGCGACGAACTCGGATCTCGCGACATGGCCTTGCTGGCTGGGAGCGGCGGCGGGTTGATGATCATGTTGTCTCTGTCGCTCGGGCTGGTTGCCCTGTCCCATACCCGCCTTGCTGTGGTCGGATTCTTCGTCGGGGTGGTTGTCTTCCCGATCTCCCTACTCGTCTCCAACGATGCGTACCTGCGAGTCGAGGTTGCCTTGCTGTCGTCGGTATTGGCCGGCGCCGTCGTCACTGCGGTGCTTCTCAACGCCGAATACGCGGCACATCGTCGGGCCGGTCGCCTAACAGTCGGCGGCGCGCAGCCGACGGGCGAGGGAGATGTACGTCAGAGCTAGGATGAGAGAGATATGAAAGGCCTGATTCTCAGCGGTGGAGCTGGCACGCGTCTGCGGCCGATCACCCACACCAGTGCCAAACAGCTCGTGCCGATCGCCAACAAGCCGATTCTGTTCTACGGAATCGAGGATATGGCGGAGGCCGGTATCACCGAAATCGGAATCATCATCGCCCCTGTGACCGGCGACGAAATCCGAGAAGCGGTGGGAGATGGCACACAGTTCGGCGTCGACGTGGAGTGGATCGTCCAAGATGAGCCGTTGGGATTGGCGCACTGCGTCCTGATTGCCAGAGATTTCTTGGGTGACGACGATTTTGTGATGTATCTGGGCGACAACATGCTGGAGCAGGATCTCAGCGGCTTCGTGAACGGCTTCCACCGAAGCCGCACCGACACGCTCAGCCCCACCCTCGAAGAGTCCGTTCGGGACATGCCATCGGCGCAGATACTGCTGGCCGAGGTCGACGATCCCAGTTCTTTCGGGGTCGCCGAGATTGGTCCCGACGACGAGGTCGTGCGGTTGGTCGAAAAGCCCGACGACCCCCCGTCGAATCTCGCTCTCGTTGGCATCTACCTGTTCGACTCGTCGATCCACGAAGCCGTGGCATCGATTCAGCCGTCGCCGCGCGGCGAGCTGGAGATCACCGACGCCATCCAGTGGCTGATCGACGACGGTCGTCGGGTCTGCCATGAGGTGCTCGATGGCTGGTGGATAGACACCGGCAAGAAGGATCCGTTGCTGGAGTGCAACCGTCTTGTCCTCGACATACTCGACCGTTCTGTGGCCGGCGAGGTCGACGACAGATCGAGTGTCGAGGGTCGAGTGGTGCTCGAGACGGGGGCACGGCTCGTGAACTCGACGGTGAGAGGTCCGGCTGTCATCGGTGCGGGAACGATCATCACCGACAGCCACATCGGTCCCTACAGCTCGATCGCGGTCGACTGTGTGGTCAACGCCAGCGAGATCGACAACTCGGTGATCCTCAGGCGGGCAACGATCACCGACGTACCGCGTCTCACCGACTCGTTGGTCGGGCGCGACACGGTGGTCACCCGCGGTGACTCCAGACCTCGCGCCACGCGGGTGATGATCGGCGATCACTGCAACATTGAGATCGAGTGAGATCCAGTTCGATGATCGGAGCGATGTCATGGCAACGGTGAATCCGATCGAGGAGATCGAGGGGGCGTACATCGTCGAACCCGACGTCCACGCCGACGATCGCGGCATGTTCGTGGAGACCTACCGTCGATCCTGGTTTCCGGGTCAGCGCGAGATGGTCCAAGGGAATCGAGGCGATCGGGCCAAGGGAACGATCGTCGGACTTCACTACCATCTTCATCAGAGCGACTATTGGTATGTGCCGTTCGGGGCGCTTCGGGTAGTACTGCACGATTTGCGGGAGGGTTCACCCACCGACGGCTCGACCTGGACGATTGATCTGGGGGCTCAGCCCGATGGCAGCCATCGCCATACCGGCATCTACATCCCGCCCGGGCTTGCTCACGGTTTCGCGGCGCTGACCGACTGCACCATCACCTATCTGGTCGATGGCTACTACAACCCGGCCGATGAACTCGGTGTGGCTTGGGATGATCCAGCGATCGGGGCCGACTGGGGGGTCGAATCGCCGATCCTGTCCGACCGTGATGCCGCCAACCCGAGGCGTGCCGACCTTCCGATCGACCGACGCCCCCACGCGTCGCTTCGCACCACATAGGAGCTCTTGTGCGTTTGTTCATAACCGGGGCTGCAGGATTCATCGGTAGCAACTACCTGCGGTACGTACTCGATCATTCCGACGACACCGTGGTCGTGTTCGACTCGCTTACCTACGCCGGCAACATGGCGAGTATCGAGGATGTTCTCGGGTCGCGAGCAACGTTCGTTCATGGCGACATCACCGACCGCGCGGCCGTGCGGACCGCCATGACGGGGACCGACGCCGTGGTTCACTTCGCGGCCGAGTCCCATGTCGACCGGTCGATTTCAGGTCCCGATGCTTTTGTGCACACCAACTGCGACGGCACCAACGTGATGTGCGATGTCGCCAGGGACCTTGGAGTCGAGAGGTTCGTGCACATCTCCACCGATGAGGTCTACGGCTCAGTGGAGCAGGGCTCCTCGGTCGAGACCGATCCGCTCGACCCTCGCTCTCCCTACTCGGCCTCAAAGGCGGGCTCCGATCTGATCGCCCTGAGCTATCACACGACCCACCAGCTTCCGGTTCTCGTCACAAGGGCATCCAACAACTACGGCCCCTACCAGTTCCCGGAGAAGGTCATTCCGTTGTTCACGAGCAATCTGCTCGATGGTCTGCATGTCCCGCTCTACGGAGATGGACTCAATGTCCGCGACTGGCTCTACGTCGACGACCACTGCTCGGGAATCGACACGGTGCTTCGTTCCGGTGTGGTCGGCGAGATCTACAACATCGGTGGCGGCAATGAGATCACCAATCGTGAGCTCACCGATCGGCTGATCGGGCTGTGCGGCCGCGACGATTCCGCAATCGACTACGTGGAGGATCGCCTCGGGCACGACCGGCGCTACTCGATTGATTGCAGCAAGCTACGCGATCTGGGTTGGGACACCGAGCAAGACTTTGCCGAAGGCCTGGAGAGGACAGTCGGCTGGTATCGCGAGAACCGGCCGTGGTGGGAGCCATTGAAGGTCCGCCAGTGAAGATTCTTCTCACCGGCGCCCGAGGCCAACTCGGAACCGAGTTGCTTCCGCTTCTCGACCCCCACGATGTGGTCGCGGTCGATCTACCGGAGCTCGATATCACCGACCGGGCCATGGTTCTCGGGTCTTTCCACGACGTCGGACCGGATCTCGTCATCAACTGCGCCGCCATGACCGCTGTCGACGACTGCGAGAGCAAGGTCGATCAGGCGTTCGCGGTTAACTCGTTGGCGGTTCGAAATCTGGCCGAGGGATGTCGTTCCGTCGGTGCTCATCTCACTACCATCTCCACCGACTACGTGTTCGATGGCAGCAAGCTCACGCCTTACAACGAATGGGACGAGCCCTGTCCTCGCTCTATCTACGGACGCTCGAAGTTGGCCGGCGAGCGCGAGGCCGGAGTCGACGCCACGATTGTTCGCACTGCGTGGCTGTGTGGCGAATACGGACCCAATATGGTCAAGACGATCCTGCGGCTGCTCGGTGAGCACGACACGTTGAACTTCGTCGACGACCAGCGCGGTCATCCAACCTTTGTGTCGGATCTGGCGCCGGTACTTCGTCGCTTGGCGATCGAGCGTAGGCCCGGGGTCTTTCACGTCACCAATCAGGGGGCGGTGAGTTGGTTCGAGTTCGCGAGAGAAGTTGCGATCGCGGCTGGGGCTGATCCGGAGCGGATTCAGCCCTGTTCCACGTCGGATCTCGTTCCGGCTCGGGCGGCGCCCCGTCCCGCCAATTCTGTTCTCGACAACATGGCCTTGCGCCTGTCTGGTCTGCCCACAACAAGAGATTTCCGCGAACCGCTGGCGGAGTTGGTGGCGCGACTCACCTAGTCCGTTGTCGTCGATTGGTTGCCGACAGCCACGCCGCCACCGCCACCAGGAACACCATCCAAACAAGCCGATCGATCGTGGCCATCAACACACCGACATTCAAGGGGATGCCGATGAGGGGACTCAATCCGGCTATCAGAAGCTCGCGCAGCCCGAGCCCGCCCGGGAAGAATCCGACAGCGACCGTGACCGCGCCGGCCACGGACAGTCCGAGAGCCTGCCCGATACTGATGCTGGATCCGAGAGCCTCCACCGCCAGCCAGAGCCGAAGAGCGCTTACGGCGAGCCAGCCGAATTCCACTGCGACGACGGCGGCAATGAGTCCGGCCCGGCCATCGGCCGGTGCTGCAGATCGAAACATCGCGTAGGTGACGGCACCTGTGGCCAGGCCACCGACCGTCACCAACACTCCGAGAACAGGAGATCCGGAAACCGCAATGGCCCCGCCGCCGACTGCTCCGGTGATGGAAAGCCATGCCAGGCCCGGAATTGCTCCGGCCGTGATGGCTTCTTTGTAGGTGGCGCCGTCTTCGGACAGGGATCGGACAGTGACCAGCAGCGATCCTGGGAGAGGCAGGAGGTTGGCGATGGCGGCTACCGCAGCAACGTGGGCTGTACGCCGGCGCGATGGCCGCTGCCCACTGATGCGTGCTGCGACACCGAATTCGGCGGCCTTCAATGCCAGGCTCAGCGGCGCGGCGATCAACAGTGCCGCCAGCAAAGGTCCGACGGTGAGATCCTCGACGGCGAGGTCGGCCGATGACCACGCCCAGATCGCCATGGCCGCGACCATCACGGTGGCAACGAGCACGACAATGAGCCGCAGGCGTGGTTCGAGAGGCTGAGCCCTCCGCTGTAGGAGGAGCCGGATCTTGGCGATCACCGGGACGACGATAGATGCGGCGGACATCGGATGCGGGCATTGAGGCCGATACCGTCGCCGATGATGAAGGTATTGATCGACGCAGTCCATCCGGCCGATGTCTGGACGCTCGGTGCTGTCGAAGACCGACTGCTCGATGCGGGGGCTGAGACGTTGTGGCTGTCCCGTCCCGGAAAGGACTCTGTCGTCGAGTTGATCGAGGCCCGAGGTCGTCAACATGTTCGCGCCTCGAAGGCCGGCACCAACACGCTGGGGCTGGCCCGCGAGTTGATTGTGCGCGACTTCCGGGCTCTGCGAACCGTCCGACGGTTTCGACCAGATCTGGTCCTCACCCGGTCTCCAGCCGGTGTCCATTCCGCCAGACTCACCCGCACGCCGGTGATCTACGACACCGACGACGGCCACGTCGCCGGCCTGTTGTTCTGGGTGGCCGGACCGCTGGCCAACATCATTGCCAGCCCAACCGCAACCAAGAAGAGCTACGGCCGTAAGCACCGTCGCTATCGCGGCTACAAGGAACTCTTCTATTTGCATCCCGACCGGTTCACCCCCGATCCATCGATCCGTTCGGATCTCGGAGTGGTCGATGGTCAGCGGCTCTTCCTTCTGCGACTGACAGCGTTCACGGCCAGCCACGACCGGAGTGAGGCCGGAATGACCCGAGCTCAGATCGACCGGCTTCTCGGGAAGTTGTCACCGTTGGGACGGGTGATCATCTCCTCTGAGTCGGATCTTCCGCCCGATCTGGCCGACATGCGCGTCCCTACGTCACCAGAACGATTTCATTCCGTGCTCGCGGCGGCCGACCTGGTGATCGGCGACAGTCAGACCGTGTGTTCAGAGGCGGGGGTGATCGGCACCCCCTCTATCCGCTACAACACATGGGCGGGTCGTCATCCGTATCAGGTGGAGTTGGAGGAGCGCTGGGGGCTGACCCGGGCGTTCCTGTTGTCGGATGAATCAGATTTTTTCGCCGAGGTCGATCGAGTGCTCGGAGACCTACCCGGCGCTCAGGCCACCCATGCCGAAGGCCGGGCCCGAATGCTCGAGTGGTGTGGCGATCCGGTCGACGATCTCATGGAGTGGATCTCTGAGCTCACCAGCTAATCGGGCGTGGTCAGACAGGGATTGTGACCGAGGAGGGGGCAGTGGTCACGGTCCACGCTTCCGGTTCGGTTGCCAACCGGTGGAGGAATGTGGCCAGTTCGCCGCGGGTGACCGGGTCGTGGGGGCCGTAGAGGGTGTCGGTGAGGCCGGTGGTGACGCCGATTTCCCAGAGCCAGGCCACGGCGTCGGTGTAGAAGGCGCCCGGGGGGACATCTTTGAAGGGAGAGGGCGAACCAGGCCTGATACTTCCGCAGAGACGCCACAGAAATGCCGCCATCTGGGCGCGGGTCACCCAATCGTCGGGGCTGAACTCGGTGGGGCTGGTTCCGGTGGTGACTCCAGCATCGTGGAGCCAGGTAACGGCGTCTGTGTAGAAGCTCTTGGCCGGAACGTCGCTGAACGGCAATTCGGAATCACTCGGCGGTCGATCCATGAATCGCCAAAGGAACGTGGCCATCACTGCTCGGGTGACCTCATCCATTGGTTCGAACAGTCCGGGCTGCGTTCCTGTGGTGAGGTCGTTCTGTCGGAGCCAGTACACCCCGGGTGCGAAGAATCTGGTTGGTTCGACGTCGATGAATCCGGCAAACAAAGTGAGGGACATGAGGCGGGCGAACCGCCCGTCGCCGGAACGAGCCGTGACGTCCAAGGAGTTGGTGTCGATGTCGATCGGGATGGACTCGGAAAACCCGTGCAGATCGCCGGCCAGGGGGTACGAGATACTCAGTCCGGCGCTTTCCCGGTCGGCCTGCACCGAGTTGTGGTCCAGACCGTCGACCTTGATGTCGATCTCGACCTTGGTGGACGGATCGAATCGGTCGATGGCCCAACCGGTCAGGCCGATGGAGTCGAGGCGGTAGGAGGGGTTGAGGTTGCCGAATACTGGCACTAATTCGGACGCCGCCGTGCGGATCTCGTCGAGACGAGCGTAGAGGACATTTCCGGGGCAGGCCGTCTGCTGGTTGTCGCGGTGACCCGAGATGGTTCGGAGCAGCACCATCTCGCCGCGTTCTGCGTAGTCGCCGCCGGCGGAACGAACCGAGGTGTAGCCGAGAGGGTCGACGCCATGAAGGCCGAGCTTCCAGCCGAGGAGCTTTCCGAGAGTGTCGACAACATCTTGTCCGGGGTCGGTCGATGTGAACGTTCCGAGTACGGCCACTCCCACGCTCTCGGCATTGAGCCCGGACGTGTGTCCAGCGGTTATCGGCTCGTAGATATCGCCTTGGCGGGCTTGCCATAGCCGGCCGAACCTGTCGACCACGAAGTTGTAGCCGATGTCGTCCCAGCCCCGCGTGTCCATGTGGTAGCTCTGTATGAGGCGGAGCATTCTCGGGACTTCGTCGGGTGCGTAGCCGTTGGTGTTGACGGTGTGGTGAACGATCCCGTGGCGTAGTCCGACGTCGGATCGACATCCCAGTCCCAGCACCGATGATCGAAGGTAGCAATCGACGGTGTCGCGTCGGCCGCGTGTGGCCCAATTGCTGCGCTCGAATACTTCGAGGCCGGGCATTGGAGACACCGTGGTGTAGCCGTCGCTGGTTCCGAGGGCACCGAGCCCGGCGGCCGAACTTGCGGGGTCGCTGATCTGGTGGAAACGAAGATCGTCGATGGGGAGTGTCGGAAAGATCCGAAATGAGCTGGCGCCGGCGACGATGATCGCCGGGCTGTGGGCGCGTCCAGTTGGGTCGGGCGGACCGTGCCCGTGGTCGTCGGCCACGGTGATCGACTCATGCCACCGGTTGTTGACGAGCGGCTCAGCCGTAGCGACGGTTCGTCCCGACTCGGTACCGATCCAACTGAGCGAGAATCCACCGGACGGGTCGACCGGGATGATCTCACCTGGACTGATCGGCGTGCCAGGAACGGTGGCGGAGCCGAGTCTGCTGAGGCGCGGGAGCATCGACACCACTGGAGTGAGCGCCGCAGCCTGAACGACTCGACGCCTGGAGATGCTCACGGCACTCGCATTGACGGCGGGGGAGTGGTCCCTTCGGCGAAGGCGTCGGGCTGACCAGCGAACCTCCATAGGAACGTGGCCATCTCCGCGCGGCTGACGGTCTTCTCAGGTTCGAATGTCGTGGGGCTGGTTCCCGTGGTGATGTCCCACTCGACCATCCAGGAGATAGGAGTCGCGTAGTACCTGAGAGGATCCACGTCGGTAAAAGTCTGCACGACCGTCGGCGTTGGTCGGCCGGCGAAACGCCACAGGAAGGTAGCGGCTTGGCCTCGGGTCACAGGTTCGGTCGGCGAGAACTCGGTGGGTGAGGTGCCGGTGGTGACCCCGGCCGCGAGTAGCCAAGCAACTGCCGTTTCATAGTATGCGCCGGCTGGTACATCGGCGAAGGGGCCGGGCAGGACTGCTGGCGGGCGGTCGGCGAAGCGCCACAGGAACACGGCGACGCTCGAGCGGGTGTTCGGATCGAATGGCGCAAAGAGGTTCGGTGCCACCCCGGTTGAGATGTTGGCGTTGGACACCCACTGGATCGGAGTGGAGTACCACTGGCCCGCCGGGACATCGAAGAACGAACTGATCTTCATTCTGGAGGCTTGGGGAGCACTGCAGGGCTTGCCGCTGGCGTTGTCGGCCTGGCAGCCCAGCCGAATCGCGTTCCAGAAGCGGAACCCGTAGGGCTCGCCCGACGACTTCCTGACCTCGATTGTGCGCGCCGAACCTTGGATCGTGACGAGTGCCTTGTTGATGCGGCTGGACGGGGGAGCGTCGGTGATGACTATGCGTTGGACCGTTCCGACATCCATGTCGGCGTAGGGATAGGTCTGGAGCCATCTGCTGATCTGGTCGAACGTGTAGCCGTAGTCCCGCTCTCCGTTGGGGTTGGATGGATGGTCGTCGAACGGGTCGGGCTTTGCCCTGAGGTAGGAGAACGGAGTGTCGCCCCAAACGTCCTCGTTGGCGGACGTGTATCCGCCGTTGGACGACGAGTAGAACGTGCTGGCGATCTGATCGCCGACCGCGGCGAACATGTCGTTGGTGACGTCGACAGCCTCGATCCACCGGCAGGTGCTGCAACTCTCCGACTCGCGATTCCAGCCCACGTAGTACTGGTCGGCGGTGGTGGACCAGAGATTGAATGGCTCGAACCAATTGGATGATGAGTCTCGAGCCGAGATCTGCGACATCGCATAGGACCGGCCGGCGATGGCTTGTGAGCGCAGGGCCTCGAGGTGCCACGAGGCGGGGACCTCGGCCAGACCGTAGAGGTATTGCTGCATGGTCATGTTGGCAACGACGATGCAGAAGTCGTTGGCCGTAGGAACCCCGCACTTGGTTGATACTTGGCCCTCACCGCCCCCTGGTAGTGGACGGCCATCGGGCAGGAGAAGGATCTCCCCGTGGGCGTAGGCCCGATCGGGCTCACTGCCCTTCTTCCATGCCCCGCTGACCGACAGAGGCTCACCGTCGGCAAATGAGATGGTGAGCCAGGCCGGAGCCGGCCAGGCTTGGCTGACGCAACCGCCGGGACACAAGTCGATCGCACCGGGGTCGGAGGCTACGGACGCTGAACCGTTGCAGTGGGATCCTGGACCTGCCAGCACTTCCCACCAGTACGTTCCGCCACTGCCGTTGCGGCTTATGGCCACTGGGTCGGAGGTCGTGCCAATCTCGACACCGTCGACCGCGATGGTGACCGCTCCAGCAGGTCTGAATGACGAGCAGTTGGTCGTGCCGACGAGCACGTCGACATTGTCGACGACTACATCGGGATGGAGGGCGAGGCCGGCGGCCCCGGCGATTTGGGTGCCTTCGTAGTAGAAGTTGATGATCTGTTCGGCGGTCTGGCCGGCTTCGGCACGGCCGAGGGCCCCGTACTGGCTCATTCCGACGCCGTGTCCCCAGCCGCCGCCGGTGAAGGTGACACTCGGCTCGACGACCGTCGGATTGGTGGCAGCCGCGGCCGGACCAACGGAGGGCGCGAGGGTGGTTGCCAAGAGCGCGGCGGTGAGTGTGATCTGTGTTCGAAGTCGGATCATCCCGATCCCATCGGCGGACCGCCCGCTTGGGGTGAGTAGATGTTATAGGTCATCGGCGCGCCAGCTGCGGTCACCCCAAGCGAATCGATGGCGGTACTGTCATTCACGAACTGGGGTGGAGCTGCCGAATGGGGGCAGTAGCGGTATGTCACAGTGAGGAAGATCGTGAATCGAATATCGGTATCCGTGCTCATCGTCGGCTTGTTCGCTGCGACCTTGGTTTCTGTCGGCACGGGAACGCTCCGGGCTTCGGCGGGCTTCGAATCGTCCGAGGTCGCTTTCACCGAATCGTTTCAGGATCAGTCATCGGTGATCGTCTCCGTTGCTGATCAAGGCGTGGGGGGCGACGCCCACGTAATCGCCACCGTTCTCGACTTGGTATACGGCGATGACTTCGAGCCGACCATGGCCCTCGATGAAATAGATGTGATCGCAGCTCATGTCACTCCGGAGGGCATGGCCATTCTCGAATCGTTGGATGTGGTCGAGTCGGTTTCGGTGGCACGCCGATTCGAGCTCTCGCTCGACGTTTCCGTTCCCCAAGTCGGGGCTTCAGTGCTTCACACGAGCGGTCTCACCGGAGTTGGCAAGGCCGTCGCGGTGATCGACTCAGGCATTCAGTCGGACCATCCCGGTCTCGTCGACTCGGTCGTTGCGGAGGCGTGTTTCACCAACGGCGCCGAATCTGCGACGGTGCCCGGAACGTTAATCCCCATGCCCTATCAGGAGCTGTGCCGCAACGGATCAGTGCAGCAGGTCGATGTCGACGGCGCCGGCCTGCCGTGCACTCTCGTTCCCGACGACTGCAGCCACGGCACTTCGGTGGCCGGCATCATCCGAGGCGCCGACCCGGTCTACACCGGGGTGGCCCCGGCGGCTGGTTTGATATCCATTCGGGTCACGGCGGTGGTCAAACATCCGGACTCCGGCAACGTCGGCTACATCCCCGAGCAGGGCGTCCTCAACGCTCTCAATCATGTGCTGACACTCAGCTCGTCGTTCGACATAGCGTCGGTGAACTTGAGCCTCGGCGCGCCGGCGGGAACTTGCCAGTCGACCGCGTGGGAATCGGTAGTCAGTGAACTGGGCGATGCAGGAATCGCCGTCGTCGCAGCCAGTGGAAATGGCAGCTCCAGTACTGCGATTTCGTTCCCGGCCTGTCTCCCGGCTGTGGTGTCGGTTGGATCCAGCAACGCGGCCGGGGAGGTATCGAGTTTCACGGATTCGAGCCATCTACTCGATCTGCTCGCTCCGGGCGAACCGGTTGTCACCGCGGTTCCCACATCCTTCTGGCCATTGGACTATCTACCTTTGCAGGGGACCTCATTTGCGGCGCCCCACGTCGCGGCGGCCTACGCATTGCTCGACTCCACCTTCCCGACCTTTGGTGTGGACCGATTGCGAAACCTGCTCAGGTCCACCGCTGTGATGATTCCGCGTGCTGACCCAGACCCGAGCGGCCGAATCCCGAGATTCCCAGAATTGCGACTCGATGTGGCGGCTGGGTTCGTTCCGTTCGCCGACGCCACCGGCGCCGCGTTCTGGGTGGCACCGTCGGACTGGGCCAAGGCCACCGGTGTCTCCACAGGCATCGATGGTGTGAACTTCGGACCGTTCGGGACGCTCACCCGCGCGCAGGCCGTCACGTTCCTCTGGCGATTCATGGGCCGACCGGCCGCGGCCACCAAGGCAACGTTCAGCGATGTCGTGGTGGGCAGCTTCTACGAATTGGCTGTTGATTGGGCCGCGGCCGAGGGCGTCACCACCGGCATCGGTGGAAACCTGTTCGATCCGAACGGCGCGGTAACCCGCAGCCAACTCGCCACCTTCATGTGGCGAATGGTCGGCCATCCCACCGGCTCGGCTTCCTCGGGATTCGTCGATGTCGTCCCCGGAAGTTTCTACGTGGTCGCCGTCGACTGGATGGCCCACAACAACATCACCACTGGCACCACTGCGACCACCTTCAGCCCGGAGCAGGTCGTGGACAGAGCCCAGATGGTGACATTTCTGCTGCGCTCGGCATCCACCGGCTCGGCGTGGACCGGGACGGTCGCCCCTCCGTCTCTAGCGTTGTTCTAAAGCGTCTTGGAGCGGCCGACACGTGTCGATATGCCGTACTTGAATATGCATCTCACCGCGGCGACACCATCTCGCCAATCGACCTTCTTGCCTTCGGCGTAGGTGCGTCCCGAGTACGAGATCCCCACCTCCCAGACCCGCCACCCGCCGGCAGCAACCTTGGCTGTCATCTCCGGTTCGATCCCGAATCGGGGCTCGCGCAGATCGAGAGACTGAGCAACCTCGAGCCGGAACGCCTTGAAGCAAGTCTCCATGTCGGTGAGGTTGAGATCGGTGAACATGTTGGACAGCAATGTGAGCAGCCGGTTGCCGACGGAGTGCCAGAAGTAGAGAACGCGTCGAGGGCGGCCCGATTGGAACCTCGACCCGTACACGACGTCGGCGTCGCCCGACAGTAAGGGTTCGAGCATCAGGTCGTAGTCGACGGGGTCGTATTCGAGGTCGGCGTCCTGAACGATCACGAAGTCGCTTGTCGCCTCGGCGAAGCCCCGTCTGAGCGCCGCTCCCTTGCCCTGGTTGTGGGGCTGGAGCAGAACCTTCACTCGGGAATCGTCTATGGCTTCTATGAGATCTCGAGTGCCATCGGTGGATCCGTCGTCGATGATCAGCAACTCGTCGGTGTGGGGGCTTGCCAACACCCGCTTGACGATCTCGCCGACGGTGGCAGCTTCGTTGTAGCAGGGCATCACCACGCTGAGGCGAGGATCGGTCTGGGTCATGGCGCTCGAACGATATCAGCGCCCCACGGGAGCCGTTAGCCTTGGGCAGACATGGGACAAGCCCCGAGGATTGTGATCGCCGGATGGGCGGGTGCGGGAAATACCGGCGATGAGTTGCTCACGGCCTGGGCAGTTGCCGCGGTGAGAGAAGCCGGTGGTACTGCCATCGTCTTGTCCGTCGATCCAGGCGACACGAGCCGCCGGCACGCCACTGAGTCGGTGGCGGCGATGTCCTGGTCGGCGATGCGAGTGCTCGTTGGGGCCGACGGCCTTGTCGTTGGCCCCGGGGGCATCCTCCAGGACGCAACGAGTCTGTGGAGCCTTCCGGCTCACCTGCTTCGGCCGGCGCTGGCCAATCTCCGAAGTATTCCGATGGTGGGAGCGGGGCTCGGAGTGGGCCCGATCATTCGCCGCGGATCCGGGTTGATGCTGCGCCGGTCGCTGAAGGCCGCGCTTCGTGTCGTGGTGCGCGATTCTCGGTCGGCTGGACTCCTGGCGGAAGTTGGCGTCGATGTCGACGTTGCGCCTGATGCGGTGTTCGCCGCGGCACCGAAGATCGACAACACGAAAGCCGAACCCGATCGGATCATCGTCTCACTCCGAAACACCCAAGTCGTGGGTCAAGTGAGGATTGCGAAGTTCCGGGAGTCGAGCCCTGACCTCGCTGGCTGGGCGAGTTCGCTATCGGCACTTCGGCAGCATCTTGGTGTGCCGATCAGATTCGTGGCGTTCGACCCCGAACGCGACCGCGATCTGCACACTCATCTCGCCGATATGGTCGGGAACTGCGAGGTCGTGGAAGTCGACGAGCGTTCCGCCCCGTCAGAGATGAAGAGGGCGGTTGTCGCTGTTGCCGGGCGCTATCACGCGGCGGTACTGGCTGCGGCCTACGGCCGGCCCTTCGTGACACTCGACCAAGGCGCCAAGCTGCCGGCACTTCAGCAGATGATCGGTGATGGGGGGGCAGCAGTGGCTGCCGACGCCGGTGCCGAGGAGATGTGCAGCGGCGCCGATCTGGCCCTGTCGGGGGCTTCGTCCTTGCCGGCGGCGGCGGCGCGCGCTGCGACACAGGCTGAAGCCCACACGGACGCAATCAGATTGCTGGTAAAGGCCGCTGGTTGACGGTGATCTCCCCACGAGACCAGTTCCGTGGCGATGGACGGGAACCTGACCCGGGCGGGTACGATCCCATGCTGCGGTTCGAATCCGCCACTCCAGGCCGAACGAGATGCATTTCTTCCATGAACGAATCTCAGCATGAATCACGCGAGCCGGCTCCACGGCCCGCACCCCGGCGATCGGTGTCGAACGATGAGGCCCCTTCGATACTGCAACGACTGTCCGCGATCTGGAGCTATCGCGAACTGCTCGGCAACCTCACCCGCAAGGAGCTGAAGGTCAAGTACAAGAACTCGGTACTCGGGTTCCTGTGGTCGCTGCTCAACCCGTTGCTTTACTTGATTGTGTTCTCGGTGGTGTTCCAAGAGATCCTCCGGACCGATATTCCCACCTATGCCATCTTTCTGCTCTCCGGGCTCCTGGTCTGGAATCTCTTCTCCACCGGACTCTCGGCGGCGACGGCGTCGATCGTGATGAACGCCAGCCTGGTGCAGAAGGTATGGTTCCCGCGCGAGGTCCTGCCGCTGTCGTCGATCGGGGCTGCGCTGGTCCATTTCTTCCTCCAAACGATCGTGTTGGCAACGTCGATGGTGGTGCTGCGACACGCTCCATCACCAACAGCAATGCTCCTGATCATTCCGGCAGTGATTTGTGTCCTACTGATCCTCAGCGGGCTCGGTGTCCTGCTGTCGGCACTCAATGTGAAGCTCCGCGACATCCAGCACCTGCTCGAATTGGTGCTCCTCGCATGGTTCTGGTTCACGCCGATCGTCTACGAATACTTGCCCATCGAGGAGCGGTTGGGGTCCTGGTCATGGCTGGCCTTCATCAATCCCGTTCTTCCGATCGTGATGGTCTTCCAGAAGGCGCTCTACAACCCTGAACCCGGCGTTGCTCTGCCCGACGAGGACCTGCTCTGGTACTTTCGAAACCTGGGCTTCTCGGCCGCGGCGGGGATCGTGCTGATCATCGTTGGTTTCACCATGTTCGGCCGTATGGAAGCTGACTTGGCGGAGGAGATCTGATGACCACCGACATTGTCATCGACTCCGTAACCAAGGAGTTCCGGATCCATGATCAGCAAGCCAAGTCGATCAAGGAACGGTTCATCTCCATGGGCCGCTCGAGTTACTCCGAGTTTCTCGCTCTCGACGATGTGTCCTTCGAGGTCCCGCGGGGATCGACGGTGGGGCTGCTCGGCCACAATGGATCGGGAAAGTCAACCCTTCTCAAGTGCGTGGCTGGCACACTTCGCCCCAACAAGGGGTCGATTCGATTCGAGGGCCGACTGGCGGCACTGCTCGAACTCGGTGCGGGGTTCCACCCCGACCTCACAGGTCGCGAGAACATCTATCTCAACGGTTCCATCATGGGAATGTCGAGCCGTCAGGTCGATCGGATCTTCGACGATGTTGTCGCGTTCTCTGAGCTGTCGGCATTCATCGATCAACAGGTGAAGTACTACTCGTCCGGCATGTATTCCCGCCTCGGATTCGCCATGGCGGTAAACGTCGATCCGGAGATTCTGCTGATCGACGAGGTACTCGCCGTCGGCGACGAAGCCTTCGCCAGAAAGTGCCTCGATCGAATCGACCAGTTCCAGGACGCGGGCACCACGATCCTGTTCGTCAGCCATTCGGTCGAGCTAGCGCGCGAACTCTGCGATCAGATCGCAGTTCTCGATGCCGGCCGACTGGTGGCGTTCGGAGACCCCAACGACGCTGTGCGCGCATACAGGGCGTCGCTTCACGAGCGAGGCGCTTCGTCCGCTGGAGATTCTGGAGTCATCGCTGCATCTGGTGAGGTGAAGCTGGTCGAGTCCTCGGTTGAGCTTCCCGACGAGGGACGTGACTGGATTCGTACCGACGAGATTCTCAAGATTCACGCTACCTACGAGGTGGCGGCGAGGCTCGATGACATCGTCTTCGCTGTTGCCTTCCACGATCAGCGGGGGACGCTTGTCCACTCGACCAACTCCACGGTGATGGGCACCGAGATAACGGAGGTCCACGGGCGAGTCCGTGTGACGTACTCGCTGGCTGCCGTTCCACTCCTATTTGGCTCTTACGACATCAGCTTGGGTGCACACACCAGAAGTGGCGGGTACCTCTACTCGCAAGAGGATGCCGTGATGAGGTTCGACATCGGGGAGTCGTCAGATGCCGAGGGCATCGTCGAGATGCCGATCACTGTTGCTGTCCGGGAGTCCGATTGAGCCTCAGCTATTGGCTGTGATGCCTGTCCATCGGAGGTAGAGCGATCGAAGGTCGCGCGCATCCTCCGGTGCGAGGCGCTCAGAGTTGGAACGCATGTGCAGCTCGGTTACACCGGCCTTGCACCGTCCGCTGATCGAGAACTCCACGCCCACTGGATCAATTGAGAAGCTTGCCTCGGGGCCACCCGGCGGCTCGCAGACGATGGTGGCGGCGTCACCAACCAGGCAGGCCACACGGCCCGAGAGCGTGAATGGCAAGGTCTGCGAGGTGAGATTGAGGATTCTTGGGGTTGGAGCCTGATCGGAGAGAACAAAGCCATCAGCCGGACCGCCTCCCTCGAAGGCGAAGAATCCATCTGTAAGAGACAATGCCAGTATGGGGCTCTCCTCATCGTCGTTGCGTCTACGAGCGACGAGATCGAGCATCCAGTCGTCCTTCGGCGAAACGATGATGTTGGTGAATCCAGCATGGGCGAGCTTCGACGCGAGCAGGAGGTCAGTGAACCCAGCTTGGTGAAAGTCGCCTGTGTAGGCCTGAGTGCCGTAGAGGAGACCCGCCATGGTTTCTGCGCTCTCGAGAGTGTCAGTTGAAGAGAGAATCATCCTCGACAAACCGCGCATGTCCGGCACCTGTATTTTGAGAACACCTCCGGGCATCATGACGCGAGCCCACTCGGCCAACGCTGCTGCGGTCGAGTCACGGTTCAGATGCTCGAGAACATCGATTGCCAAGACTTCGTGTGCGGCGCCGTCGTCTATCCCGTCGAGACTCGTAACGTCGGCAACCAGGTCAGGCCCATGAAACTCTTCAAGGTCGACGTTTACATAACCCTCCCGAAGGTCGTATCCGCAGCCCAAGTTGAGTTTGATTCCCGGATCGTCAGCCGAGTTCGCTTGCCGCTTTCTCACGAGTCAACACTACCGGGATGACAAGTCGCCACGCCATGAGCAGCTTCTGCCAGCCGGGATATCCCAAGAGGTAGGTGGCCGAGCACGATTCGAACCATGCCACATCCTCCTCCACCAGCCTGATCAGCGATGTGAGCGGCCCATCGCGACGGGGCCTGTCGATTCCCACAGCGATCGCTCGCACGTCTCCAGATCCGAGCGCGTGCTGGCTTCGGTTCGTGACCGCTACGACGGCGTCAACTCGTCCCATCGAGCCAAGGTCAGGCAATGGCCCCTGCATCCACCCACCTCGCGAAGAGGCGCTCCATCGGGTCGTCGGGATGAGCGTGATTCCCGAAGCCGAAGTCAGCGCGGGGCCCGCGCCGAGGTGAGCCTTGGCCGGGCAGCGTCGAGCGTCGAACTGAGCATCGCCTCGTAGCGGTCGACGACATTGTCCCATTGGCAGCTGTCGGCTATGTAACGCCGACCGGCCTCACCAAGAGACTCTCTGGCCTGGGATGAATTGAGCAGTAGGTCGAGCGATGCCTCGAAACTTGCGTAGTCGTCGTAGAGGAGCCCACCTCCGCTGCGTCGGACCTGTCCGGCAGTCGCCGGGCAGTTACGTTGCACCAACGCTGGCACGCCCGCGGTCCATGCTTCAGCGAGTACCAGAGAGAAGCTTTCGAAGTAGCTGGGCTGCACCAGTGCCAGCGCCCCGGCCATCAGTGCGTCGCGGGTCGGTTCGTCGACGAATCCCGTGGTGAAGATGTCGTCGTTCTCGGGGATTTCACTGGCCTCGTGTCCCACGACGGCCAAAGACAGTGGCCCAGAATGTCGGCGTTTGAATTCCGTGAAGTACCTGATTGCCTCCATGGACCCCTTTGCTGGGTCGACTCGACCAACCATGGCGATGTAGGGGCGATCGGAGGGGAGCGCAGTGGGGCCCGGCACGGGTTTGATCGGGTCGACTCCGATTCCGAGAACCTCGATTCGGGAGCGACCTCTGGTGCGGACGCTCATCAACTCGGCTTCTTCAGGAGTCGAAACAACGAACGTGTCGGTGTGTCCGAATGACTGGTCGAACACCTGTAAATCGAGCTGAGGCTCGGAGTGCGCGGTGGGGTGCATGACCGTTGGGCTGAACGGCGAAGCGAGAGATATCCCAATGGCCGTGGTGGGATAGAGGTAGGTGTAGAACGTCGACACGTCGGTAGGCGCGGCCAACCGCTCGGCCAAGCCATCGAGGATCGGTCCTTGGAGCAGCAGCCAGTCGCTCTGCGCCACGGGTGCCGCTGGTCGCCCGATGTGGGCGATCCGCTGGTCGAGATGGGAGAAACACTGAGAATTGCGCTCGAACAGTGGTTCGAGTCTCAATACCTCGACCCCAGAGTCGTCTGTGGCCCCGGCGGGGTACTCGGATCGCCATGTGAGATAGTCGCTTGCGGTGCTCGTGATCACCTGAACTTCGTGCCCTCGGGCCGCGAGGCGTGTACTCATTGACCGACAGAACGTTTCAGCTCCTCCGGCCACATCCGGGCCGTAGCGCTGGACCACCGTCCTGATCTTCAACGGGTGGATCCTGTGGTCTCGAGCAGCATGGCGATGGCTTCGCAAAGAACGCTCGGTGTGATGTCCGCCGGAGTCTCCAGCGTTGTCTGTGAGGACGACTCGAGATGATGGGCTCCCACGGCCACGAAGTTGATCAGTGGGTCGGTGGGGGTCGGTTCGTCGTCGGGGATCCGTAGCTCCGAGAGGCCGAGCTCCGTGGCAAAAATTCGTAGGCGACGAGCGGTCGACTCGCTGATTCCGGTGACCGACATGGTGGCGTGGGGGAGATGGCGACTGGTGAGCAGGTGGTGCGAAGCAATGGCACGCCAAGCCTCTTCCTCACAGGAGGAACCGTCGATTGTGTAGTGCAACGACAGATTTCGCGGCTGATCAGGGCTGGGGGTCATCGGGGTGCTGGGTCGTGAGAGATGCCTCTTGTTTTGACGCGAGCCGCCGCTCCAAGTCGGTGACGCGCTCTGCGAGCATGTCGGCGGTGGCCACGGCGTTGTCGGCCAATTCCCGAAGGCGGTTGTTCTCGGCCGCCATCGCCTCTAGCACACCCGCGACCTGAAATCGTAAGGCCTTGACCCTTGACCGGGGCCTGTTGTGAAGAGATCGCTTCACTCGGCGGATGACTCGCTGTGCCGTGGTGGGGTCCGGTTGAGCGCTCTGGCCCGGCATTGGCGGCAGCCTGAAGGGGGAGTCCTGTCGAAGTGACTCGATCGCGGCCCGGGAGTCGAGTGGGGCGCGTTCAGTGTCGCGACGAAACGAGCGCGCGTAGTTATCGGCCAGACGCTCATCGATGCCACTTGGAAGCTGTCCGCTGGCTCGCAGGCTCTTGGCTCGTCGTTCAGCTTCGGCCAGCAGGTCTTCGCTGACGCTGTCGGGGATTGGCGGCATACGGGCGATTCTAGGCAGTGAAACCTCGCCGATGAGCGAGTCGTGCGTGAGTCGCCACCTGATGCAGGAACAGTTGATAGCGGTCGAGTGGAGCCCGAACGGAAGCGCCCGGCGCGAGCAACAACAGGACCCAGAGGCCGAACGGAGTCACTTGTCGGTTCGCGGTCGGGTCGATCAACCCACGCTGACGGAGATATCGACCACCGCGCGGGTCCCGAACCACGCGATCTGCTCGCTCACCGTTTCGAATGCGAGTCGGTGTGTCCCGGGTGGCAGGGCCGCCAGCTCGAAAGGTACGGCGATCATGGAACCCGGGGCAACCGAGAAGGGGAACTCCTGCAGCACCAGCCGGGTGCCTTCGGCGACCGGCCCTTCGTCATCGAGTTCGCGGACACCGATGTTCACAGCGCCGGGACCGGCGCCCGAGCTCAGCCAAGCGGACTGTCCCGTGTTGGTTACCGTCACGACACCGGTTATGGGTGCCTCAGCGGAGACGGCTTCGCTCACCAGGGCAACCTCGATCGTTGAATCGGCCTCACTGGTGAGGCTAGTAGGTCCCGTGGGTTCACGGATGAGGGTGAGGGTGGAGCCGATCTGGCGCTGTTCTTGACCGGTGGGCGCGGCTGGCAGAGCCACCGTGCGTACGAGGGTCCACTCCGCCTCCGGGGGCGACAGGTCCCAGTAGCTCTGGCTCAGGAGATGGACACGGCGTGGCTCGAGGGCCGAGGCTGCCCACATCGTCTCCCAAAATGGGAAGAGCTTGACGTTGACGGCGTCGATGTTGGCCAGAGCAGGGTGAGCCCCGAGGTTGCCGAGCGTGTCAGACACGTAGTTGTTGGTGACGTTGTTGATGTAGGTCGTCTTTTCGGCATTCATGTTGAGGATCACAAGAAGAGCGAACGCGGCTGATGCGGCCGCGCCGCGGGCCTCTCGCCACCTTGTCGACAACACCTGTGCGATGGGTGCGAAGACGCCGATAATGACGAGCGGCTGGAAGAAACTGATCAGCTTCCACTGCTGGTAAGAGGGACCGCCCCGCGAGAAGTAGTACGCCGCGTACGATCCCAGCACGACGAGCCACAACCAGCCCGCCGGAAGCGTCCAGCGCTCGTCACTGTCGCGGGCCAGGCGACGGCAGGCGACGAGGCTTGCAACCAGCAGCGCCGCTGATGCGCCGATAGCCAGAGGCGATACGGTATCGCTGACCGATCTCTGGAAGCCAGCAATCTGCCACGGCAGGACGCCGTCGAGTACCCAGCCGGCGTTGATCGTCGCGAGGGAGAGGACACGATCGACGACCGCGATCGTCCGGGTTGGAATGGAAACCGCGGCCAGCCCGAGACAGAGCGCGACGAACAGCCCTTCGCGCACGGTCGACCTGACATCGAGCCGGTTGTGAAGGGCGACGACCGCGAGGACCACGGGTATGGTGAGAATTGCCATCTGCGGGTAGGTGAGGAGCAAGACCGCGAAAAGCGAGGCACCGACGACAAGGTCACGCCACGAGCGGGGCGAGTCTCGTCGAGCAAACATGATGGCGGCGAAGGCCACTGCGAACAGCATCCCGAGAATCTGGGACAGGAAGTACAAGCGAGCCGAGTACATGAACAAGTAGGCCGATTGTGGCAGGAGCGCTACTAGCACCAGAACCGGGCTCGAAAGCGACGTGGTCGACCTCAGCAGGCGGGCACACGTTTGTGAGAAGAGAATGCTGGCGACCGCCAAGATGGCCAGCATCACTTCGAAATACGGCCCCCCCACCACCCAGTGAGCGAACGAGACGTACGACACGGCGCCGTGTACTTCGTAACGGCTCACGGCCCCGATGTCCGTCCCGGCGATCCAACCCGGGGCCGACGCGCCGTATTGATCGACGAACTCAGCCAATACGGCGTAGTTGGCCACATCGTTGTTGTCGGCCGCGATACTGAGGATGCCGCGAGCCAGCAACTCATCGGCGTGCATCGTGAACAGCGTCAGGGATCCAAGGCCTGTCGCCAACGAGGTCCCGATAGCAGGCCAGGCCGGCCTCGCCGGCGGAGATAGACCTCCGACCTCGCGATTCCGCATGACGAACTGTGCGATGGCAAGCCCGATCGAGATAGCGACGAACCAGGGCCAGAGTTCCGCGAGACCCCGGTCGACAACGGTGGCCCAGTACCACGCAACCACCTGGAGCGCAGCGAGACCGAACAAACCGCTCGGCAGGTCGAGCCGTTGAATCCGCCGCACACCGATGGCATCGCGCACCCACCAGCCGATCACGAACACCGCGGCGTAGATCGCCGACGTCATGGTCAGAAAATGGACGGTCGGTCCAACCATGAGGGACGCTAGCGGTCAGTCGCTAGTGGCATGGGTTCCGCGATCGAGCGGGCGAACCATCGCTAGTACCGACGTGCCGATGGGGCCCGGGACTCGTGCTTCGAAGGCGCACAGACCCTTCATCGCCTTGCTGAGAAGGCCGGTCTGCACTGAGCCGGTGGGGTAGGGCTCTTGGCGGAGGCGCGAGTACCACAGCGTGAGCGGTACGAGCGAGAATCCAAAGTACCTCAGTCGGCGGATCTCGAATTCGGGCGAGAGGCTCCGTCGCAGAGTGGTCTTCGTGTAGCGCCGGCGGTGGCCGAGCTGACGGTCGTGATATCCGAAGAGTGATTCGAGCGCAGGCACCGAGACCACTGCGACACCGCCGTCTCGGACGAGGGTGCGAACCTTGGATACTGCCTCGGTTTCGGCATCGATGTGTTCGAGAACGTCGTGCATCACGACGATGTCAGCCGCATCATCGGCGGTGAGATCGAGCAGGTGCCGGTTTGAGACGGCGTAGCGATCGGCGCTTCGCCGACGGGCGAGATCGAAGGCCGCTGCATCGGGCTCGACGCCATGCACGACATAGCCGGCTGCGTCCGCCATGTCGTTGAAGACGCCACCTCCACACCCGATGTTGAGCAGGGACCCCCCTCCGAGACCATCTCCTGCCAACCAACGAAGTGACAGTTCGTACTTGGCGGTCGCATACGGATCATTGTCGCGAAACTCGTGGTCCTCGTGGGTGTACCGGTCGTGGAGGTTCATGTATCCGCAGCCGTAACGGCGCGCACCTGTGGCGCAGGCTGATCGAACCCGATTGAGTCGGCAACGATGTAGCGAGGTCGCCGCTTCACCTCTTCATAGATCCGTCCGATGTACTGGCCTATGATCCCGAGACAGATCAACTGCAGCCCGCCGAGGAGCAGGACCAACGCGACGATTGTCGGGTTGCCGAGGGGAAAGTCGGCACCGCCGATTTTCAGGACCGTGTAGACGATGGCCAGGACGAACGACATCGCCGCCGCGACGAATCCGAGGATCGTCGAGAGATTCAACAGCGCCGACGAGAAGGCCACGATGCCGTTGAAGCCGATCTTGAGGGATCCGAAGAACCGGTTGTAGTTGCCGTCACCAGAGAACCGTGCCGGTCGTTCGAACACGACGGCGGTTTGTTTGAAACCAACCAACGCGACGAGTCCGCGAAGAAAACCGTGCGCTTCGGGGAAGCGTTTCAACTCTTCGACGGCGCGCCGGTCGAGGAGCCTGAAGTCGCCTGTATCCCGCGGAATGCGAACCTCGGCGAAGCGGTTGATCACCGCATAGCCAGCCTTGGAGATGGTTCGCTTCACGAACGTTTCGCCGCTGCGCTTCCGTCGTTGCGCATAGACGACATCGTAACCCTCGCGCCACTTCTCGAGCATCTCGATGATGAGCTCGGGGGGGTCCTGAAGGTCGACATCGATTACCACGACCACGTCGCCCGATGCGTAATCGATGCCGGCCAGGGTGGCGGTCGGCTGTCCGAACCGGCGGGAGAACTCGAGCATCTTGACCCGGGAGTCGTCGCCGGACGCGCCGACAATTACGTCGATGGTGCCATCGGAACACGGATCGACGGCGAAGATGATCTCGAAGGTGGAGCCGGCCTCATCGACGATCGGAACGATCCGGCGGAGGAACTCCGGGATGTTCTTCTCCTCGTTGTAGACGGGCACCACAACGCTGATGAATGGCGGATCATTACTCCGTTCGGTCTCTTCGGCCACGGGCTACAGCTCGTACCCGGCGGCCAGCGCATCGTTGGCGAACATCTTGACGGTATCGAGCGAGTACTCCTGGAGATCCTTGCCAAGTAGGGGAAGCTTGCCCAGGAGGTCATGGGTGACGGTGATGATGTGACAGCCGATCTCGTCGGCCTGAATGATGTTGAGCAGCTCGCGCGGGCTGGCCCAGACCAGCTCGATCTGAGACTGCGCGGCCAGCGCCTTGAGCGCGTCGATCATGATCGGAAGTGGATCGACGCCTGTATCGGCGACCCGCCCTGCGAAGACCGATATGCACGCTGGAGCGCCACCCTCGAGGGCGGCGGCGACCGACTCGACCTGGCCGACGGTCATGAGCGCTGTGACGTTGACCTTGATCCCTTCGAGGCTGAGCGACCGGACGACCTCGTCAGTGGTGAGGCCCTCGGTGTTGGTCACCGGGATCTTGACGTACACCGTGTCTCCGAGCCGAGCGAGTAGGCGGGCCTGGCGTTTCATCTCAGACAACTCGTCGGAGAAGACCTCGAGCGAAATCGGCCGGTCGCCGATGATCTCGATGGCAGCCCGGCAGAAGTCCTCGTACTGCGTGATACCCGCTTTACGCATCAGGGTCGGATTGGTGGTGAATCCCTTGATCAACGGGTTGGCAGCAAGCGCGCGAATGCCGTCGAGATCCGCTCCGTCGGCGAAGATCTTGATCGTGAAGTCGTTCGGATTGGTCATCAAACACCTCTGTGGTCCGGGCTTCCGCCGCGTTGGCTCAGTGTCGCCGCATTGGCTCCCCGTCGCCAAGCGCACACACTACACTAGGCGCACAAACGACACTACGGGGCCCGCTCGGACGAAGAGCGACGGATCCGACAGCGGGGGACAAGGGTGAAAATATTCGTTACCGGAGGCGCCGGATTCATCGGCTCCAATCTCGTTGACGCGTTGCTCAACGAAAGTCACGAAGTCACCGTCTACGACCGCCTTACGACGGGAAGGGTGGAGTTTCTCTCCGCAGCTGCGGAGCACCCGCGCTTTCGGATGATCGAAGCCGACTTGCTCGATGCCGATCGTCTGACGGCCGCCGTGGCCGGCCATGACGCGGTCGTTCATCTTGCGGCGAACGCCGACGTCCGATTCGGGTGGAGCCACCCTCGACGAGATGTCCGGCAGAACGTCGAGGCCACCCAGAACGTGCTCGAGGCCATGCGCCTCAACGACGTGGCTCGCCTCGTCTTCTCCTCGACCGGATCGGTGTACGGCGAGTGCCCCACGATCCCGACCCCCGAGGATGCGCCGTTTCCGCGCCAGACGTCCCTGTACGGCGCGTCGAAGGCGGCGGCCGAGGGATTGATAAGCGCGTACGCAGAGGCGACGCCGATCTCCGCGACCCGATTTCGCTTCGTCTCCATTCTCGGGCCCAGATACACCCACGGACACGTGATCGATTTTGTGGCGAGACTGCTGGTAGACCCCACCACGCTGCGTGTGCTCGGCGATGGCACACAGCGAAAGAGCTACCTCCATGTGTCCGACTGTGTTGCGGCCATCATTGCCCGTCTCCCCGAGGACCCTGGCGACGAGGTGATCAATCTCGGTGTGGATGGCTACTGCGAGATCAGCGAGTCGGTCGGTTGGATCGCGAAGCGGATGGGAGTCGATCCCCGTATCGACTACGCCGGTGGTGACCGCGGGTGGGTCGGGGACAACCCGTTCATCTATCTCGACGCGTCACACATGCGAACTCATGGGTGGCAACCCAAATACACGATCCAAGCTGCGGTCGAGGATACGGTGGACTGGCTCTTGGCAAATGAGTCGGTTCTCGAAGCCGCGATCATTGACGACTGAGGAAATGCGATTCATGGGCGATTCATACTTCTCCGACGAGTTCCTCCAGGACACGACCGCGGTCATCGCCAAGATCGATACCTCCGACATCGAGCGGTGTGCCACCGTGATGCGTCAGACACGCGACCGGGGTGGACGGCTGTTCTTCTGCGGTTCCGGCGGCGGCGCAGGCCATGCCTCGCATGCCACCGCCGACTTCCGCAAGCTAGGGGGCTTCGAGGCCTACTGCGTCACCGACAACGTGTCCGAGCTGACGGCGCGAACCAACGATGAGGGGTGGGACACGTCGTACTCGGCGTGGTTGGAGCAGTCGCGACTCAACGACGCCGACTGTCTGTTTGTGTTCTCGGTTGGCGGTGGCAGCATCGACCCTGCCGTAAGCGTCAATCTCGTTCGAGCGATCGAAGCGGCGAAGGAGGCGGGTGCCGACGTCCTGGGGGTCGTCGGCCGAGACGGCGGCTATTTGCGCCAGGTGGCGTCGGCGTCGATTCTGATTCCCACCGGCGATGTGGCACTGACCACTCCACAAGCTGAGGGGCTTCAGGCCGTGATGTGGCACCTCCTGGTCAGCCACCCGATCCTCGCGGCCAGAGTCGCGAAGTGGGAGGGCCTCGAGGTCCAGTCCATATGATTGTCAACAGCCGACCCGATCACGTCGCGGTGATTTCCGGGGGTACGAGGGGTTTGGGCCGAGTCACGGCTGACCATTGTGCACGGACCGGTTCGGCCATCGCCGTTTGCTCGCGCCGCGCCGACGAAGCAGCTCGCGCCGCAGCCGAGTTGGCCACCGCACACGGAGTCGAGGCGTTTGGCGCGGCGGTCGACGTCAGCGACAGCGATGCGGTGGAGGCCTTTGCCCGGTCGGTCGCCGACCGCTTCGGAGGCGTGGACCTGCTGATCAACAACGCCGCCATTTTGGGTCCGGTTGGACGGTTGACCTCCGGCGTGTTGGACGAGTGGTCGAAGACGATCGACATCAACGTCAAAGGGACCGCCCAGATGACGGCCGCCTTCCAGCCGTTGCTCGCGCGGTCGGAGCGTGGTCGGGTCGTCAACCTGAGCGGTGGCGGAGTCGGCGGCCCCACGCCGACGAAACGCGCGTCGGCCTACGTCGTGTCGAAGTTCGCCGTCGTTGCGCTGACTGAGTCGCTCGCTCCAGAGTTGGCCGATGTTGGTGTGACGATCAATGCCCTCGCTCCGGGCGCACTGCCGACCGACTTCCTAGCGGGCGTGGTCGAGGCGGGACCAGAGCTCGCGGGTCGGGCACTGTTCGACCATGCCATCGATCGTGGCCGGAACCTCGACGCCGACATAGCCCGGCCCTTCCTGCGTCTTCTCGACTACGTGGCCTCGGAATCGGGTGGTTGGCTGACCGGTCGGGTGTTGAGCGCGCGGTGGGAGACCCCCGACCGCCTCGAAGAGCAGCGGCCGATCAGCGAGAACACCTACCGTCTCCGCCGAATCGATGATGACCTGTTCGCCGAGGTCGCCGACCCATGACCTCGATCGGCGTCGGCATCGTCGGGGCGGGGATGATCGGGCGAAAGCGGATGGAGGCCTGCGCTCCAACGTTTTCGGTATGCAGCCTGTTCGACATCGACCGCGACCGGGCGCTCGACCTCGCGGCTCTGGCTCCCGGAGCGTCTGTCGCAGCCTCCATCGACGAACTACTCAGTCGGGATGATGTCGACCTGGTCATCGTCGCGACGACCCACGACCAGCTCACTCCCGTCGCTCTTCAGGTTGTCGCAGCCGGCAAGAGCGTCCTGGTGGAAAAGCCGGCTGCTCTCAGCGCGGCAGAGTTGGCGACGTTGCACAACGCGGCGCAAGAAGCAGGCGTGATCGCCCGAGTCGGTTACAACCACCGGTTTCATCCCTCCGTGCTTCGAGCCAAGTCGCTCGTTGCTGACGGTGGCTACGGTCCGCTGCTGTGGATCCGCGGTCGCTACGGCCATGGTGGCAGGGTCGGTTACGAACAAGAGTGGCGGGCCGACCGTGCAATTTCCGGCGGCGGAGAGCTGATAGACCAGGGGTCGCACCTGATCGACCTCGTCCGGTTCATGGTCGGCGACGTGAAACTGGCCTTCGCGGAGCTTTCCACCCTGTTCTGGCCGATGGCGGTCGAGGACAACGCCTTCATGGGACTCCACCCAGAATCGGGCGGCTTTGCGTGGCTGCATGCCTCGTGGTCCGAATGGAAGAACCTGTTCTCGTTCGAGATCACCCTCGAACGAGCCAAGATCGAGATCACCGGTCTGGGCGGGAGCTACGGTGTGGAACGGTTGACGCTCTATGAGATGTCGCCGGAGATGGGTCCCCCCGCGACGACCTCGTGGGAGTGGCCTTTCGCCGATCGGTCATGGTCAGAGGAGATGGACGACGTGGCGTCGGCGTTCGAGGGACGGGAGGGTGTCGGCGCCAATGTTGCCGACGGGGTGGCTGTTCTGGAAGTTATCGACCACGCGTACGCTATGGCGTCGGTGGCCCGAGAGCAGAAGCAGTGAACCACGAACGGACGCTGGCCGACACGCTCGAGCTGCGACGGCGACGGGAGTGTTTGATCTGCGGTACCAGAGCCACACCGATTGGCACTGTCAACGGTCATCTCGGACCGCCGCGAACATATCGGTTGGCCCGCTGCCCGGCTTGCGGTTTCGGGTTCATCGAGGACCCCCGGACCGACTTCGAAGCGCTGTATGACGAGGACTACTACCGCGGCAAGGGCGCCGACCCCCGCGTCGCCTACGACGACGATCTGTTGCCTGATGCGATTCGGCAGTATGAGTGGGAGGGGATCACTCTGACCGTCGACCGGCTCGCGCCGAAGCCGCCGCGTCGGTGGCTCGACCACGGCTGTGGGTACGGCGGTCTGGTTCGCCATGTCGCGACGACAGGGGCGGCGGCGGAGGCGGTCGGTTTCGACTACGGCCACCCGAGAGAGCACTGCGCCGCGCTCGGCGTCGACACACTCGATGAGGCACAGTTGATCGCGAATCAGGGGCAGTTCGATGTCATCACCGCAATCGAGGTCCTCGAGCATTCCGCCGACCCTCTTCTCTTTCTCCGTGAGGTGCACGATTTGTTGAGCGACGACGGTCTCTTCTTCGCGACGACCGGTAACGCGGCACGGCACCGGCGAAACCTGGCGTCATGGAAGTACGTGATACCGGAGATCCACATCAGCTTCTTCGAGCCGCGGACTCTGCTCCGCGCTTATGAGAAGGTTGGCCTCACTCCGGTCGAGGTCGGCGCCGGCCCCGGGATGGATCAGATCATTCGTTACAAGGTGTTGAAGAATCTGGGCCGCCGGTCCAAGTCCAGTTGGGAGCGAGCGGCGCCTTGGCGCCTCGTCAGCCGGGTGGCTGACTGGAAAGAGGGCGTATCGGCGCAGCCGGTGGCTCGCCGGGTCGACGTCGCGGCGTCCGTCGGTGACGAGTCCGGGGTCCGTTCCGCATGATCATCACGCGAACTCCATTGCGAATCTCACTGGGCGGCGGGGGCACCGACCTGCCGTCGTACTACCGCCAAGCCGGTCACGGGTTTCTCATCGCGGCGGCGATCACGAAATACGTTTTCATCGCGGTCAACGACAACTTCGAAGACGACCTCATGTTGAAGTACTCCCAGATCGAGCGGGCCGCGACCCAGCGCGACGTCGAACACCCGCTCCTGCGCGAGTGTCTGGCCGCCACCGGCGAATGGTCCGGCATCGAAATCTCCTCGATGGCCGACATCCCGACTGGAACGGGCCTTGGATCCTCGGGAGCTTTCACCGTCGGGGTGCTCAAGGCGCTGAACATGTATCGCCATCAGGGCCTCGCCGACACGGCGTTGGCGGCGCAGGCCTGTGCCATCGAGATCGACCGGTTGGGCGAGCCCGTCGGCAAGCAGGATCAGTACATCGCCGCCGTGGGCGGGATCACCGGATTCACCTTCCATGACAGCGGCGCCGTCGACGTTGAGCCCCTCGAGCTGGATCCGCTCACCAGGGCCGGGCTCGAAGAGAACCTCCTGCTGTTCTACACCGGCATGCGACGGTCGGCCTCAGGCGTACTGGCCGAAGAGAGGTCGCCAGCCTCGCAGGTGGCGTCGTTGCTGACGGACAATCTCGACCAGACCAGGGCGATCGGGTACGAAACGCGTGAAGCGCTGCTCGCGTCGGAGCTCCACCGTTTCGGGGAGCTGTTGACCGAACAATGGGACCTCAAGTACAAACGGCAGCCGAACCCGACGCACGATGACGTCGACGATTGGATCCGCACCGGCATCGAGGCGGGCGCCGCGGGCGGAAAGCTCGTGGGCGCGGGAGGTGGAGGCTTCCTGCTGTTCTATGCGGAACACAAAGCCGAACTGCGTGCCGCTATGGACCGGCTCGATCTGGGCGAAGTCCGGTTCCGGATCGACTACGAAGGCTCAAGCGTCATCGTGGCCCGGTGATGGGCCGACAGGCTGTCGTCCTCGCCGGTGGACTCGGCACCCGGCTGCTCCCGGTGACCGGGGGGCGGATCCCCAAGGCGTTGGTACCGGTCCTCGGTCGTCCCTTCATCGACATCAAGTTGCGGAGCCTGCGAGAACTCGATGTCACGAATGTCATGATGCTCATCGGCGAGGGGGGCGATCAGATCGTCGACCACGTCGGTGACGGCCGGGGTGTGGGAATCGAGGTCGACTACGCCCAGGACGGCGAGGTGCTCCTTGGGACGGCCGGCACGATTCGCGCCGCGCTCCATCGGCTGGACGAAACGTTCTGGATCACCTACGGGGACTCCCTGTGCGTGGCGGACCTCGCCTCAGCCGAGGCGAGGCTTCACGTGTCCGAGGCCGACGCGCTGATGACCGTCTACGAGAACTGCGATCGGTGGGACCCGAGCAACGTGGCCCACGCCGGAGGCGTCGTCACCGAGTATCGAAAGGTCGCCGAGCCGGGCACGTTTCGGTGGATCGACTACGGGTTGCTGTACTTTCGTGCGTCAGCGTTCGAGAGCCTGGCCCCAGGCGTGCCGACCGATCTTTCTGCGGTACTCGACCCGCTGGTCGCGCGGCGCTCAGTGCTCGCCTTTCCCGTGGCCGACCGGTTCTGGGAGATCGGGACACCTGAGGGGCTTGCCGCGACAGAAACCCATCTGGCCGACCTCGAGGGACGGTAGGGCCCATGAAATCTGCGGTGTTCCTCGACCGCGACGGTGTGCTCAACGCCGTGCACATGGATGGCGACGTCGCCGCGTCGCCGCGGCGTCTGGACGAGTTCAAGCTCATCGACGGCGCGACGGAATCGGTGGAGCGTCTGCGACGTGCGGGTCTCGTGGTGGTGGTGGTCACAAACCAGCCCGATGTTTCCCGTGGTCGAATGGACGCGTCCGAGCTCGATGCGATGCATGACCTCCTGCGCACGTCAGTCCCGGTGGATCGGATCGAGGTCTGCCCGCACTCTGGCGAGGACGGCTGTGACTGTCGCAAGCCTGCGCCCGGCATGATCCATCGCGCTGCGTCCGTGCTCGGTATCGACCTGGGGTCGTCGTGGACTGTCGGCGATCGTTGGGTCGACGTAGCTGCCGGCCGCTCGGCTGGCACCCGGACGATTCTCATCGATCGGCCCTACAGCTTCAGGCCCAACTCGTCCGCCGGTCCACCTTCGGGCTTGGTCGCCGACTATTCCTGTGCTGATCTTCGAGCAGCCGTCACCATCGTCATGGAGCAGATGCCTTCTTGAGCAAGTGGCCATGGTGCATGATCCAACGGGCCGCGGTCGCCCTCGACCGACTCGACGTTGGCGCTGCTACGGGCCCAACCAGCGGCGCTACCAACACCCCGACCACGACATGGCACACGAATTCACAGTCGCGGCTTTTGAATTCTTGGGTCAGCGAGAAGACCATGATCCGCACTCGTGAAGTGTTGAGCGCCTGTACTTCATAGCGTTCGAGCGAGAGCGGCATCGCCGCCTTGCGGAGCGGTGGGACCGTGCCTTCGGCGCTCCGAACCCGTGCCGTCCGGGTCCCGCTCTCGAGGACGGATTCGACGATGCCAAGATCGCGACACGTATCGACGTGGGCCCCGCATTCGAGGCCCGTGATGCCTCCCTGCGGTGTCACCGCAGCCAAATCGGATCATCTGCCGAACAGGTAGCCCTCGCCCCGGAGCTGCTCCGGACGCTTATCGGTCGGAGGGCTTCATCCTGCTCGGGGGTACCTGGCGGGACCGCGAGTTTGACGCGACCCTCCTCCCAAACACACCGCGACTTGACGTAGTGTTACGATACGCATGGGCCGGACGGAGGCGGACACATTGACGATGAGACCACGTAGGGGCCGTGGAGCACGCGTGGGCCAATACGTCTTGAGAGGCGGCGATACGGAGTCCAACCACCTCCAGGGGTTGCTCGGCGAGCACACGTCGCACTTCGCGGCTACACGTGTTGATTGACCATGAGCTTTGTCTAGCGCTGCGAGCCCGGATAGAACAGCACCAGGCGTCGCTGGTCAACATATGACCCACGACTTCGTCTCGGGCGGCGCAGGCCTGATCGGTAGCCAATTCGTGGAGGAGCTTTTGGGACGCGGTCACTCGTTCTGTGCCTACGATGACCATTCAGGCAGTCACGACCGTTGGTTGCGTCCACTCGCAGGCAACGACCGGTTCTCGTTCGTCAGGGGCGAGGTGCTCGACCAGGAGGCGACCATCGCAGCAATGAAGGGGGCCGAGATCGTCGTCCACCTCGCGTCGTTCTCCGTCGCGGTCGACGGACCGTCATCATGACCGCGCCAGTGCTGGCCGTTCTCGGCCTGTGGCACCTCGGCGCCGTCAGTACCGGAGCCTGGTTGACTGTCGGTCGAAGCGTGCGCGCATGGGATCCCGATCCACAACTGCGTGACGGGCTCCGGCGCGGTGAGATCCCGGTGGTCGAGCCTGGCCTGGTGGAAGCCCTCACCGTGGCGGAGGTCGGCGATCGCCTCGTGGTGTGCGACGACGCCGCGAGCGCGCTGCAGGGAACGACAGCCGGCTTCATCGCGTTCGACTCGGCCACCGATCAGTCGGGTCGAGTCGCGGATCCGCGCCTCGACGCGGCGGTCGCCGCGGTCCTCAATCACAGCGCCGAGGGCTTCGTACTGGTGGTCAGTAGCCAGGTCGAGGTCGGCACCATGGACGGTTGGCGAGACGCGGCACTCGCCGCTGGTCGCGATGATGTCTGGTTCGTCCATGTCCCCGAGAACCTACGTCTCGGCCACGGCCTCGACGACTACCTCCGGCCGGCGCGACTTGTCATCGGCGCGCCGGACGAGGCGACGAGGCGGCGGGCCCTGGACGTACTTGAGCCCATCGACGGTGAGCGATGCCATCTCGATCTCGCGGCCGCCGAGCTGGCCAAGCACGCGACCAACGCCTATCTAGGCATGTGTATCGCGTTCGCCAACGAGATGGCGTGGCTCGCCCGCTCGGCCGGTGCGGACGGCGCCGCTGTCCTAGAGGCGCTCCGCTCCGATGCTCGGGTCGCCCCCAGCGCGCCGCTTCATCCGGGCTCGGCGTTCTCGGGCGCGACGCTGCGGCGAGATCTGCGCGCGCTCCAGGAATACGGAGCAACGTGCGGTCGTCCGGATCTCTTCTCCGCCATCCTCGACGTCAATGACCGCCACGGAAGCTTCGCCGTCGATCTGCTCAAAGAGCGGCTACCGACCCTCTCCGGAGCCCGCATCGCTGCGATCGGCCTCGCTTACAAGCCGGGTACGTCGACCCTGCGCGACAGCCTACCTCTCACCATCGTCCGGCGGCTGTGTGCGGAGGGCGCGAGCGTGAGTGCGTACGACCCGTTGGCCGACGCAGTGCCCGAACCTCCCGACGGATTGACGCGGAGTGCCTCGCTGGCCGGCGCAGTCGCCGATGCTGATGCGGTGGTGACCCTGTCGCCCCTCAATGAGCTGCGCGACGGAGCATGGCTCACGCACGTGCCGGCGGCGACGGTCGTGGTCGACGGGTGTGGCGTCGTCGATCCGCAGATGGCGCTGGATGCCGGACTCACCTTCGCCAGCCTGGGCGATCGTGGGGTGGTGTGAGACGATAGTTCAGCTGGTGGGCGGTCCAACACCGACGGCGTCGACGAGGATCGGCCACGTGGAGTGACCGACCGGGAGAATCTGGATGGGGCTGCCCTTCAGCGGTAGCTGACGCTCCACGGTCGCCTCTCGGAGGGTCCGCCAATCGCGAGGCAGGTGCGCCAGGACTGGATCGAACGACCTGTGTACACCGGGTCGCGCCGTAGTCCGTGCGCTCGTCCGCCGCATACGTCCCATTTCGCCTCGCGTGCGAAGTGGAAGACCTCACTCCGGTCATCGATCGCTTCACTGTGGCGAACCGGCCTGGCCGATCTGATCGGCGACCGACGACCTTGTTCGCCGCGCCCGTCGGAGGCTGAGTTGCAGGAGAGTCGCAGCGCTGAGGGCGGCGACACGTTGCTGAACAGGACAATGATGGCCACGGTCAGTGCGGAGACCCAACTGGCAGCCATCCGAACCTGGGACCGGAGATCGGGACACCCGAGGCGATGGCCGGGACAGAAGCGCAGCTGGCCGACATCGAGAGACGGTCGGGCCTATGAAGCCTGCGGTATTCCTCGACCGCAACGGGGTGCGGTCAGTGTCGCGGTGAACAGAGCGTGTGTAGTCGTTGTCGCTGCCGGGTGTTGGCGGCATACGGGTGAATCTAGGCAGTGAAACCTCTCTGATGAGCGGGTCGCGCGTGAGTCGCCACTTGATGCAGAAACGGTTGATAGCGGTCGAGGATGGCAGGCCACGTGTACCAGTCCTCGACGTACTTCCGGCCTCTCGCCGCGAGAGTTGCGTTCATGCCTGAACGAGTCGAGAGCAGGTCGACGGCGCGACCCAACTGACCGAGGTCTGAGTAGACGAGGCCACCTCCGGATTTCGAGGCGTGTTCGACCGTGGCTTCGCAGCGACTAGTGACGATCACCGGGGTGCCGGCCATCCAGCTCTCGAGCAGGACCAGCGAAAAGGACTCCATGGTCGAAGGATTGATCAGGGCAACGGCCTCGCTCAGGAGGATCTGCTTGGACCGATCATCAACCGGACCCAGGATCTTCACGCCGGGGGTCGGTGGAGGCCGTTCGATGATCGGTCCCGCGACCACGAGCCGAGCCATCGACCGGCGGCTGCGGTGAAGATCGCCGAAAGCCTCGATCAGGTCATGAGTTCCCTTTCCTCGATCGACTCGGCCGAGCACGAGAAAGAACTCCTCGCCACCGAGACCAAGCGATGACTTGACGGCGACGACATCGGCGTCCCGGTGGTCGGGTCTGATGCTGTCGACCCCGAGTCCGACCAGCATCTGCGGAAGTAGCCGAGATCGGGGGATCACCTGTTCGGTGAGGCGCCGCTCGGCATCGGTGTAGAAGCCAAGGCCATCGGCTGCCTCCAGAGCGGCGCGAACCGCCGGCAGCCTGAGGGGCGGCTCGTCGTGTGAGGCCGGATGGATGACAACAGGAACCCGTGCTCTTAGTGCTCCGCACAAGGTCGGCTCATAGAGGTAGGGCGACATGACGATCACATCGGAGTCGACTTCGGACACTGCATCGAGCAGATCGGGGGAGTGAGGCCCCTGAGCTCTTATCCAGCGACCTTCGAGCCGGCCATTGGCGGCGGCCGGATCCGAGAGAACCTTCGCTGATATCGAATCGAATCGTCGATGGCGCCGCCCCGAGGTGCAATGGCGATGGACTGCCACCCCATCCTCGGTGGATGTTCCTGCCGGAAGAGCGTTGGCCCATGTGGCCATGCTCTCGGCAGTCGTGGTGTGAACCTCGACGGTGTTGCCCGCCGCCGCGAGATTGGTGGCCAGCATCCTCACACCCATCTCGGCTCCGCCGAGAATGGAGGCCCCGTAGCGGGGGCTGACGAACGCTATTCGCAAGGCTGGCTCCGATCAGGTGAGGTGGGGGGTTAGTGCGTCGAGTAGTTGTTGGCGGGTTGTGTCGAGGTTGTAGCGGGT
>JAJCXX010000081.1 GCA_029263195.1 Acidimicrobiales bacterium
CGGCCGACCCCACCCGACCCCGGTGCGGGTCTCTATCTCTGAGCCGGTTCAGATCTCTGCCGACCCGGCGATGTTCGGTCGTGCCGTGCGAAATCTCATCGACAACGCGGCCCGCTACGCCAACAGCGATGTGTTGGTGACGCTCCAACGTCAGGCCGACCATGTCGTCGTCCACGTCGACGACGACGGACCTGGAATCCCCGAGGATCAACAGGAGCGAATCTTCGATCGCTTCACACGAATCGAGGAGTCGAGGGATCGCAGTTCCGGAGGAGCCGGCCTGGGGCTCGCCATCGCCCGTGAAGTTGCACGAGCGCACCACGGCGACATCACCGTCGCCCGGAGCCCTTTGGGCGGTGCCCGCTTCTCACTCGCCATCCCCGAATAGGGACAACCTCTCGGTCAGGCCAACCGTTCAGTCGTCTTCTTCGTCTTCTTCGTCTTCTTCGTCTTCTTCGTCTTCTTCGTCTTCTTCGTCGTCGCCCTCTTCCATTCCGGGAGTGGCCCTCAGACCGGCCACGAGCTCGGCTACCTCGGCATCGCTCAGATTGGCCTCGGAATGAAGGCCGAACATCGTGTAGTACGCGGGCGGCATCGACCCATCGAGAATCTCTTCGATCGTGTCGTCGCCGTCGCCTGAACCGAACTCGGAATAGTTGACCTCATCACGACCCTCGTTGACATGGTCGGTGATCGCCCATGAGAGGGGCGCAATATTCGAGTACCACGGCCAATCGACCTCATAGCTGTGACACCCGAAGCTGGCGTTGACCCTCAGTTCCCGCACCCGAGGAGTCGCCCAAGCCGGCTCCCCACTGACCGGAGGATTGGAATGGGCCCGCCCGTAGGGCACCGCCTGAATGACGGCGAACGCAACGACCGCGGCGACCACGAAATGCGCCATGACCAAACCAGCACCCGGCGGGCGCTCGGACCCGATACGGCGACTCCGCCATGCCAACAAGCCGAACCCGATGGCCAGCACCGCGACCACCAATACCCCTGTGATCACCAGGTTCAACCCGACCAGCAACCCACCCAGGAAGCCCACCGCCACCACGACCGAGGTCATGGCGGTGAGCCAACGGTTTGCTGATACGAATCGACTCACTGAAGAGAAATCCATCTATCAGCGAACGGTACAACCACCTTCGGCGACTGGCGTGGTCCGGCAGGTTCTCAGCCCGCCGAATTCTCGGTCCGTCGTCAGCTCTGCTGGAACTTGGTCAAATTTCCCTTGGCCATCTTGCGAAACTTGCTCTGGAGCGGGGGCGACCAACCAAGCAGCTTTCCGGTTGTTCCGAGGGCCTGAGACGACCACTTCCAGAGAGAAAACGAATCTCGGTGGTCGACGATCTCGCCGTCAGCGATCTTGAAGGTGGCCAAGATGTCGTTGCGGACCGGACGGCCTGTGGTCGAGAACGTGTAGTGAGCGATCCAGCGGACCCTTGCCGAGCGCGCATCAGCCTCTTCCACGGTGTGTTCGATACGGAGATCGGTGCTGCTCTCGCACAGCATGCGCCACATGTCGCCGGCATCAGTGCCCGTCAGCTCCCCGAATACAGGATCCTCGAATCTGGCGTCGGCCCTGTAGCAGGCCGCCATGGCGTCACCGTCGCCGTTGGCGAAACTCGAGTAGAAACCGTCGACCAATTCGTGACTCATGGTTTGTCAACTTCCTGTCCATGCCTGAAGTTCGGCATTGTCGATTTCGATGAAGGGGACCGTATCGGGAGGGTGTCGCTACGTCTGCAAGTTGCTGTTCGACGATCCCATTGGTGGCTCGGCGACGCCCTCGACCTCGTTTCGAGCAGCCTCGATCTTCGCCGAAGTCAACCTAGGTGCTGCGAACACGATCAAAGCCAGTTGACCGAAGCCGGACACGAACCAGGGCATTCGCAGCGCCAGCTCTCTCGATCCGAACAGCTCAGCGACAACGACGATCAGTCCACCCAGGAGAGCTCCGAGCGGCATCGAACCCCAGGCAAAGAACCGATAGACGCTGTTGACCCGGCCGAGGAGTTCGTCCGGAATGATCGCCTGACGAAGACTGACGGTGATCACATTCCACAGGACGGCCAAGAACACGAAGATGGCGAACATCAACCAGACGACCGGCCAGAAGGAGCTCAACCCGATCAAGATTGAGGTCACGCCTCCACCGACCAGTGTCAGCATCAACGATGAACCCTGTCCGATACGCCCAGAGATGTACGGAGTGGCCCAACCCCCGACGATCCCGCCGATCGCACCACCGGTTCCGAGGATGGCGAACTCCGTCGGACTTGTATTCAACACCTCCTGGGCAAACAGAACCAGGACTGCGCCCGAGACCATGCCAAGCCCGTTGAGAAGCCCGAGTATCAAGGCAAGGGGTCGAAGAAGATCGTGGCGCCAAAGCCACCTGACACCATCGGCCAGCTCCTGTTTCCAGGGAGGTCGGTTCGAGACCGCCGGCTTCGGTGACACGTTGGCCGGAATGAGTGACAAGAACGCAACCGACACGAAGAAGGTTGCGGCATCGATGAAGAACGGCAGCGCCAGCGACACCGCCAGGAGCGCCGCTCCGAGGGGCGGTCCGGCGAAGGTGTTGGCCACCTGCTCGGTGCTCCAGAGACGTCCGTTGGCCTTCTCGAGATTCGCCGTATCGACGATCGACGGCATGATCGTCTGGGCGGTGTTGTCGTACAGAACCTCAGCAATTCCGAGCAGCAACGTAGCTACGAGCACGAGGATGTAGAGCAACACATCTGTTCCGGCTGCATCAGCCGCCGCCATCACCTCATCGGGCCCCGGCAAGGCCCCTTGGCGACCCAGCACCAGCAACGCCACCACGATGGTGAGCACGGCCCGGGCCGAGTTGGCCACAATCATGAGCCTTCTGCGATCACTTCGGTCGGTGATCACCCCGGCCGGCAGGCTGAACAGCAGCCAAGGAAGGCGTTGCACCACCACGACCAGAGCGATCAGAACTGCATTGCGGGTCAGGGCTGAAGCCAGCCACGGGTAGGCGATGAGCGCGATCCCGTCGCCAAGATTCGAGATTGTGCTGGCGGCAAGGAGCTTCATGTAGCTCGACCCGAGCTTCGATCCCTTCTCGCTCACGTCGGTTGATGGCTCTGGTGTCACTTCTTTGGATGTCACTTCTCGTCCGCCTCTGGCAGCGATGGATGGTCGGTCGGAAAGACGGCCCCCACGAACCCGAAGACCGTGTCGCCGCCTCTGGGCAATCGAGTGAACCTTTCGGCCAACTCGACCACGGCCTCGAAGAACTCAGCAGCCAGTTCCTCAGGAATTCGTGCGTGCCGAAGTGTGGATGCAACCACCGCTTCCGAGGAGATCTCAGCGACGGCCGATGCGAGGAATCCGACCGGAGCCGCCCCTGACGGCAGGGGCTCGTTGCCGATGACGATCGTTCTTCCGGTTCGGCCGTAGAAACGCTCCTCGATAGCGCGGACCCGCCTGGTGCGCACCACGCGCAGCAGACCAGCGTCCACAAGGGCATCGACGTGGTAGGCCACCGAGCCCTTGGCCCGATCAAGGGCGGTTGCCAGCTCGGTGACGGTTGCCGCTCTCTCCAGCACCAGGTCGAGAATGAGTCTTCTGGTCGGCTCGGTCAGCGCCCGAATCCGTTGCGGCGTGTCGGCGATGAACGCGTCGGCAAGTTCGTAGTCAGGCGCCCCGTCGAAAACAATGTCCGGCATTTCTCGACTGTCCCACTATTACCGGACGTTTGTCAACCCATCGCCCGACCGTCGTCACCGACAGCTAGCTTGAGTCGCAATGCAGAGTCCCGTCCAGGTGGTCATGTTGTTGAGGCCGAAGACACGGGCCGACCTGCTGGCCGCGTCAGCCTTCTCATCGCTGGTCTTCACTGCCACACCATTTCTGCTCCCAGCGGTGGCCGCGCAATACAACGTCAGCCTCGGCGTTGCGTCGCTCATCTCAACATTCCAACTGAGCGGCTTCGTTGCCGCATCGTGGCTGGTTGGAAGGTTCTTCGACCCGTCGCGCCGGCTGCTGGTAGCCGCGATCGTTTTGGCCGCCGGCTTCAACATCGCGTCGGCGCTGGCACCTTGGTTCACGGCATTGCTGGCGTTCCGCTTCCTCGGCGGCGTGGCCATGGCAGTTATCGCGTGGCTTGGGTGGCAGGAAGTGTTCGGCGACAGCGACCGGATGGGAGATGTCGCCGTGATTGGTCCGGTGGTCGGCATCGTCGGAGCACCATTGGCCTCCGCTCTCGCCGAGAGCAGCGGCGCCGACGCCGTATTCGTGATGCTCGCGCTGGTCGCGCTCGCCCCGCTACTGATCCGTGGCCCGGCGGCTCCTTTGTCGGCGAACGCTCCCCGTAAGGCCAACCGGTCACGGGCGGTCCCGGTCACCCGGTTGATACTGCTCTGCCTGGGAATGCTCACGCTCGGCGGCTCGGCCGTATTCGTCTTTGCCGCGGCAATCGGAGTCGACAACGTCGGCCTCGATCCAGTTGTCGTGTCGTTGGCGTTCAGTGCCAATGCGGCCCTCGGAATCCCCGCCGCCCGATACCGAGGTCACCGCCCCTTCTCCGGCCTATGGCTTCTGGGCACCGCTGCCATGGCCATCATCGTCACCAACGTGACGATCGGGACCATCTTCTGGCTCGCCATTGCCATCTGGGGCTTGGCGTTCTGGTCTGGGGTCCCGGGCATCTTCAAGTTGCTCGCCGAGCGGTCGGTCAATCCGGCCGACCGAGCCGGCGATGCTCAGTCGATCATGGCCGCCGGCCGTGTGCTCGGCCCGCTTCTGGGTGCTTCACTGATCGAGACCGGCTCCACCGAAATACTGGGCATCTTCGCCGCGCTTCTGATGACGACCTCGGCCGTAACACTGGCCGTCATCGAATTGCGAGTGCCTCCGAGAGCGACCTCAGAAGTCAGACCGGTCGGAGTTCGTGATTGACGACCAGTCGCCACAGACGTGCGAGGAAAGCTGCCATCTGCTCACGAGTCACCGAGCTAGCAGGCGAATAGGTAGTACCGCTGGTTCCAACCGTGATCCCCAAGTTGTAGATGCACGCCACATCGCCAAACGCAAACGACGACACACCAACATCAACAAACGGAGTCGCCGACAAATC
>JAJCXX010000082.1 GCA_029263195.1 Acidimicrobiales bacterium
CTCGTTGATCTCGGTTGGGAAGTCATTTCGAGTGGTGGAACCGCCCGTGTGATCCTCGACGCGGGAATCCCCGTCGTGGACGTGGCCGATCACACCGGATCACCAATCATGCTCGGGCATCGAGTGGTGACGCTTCACCCCAGGATCCACGGAGGTATTCTCGCCGATCGCGACGATCCCGAGCATCTCGCCGACCTCGAGTCCAACAACATCGATCCGATCGACCTCGTGGTCGGCAATCTCTACCCGTTCACCTCAGAACCCGGTATCGAGATGATCGACATCGGTGGACCGACCATGGTGAGGGCGGCCGCCAAGAACCACGCTTTCGTGGGAGTCGTGGTCGACCCCGCCGATTACTCGAGCCTCACTCGAGAGCTCCGCGACGACGGCTGGCTCTCCGAGGACACCCGCCGCCGACTGGCGAGGGCAGCATTTGCCCATACCGCCGCCTACGACGCCGCGATCGTCGGTTGGCTCGACTCCACCGATCCCGAACCGGAGGCGTTGCCGCCGACAATTCATCTGGCTCTCTCCCGAACCCGCGAACTCCGCTACGGCGAGAACCCCCACCAGGCCGGCGCGCTCTACCGTGTCGATGGCCAGACCAGCATGTGGGACACCGTCACCCAGCATTCTGGTGTTGCGCTCAGCTATCTCAATATCTTCGATGCCGACGCGGCATGGCGGCTGGCTCACGATCTCGGTGAGCGGCCCGCAGTGGCGATCATGAAGCACGCCAACCCTTGTGGATGCGCTACCGCTGCCGATCTCGCCGGCGCGTTCAGTCGGGCCTTCGAGTGCGATCCGCGAAGCGCGTTCGGGGGCATCGTCGCCAGTAACCAACCCATCGATCTCGAAACCGTCGAGGCCATGGAGGGGGCCGCGCAGGCCGACGTCGTGATTGCCCCCGGATACGCCGACGGCGTGATCGAAAGGCTCATATCGAAGCGCAAGAACACCCGCATTCTCGAGGCTCGACCACCAGCGCCAGCCCCGGCTGTCGAGCTCCGGCAGATCAGCGAGGGGTTCCTGGCTCAACAGGCTCACGGGTTCGTGTCGATGCCTGACGACTGGGATGTCGTCACGCAACGCCGACCAAACGATGCCGAGATGGCCGACGCCGCTTTCGCGTGGAGGGTCTGCGGTCACGTCACCTCCAACGCCATCGTGTTGGCCAAGAACGGCGTGGCTTGGGGCATAGGGGCCGGTCAGCAGAATCGCGTGGAGGCCGGTCTGATAGCGGCATCAAAGGCCGACCGCCGGGCCGGTGGGGGAGCCTGTGCCAGCGACGCGTTCTACCCGTTCCCCGACGGAATCCACGCCGCGGCCGACGCCGGGGTGTCCGTGATCGTCCAGCCGGGCGGGTCGGTGGGCGATGCGTCGACCATCGCGGCCGCCGACGAGCGAGGCGTTGCGATGTTGTTCACCGGCGAGCGACACTTTCTGCACTGATCCCATGACCACCGAACCCGACGATCCAGAAAAACCAACCGACTCCGACCGCGGCGACAAGCCGACGGAGGGGGCCGCCGAGAAGACCGCGAAGAGTAGAGAGTGGGCCACGCGTGTGGGAGCCCGGCGCTCATCGTTGTGGTTCTTCCGTGCGGTCCGGCGCATGATCAAGATGTTCGTGCTTCCATGGCTGCGGGTGGCGTCCGAGGGCGCCCACAATCTCGACATCGATGGTCCGGTGATCATCGCGCCGGTGCATCGTTCCAATCTCGACGCCCCGATCATCGCCGGCCTCGGTCATCGACGGACACGTGCTCTCGGCAAGAGGTCGCTGTTCGTCAATCCGGTGGGTGCGTGGGTGGTAGCGGCTCTCGGAGCGATCCCGATTCGTCGAGGCGAAGCCGACCGCGATGCGATGAAGGCCGCACGCGAACTGCTCGATGGCGGCGAAGCCATAATCGTATTTCCGGAGGGAACCCGACAGAACGGACCCGAAGTGTCCGAAGTCTTCGACGGCACCGCCTATCTGGCATCGAAGACAGGTGCGCCGGTCGTGCCGGTCGGCCTGGCCGGCACCGAGGCCGCCTTGCCGCCCGGCGCCAAGTACATCCGCCGCACCCGTGTAGCGGTGGTTGTGGGCGAACCGCTCCGGGTCACGGAGGGCCGCATGAGTCGACCGGCGATGAGGGAGTTCAGCGAGCGTCTGGCTCTCGAACTTCAGGCGGCGCTCGATCGAGCCAACGAGATGATCTGAGCCCAGGGTCACTGCTTGGGCCTATGGCTAACTCGTATTCTCGCCACCATGGCATCGATTCGTGGGCTCATCGATGATCACCCCACGCTGTCGTTCGAATTCTTCCCGCCCAAGACCGAATTGGCCGGCGAGAAGCTGCGCGCCACCATCGACGTGCTCGAGAAGCTCGAACCCGACTTCGTCTCGGTCACCTACGGGGCGGGAGGCACCACCCGCGACACCACTCGCGACACGGTTGTCGATCTGTGTGCCGATCGCCGATTTCCCGCGATGCCCCATCTGACCTGCGTCGGACACTCCTATGCCGAGATCCACGACCTGGTCGACGACTACCAGGCGAGCGGAGTCCACAACGTTCTGGCTCTGGCCGGCGACCCACCGGCCGACGGGAGCCCCAATCCGGGCGACTTCCGATACGCCATCGAGTTGATCGAGGCCGTCCGTGAACGAACCGATCTCTGTATCGGGGTGGCGGCGTTTCCTGAGACCCATCCGAGGTCGGAGTCCCGCCAACTCGACCTGCGATATCTCGCCGAGAAGCTCGATGCGGCCGATTTCGGCATCACCCAGTTCTTCTTCGACGCCGACGACTACTTCCGTATGGTCGACGATCTCGCCGCGCTCGGCTGCGATGCCCCAGTTGTGCCCGGGGTGATTCCGGTGCTGAATCCCGTATCGGTGGGACGATTCGCCGCCATGAACGGCACCGGTACGCCTGCCGATCTCTGGCAGCGGATCTCCGACGCCAAGGAAGGTGACGAACGGGTCGAGGTGGCGGTGGATGCCGCCACCCAACTCGTCGGCCGGCTGCTCGAAGGCGGGGCTCCCGGGCTTCACATCTACACGCTCAATCAGTCCGATGCCGTGATCAGAATCTGTGAACGAATCGACCTCCGCCGAGGTATCTGAGCAACCATTGAGGGGCTACGATCGCCCTCATGGCAGAAAAGATCACTATGCAAAGCGACGGCACCCTGAGCGTGCCGGATGAGCCGATCATTCCCTTCATCGAAGGCGACGGAATCGGAATCGACATTTGGCCGGCGGCGAGGTCGGTCCTCGATGCGGCTGCCGCCAAGTACGGCAAGAAAATCGAGTGGAAGGAGGTGCTCGCTGGCGAGAAGGCCTTCAACGAGACCGGCGACTGGCTCCCCGAAGACACGATCATGGATTTCCGTGAGTACCTCATCGGAATCAAGGGTCCGCTCACCACCCCGATAGGTGGTGGATTCCGCAGCCTCAACGTGGCCATCCGACAGATCCTCGATCTCTACGTGTGCCTGCGTCCGGTTCGCTGGTTCCAGGGGGTTCCCTCCCCGGTCAAGGCTCCGCATCTCGTCGACATGGTGATATTCCGCGAAAACACCGAGGACATCTATTCGGGCCTCGAGGTCGAAGCCGGCACGCCTGAAGCGGCCAAGATGATCGAGATTCTCCACGACGCGTTCGGTTGGGAAATCCGTGACGACGCCGGCATCGGCATCAAGCCGATTTCGAAGTTCGGCAGCCAGCGACTCCAGCGGGCGGCGATCGAATACGCCGTGCGGCGCGATCGCAAGCGAATCCATTGGGTTCACAAGGGCAACATCATGAAGTTCACCGAGGGCGCGTTCCAGAAATGGGGCTACGAGCTGGTGCGTGAGGAATACTCCGACGTCGCCGTCGGATGGAACGACTGCGGCGGCGACGCCGGCGACAAGATCCTCGTGCAGGATGCGATCGCCGACATTGCCCTGCAGCAGGTGCTCACTCGCCCCGCTGAGTTCGAAATCATCGCCACCATGAACCTCAACGGCGACTTCCTGTCCGATGCACTTGCCGCCCAGGTCGGAGGCATCGGAATCGCCCCGGGGGCAAACATCAACTATGCGACCGGACACGGCGTGTTCGAGGCCACCCACGGCACCGCACCGAAGTACGCCGGCCAGGACAAGGTCAACCCTTCGTCGCTGCTGTTGTCGGGTGTGTTGATGTTCGAGCATCTCGGATGGCAAGGAGCCGCCGACGACATCGTCGGAGCGGTCGAGTCAACCATCGGCGAGAAAATCGTCACCTACGACTTCGCCCGTCAGATGGATGGGGCCACCGAGGTCAAGTGCTCCGAGTTCGCCTCGGCGTTGATCGACCGACTCTAGATTCGTGCCGACGCTTTCGTAGGTGGAAACGACCTCCCAGGATCCCATGTGGCGTCGCGGGACGCGGCTCATTTGGCGGTCGCTCAGCGCCCATCCGATCCCTCATGCCGTGGCAATGGTCGGGGCGTTCGTGTTCGTGCTGGCAGCCGTCGGTGGGGCATGGATTCTGCGCGAGATCACCGATCAGCTGATCGTCCCGGCTTTCGCCGACGGAGAGGTGGAGGGCAACGAGGTCTGGACGGCGGTCATCCTGCTCATCGGGGTGTCTGTGGTCAGGGGGGTGGGCGTCATAACCCGGCGCTGGTTCCTGATCATGGCCGAGATGCGGACGCAGCGCGACTGGAGACGGAGCCTTCTCTGGCACTACCTCGACCTCCCGCTCAAGTTCCACCGGTCGAAACCAACCGGCGAGCTCCTGGCTCATGCCGACATCGACGTTCAGGCCGCCACGATGGTGTTGAAGCCATTGGCGTTCTCGGTGAGTGTCGTTTTGCTGGTGGTGGTGGCACTCATCTCGATCCTGTTGATACACCCGCTACTCGCTCTGGTAGCGGTCACCTTGTTTCCGATTCTCGCAATGCTGAGTCGCAGCTACACCGCCAAGGTCGAGGGGCCCGCTGCCGACGTTCAACAGAGAGTCGGTGATGTGTCGTCGGTGGCCCACGAGAGTTTCGACGGAGCGTTGATCGTGAAGACGCTCGGTCGGGAGGCCGAGGAGGTTGAGCGAGTGACCGCAGCATCGGAACTGCTGCGTCGAGACCGGATCGAGGTGGGGCGAATGCGTGCCTCGTTCGAGCCGGTGATCGATGCTCTACCCAACGTCGGCATTGTCGTTCTGCTTCTCGTTGGTTCGTGGCTGATATCGAGAGGTTCGGCATCTCCGGGAGACCTCGTTCTGGCCATCAGCCTGTTCAGTCTCATCGCCACGCCGCTACGAATATTCGGGTTCTTCCTCGAAGAGATGCCGCGATCGGTTGTTTCCCTCGAGAGGGTCGACCGCATCCTCGACGAGCCGGTTGTGACGTCACGCGGCTCGAAGTCCATCGGTTCGGGCCCGGCGGCGGTGTCGATCGATCACCTCGACTTGTCCCACGATGGCCACCCGGTGCTGAGCGATGTGACGATCACGGTCGATGCTGGTGAGACGGTGGCCCTGGTGGGCGCCACCGGGTCGGGCAAGTCAACCCTCCTCGAAGCCGTCGCCGGCCTGCTCGACCGTGACTCCGGCAGCATCCGTTTCAATGGGGTATCGATCGATGAACTGGCGCCGGGCGAACTGTCCGGGGCGGTCGCGCTCGTATTCCAGGACACCTTCTTGTTCGCCGACTCGATCCACGAGAACGTCGCTCTGGGACAAACAGATTCGGCGGGGGTCGACGCAGCTCTCACGACGGCCGGCGCGTCAGACTTCGTGGCTGGCATGCGCGGCGGGGCCAGGAGTCTCGTGGGGGAGCGTGGGGTCACGCTGTCGGGCGGGCAGCGCCAGCGCATAGCGCTCGCCCGGGCTCTGGTGCGCCAACCACGCCTGCTGCTTCTCGACGACGCAACTTCGGCGGTGGATCCGGTCGTGGAGGCCGGAATCCTGGACAACTTGAGAACAGATCTGGCCACCACGCTGGTCATCGTGGCGCAGAGAATCTCGACTATTCAGCTGGCCGATCGGGTGTTGTATCTGTCCGATGGTGAGATCGTCGCCACGGGGACCCACCGCGAACTGCTCAACCGCGACGACTACCGATCGTTGGTCACCGCCTACGAGCAGGTCGAGTCGCGATGAGCAATCCCCCGACATCGGTCGAACCCGACGATGAGCACGAGATCTCCGATCCCTTCGACGATGTCTCAGGCATGGGTGCGCTCGATGTTCTCCGTCGGGGAGTGGCCATGAGCCCCGAACTACGAACCGGGATCGCCATGACGATCTTCATGGCGATGCTGGCTGCTTCGGGCCGTCTCGTCATCCCGATCGTGACCCAACAGATCCTCGACCGGGGAGTCCTGGGCGACTCGGGCTACCGACCCGGCTTCGTATGGTTGGTGTCGGGATTCGCCATGCTGGTGATCGTCGGCGTGATGTTCGCCAGCCGGATCGCCTATCTGCGGCTGGTCAACACAGCCGAAGCGGTGCTCATGGGCCTCAGGGTCAGAGCCTTCCGGCACATCCACAAGCTGAGCATGGCCGACCACGAGGCCACACGGCGCGGCGTTCTAGTTGCCCGGGTCACAGCCGATGTCGAGGCGCTGGCGGCATTCACCCAATGGGGAGCCATCAGTTGGATAATCAACAGCTCGATAATCGTCGGCACCCTCGTCGTGATGTCGATCTACAGCTGGAAACTCACACTGGTTGTGGTGCTGATCCACCTGCCTCTGCTTCCGTTCCTGAGATGGGTTCAGCGGCACCAGTTCAACGCCTACGGGCTCGTGAGATCGCGCGTGGCGGAGACTCTCGGACTCACATCTGAGACCGTCAGCGGCGCTCCTGTGATCCGTGCCTACGGCTACGAGGAGCCGGTTCGCGACCGCCTCGACGACTCCATCGATCGTCAGTACCGACAACAGATGAAGGCTCATCTCTGGTTCGCCGGGATGCTTCCGGTGGTCGACTTCTTCTCATCGGTATCGCTGGCCGGGGCCCTTGCTGTCGGAGTCTGGTGGCAGGGGAGTGTGGGTCTCGAGGTCGGCGAACTCATAGCGTTCATATTTCTCGTCAATCTGATGCTCAACCCGATATCCGAGCTGGGTGAGGTGCTCGATCAGACCCAGACCGCGCTCGCCGGATGGGCCAAGATCCTTGCGGTGATGGACATGCCGATAGAAGTGACCGAGCCGTCGGCTGGTGTCGTGCTGGCGCCGGGGCCTCTGGATGTCGAGGTCGACGGTGTCGGGTTTCGATATCGAACCGGTCCGAAGGTGCTCGATTCGGTTTCGGTTCGAATCGAGGCCGACGCCAACGTGGCGGTTGTGGGGGAAACCGGGTCGGGAAAAACGACATTCGTCCGGTTGCTGGCCCGGCTCGCTGACCCCAGCGAGGGAGTCGTGAGATTCGGCGGAGTCGATCTTCGGTCGGTGTCACCGGAGTCGCGTCATGCTTCGGTGAGAATGGTTCCCCAGGACGGATTTCTGTTCGACACTTCGATTGCCGACAACGTCCGCTACGGCCGTCCCGGCGCCACTATGGGTGATGTCGAACAAGCGGTGGGTGAGTTGGGCCTCGAAGGTTGGCTGGCGACTCTTCCCGCCGGAATCAACACCCAGGTGGGCGAGCGCGGCGGTCGTCTCTCTGCCGGTGAACGCCAACTCGTGGCTCTGGCCAGGGCCCAGGTCGCCGACCCCGGCCTGCTCATCCTCGATGAAGCCACCTCCGCCGTCGATCCCGAGACCGAAGAAGCTCTGAGCGCGGCGATGACGCGACTGGCCGAAGGGCGAACCACGGTGGCAGTCGCCCACCGACTCACCACTGCCGAACGAGCCGACCTGATCTTGGTATTCGACTCGGGCTCGATCGTCCAAGCCGGACGTCATGAAGAGCTGTCGGCGACCGAGGGGATATACCAACGTCTCCACGAATCGTGGATGGGCAACACCCGTAGTCCGACCTGAACCGGTCCTGCCGGCTCAGTTCGGCGAATCGAGGCTGTAGCGATCGGACCGAAGGTCGTGTCGTATTCGCATGACATCGCCGAATGTCTCGAGGTAGGACCCGGGCCTCACCCTGCTGTCGTCGCAATGCGACCAACTGATCGGCACTTCCAAGACGTGATACCCGAGGGCCCGGGCGATGGCGAGCGCCTCCACATCGAACGCCCAACCATCAACGCGGCAGCGCGAGAAGACTCGCTCGGCGGCGTCACCGGTGAAGACCTTGAAACCTCGCTGCGAATCCTCGATACCTGGGAGGACAGCACGCTGAATAACCCGGTTTCCGGTTCGACCCAGGAAACGACGCAGCACCGATTGGGGTCGTCCGATCAGTTCACGGTGGTGAGCGATCGACCCGATCACGACCGCGGGCTCGATCGGTTCGTTGGCTGCGGCTGCCATGAGACGGTCGAGTTCGCTCACGTCGGTGCTGTTGTCGGCATCGAGAAACAACCTCTGTGCCCCGGTCGCCGTCAGCATCCCGAGACGAACCGCCCGACCTTTTCCACCGTTGAAGCCGTTCCGGATCACTCGGAGGCGATCGAAGCGGATGGCCATGTCCTCAACCACACGAACGGTCTCGTCGGTCGAACCGTCATCGACGATGATCACCTCGGCGTCCCATCTACCCGAATTGAGGTAGTCGGCAATCGACTCGAGAGTCGCCGGGATGCGCTGGGCCTCGTTGTAGGCGGGAACGATGATCGAAAGGTCGCGCATGGTCACGCCCCGACTGGAGCTAGCCGCGAAGGGCGAGGCACCGTCGGCGGGTCGAGACTCAGCGAGTAGACGAAGATGGCGAGCACGACCGGTGCAAAGGGCGAGAATCCGAGAGTTGACGAGCCGGCGTGAGCGAGGGCCGCGAGAATCGTGATCGGAACCAGCAGCCAGTGGGAGCCCCGACGATCCACCGCCACGATCAGGGTCAATACGACGAGTCCGGCGTCGTAGAACATCGTGTGGGGGCTGATGAGGATCATCCCGGCCGACGTGATCGCCATCAGGACGGCCAGGTCGGTTCGGCGTCGACCCCACAGAAAGGCCAATCCGACTGCGAGGCACACGCTTGCGACGGCTCCGATCGCCAGAGCAACGGCGGAGTCGGTGCCGAGCAGGGCCTGGAGGAACCCGACGAGACCGACGGCGTTGTGTCCGTTGACCTCGGCGTCGGTTGCCAGGAACGGTCCGACCTGGTCGAGCCAATCGAAGATCCAACCGGGGCCGAGAATCAGCGCGTTCAACACCCAGGTGATGCCAACACCGGCGAGAGCAAACCCGACGGCGCGCAGGTGGCGAGACACCAAGAGCAGCCCGATCATCGGAATCGCGTACTGAGGTCTGAAAATAAGCAGCGCTACGGCGATGCCCGCATTGGCTTCATGGTCGTCCTCGAGAGACCGCCAGATCCAAGAGAGCAACAGGACGGTCACTGCGGTGTTCTGTCCTCCGCCGATGGCCATGAACATCGGATAGAAGCCGATGGCCAACGCGACGACCAACGTGAACCGCCGGTCGAGAATCCCGACCATCGGCCGGATCAGGGCGAGGGCCGCCACCAGGGCGGTGAGCATCAACGCGGTGTGAACCACGTAGCTCACCCGGTAGGGCAGCAGCGACAGCGGCGCATACACGACTGCCACATGAGGGGCGTAGGCGAAGGCGAAGAAGCCCTCCGAGGAGCCGAGCAGATCCACTTGCTCGGCCGATTGAGCCACCGGACTGAAGAGGTCGTCCACTCGACCGTCGGCCACGAGCGAACCGGCTGAGTAGAAGGCCGGGTAGTCGCCACCGACTCTTCCGCCGACGGTTGTCGAGCCACGGCCCGAGGCAACAACGATCAAGAACGCCACGGCCACCACGGCGAGAAAGAGCCGCGGGTAGGTCATGAGCCGCCACTCGAGCGCCAGATCAGGGTTCGACTCGTCTGCCACTTGTTCCAATCGGTTCATCAACCCGTGGATTGAGTTCAGGTCCTCTGGTGCTGATTGGACATGCGTCGGCTGCGCTTGCGCACGTACATGTCGTGGTCAGCGGCGGCCATCAGGCGCTCTCCGGTTGGATAGTCGGCCGTCGACGCCGTGCCGATACTGACGTTCAACTCGACCAGTTCGTCGCCGGCGAATATCGGTTCGATGAGCTCGGCTCGGATCCGATCGGCGATATCGCTCCCGACGGCACCGCCCGCTCGGGGGAGCACGACGACGAATTCATCCCCGCCGAAACGTCCGACCAGATCGCCGGGGCGAACCGTCTGCTCAAGGCGTCCGGCCACCTCGATGAGAACGTGGTCTCCGGCTCCGTGCCCGAGACGATCGTTGACCTGCTTGAAGCCGTCGAGGTCACAGAAGAGGACCACGACTTCCTGCTGGTGGGCGCTGCCCACGAGTTCGTCAAGCTGGATGATCAGGGCTCGGCGGCTCAACAGGCCGGTCAAGGAATCGTGATCGGCCATGTAACGCAGAGTCCGCTGGGTCGCCTTGAGGTCGGTGACGTCGGTGCCGCTGATCACGAATCCGTTCACCAGGGGGTCGTTCCTGAGATCGGTGATCGAGAGTTCGAGGTGAATTATTCCACCGTCGGGTCGGGTAAACCGGAGGCTCAGCTCGGCGTCCCCGTCGACACGGCGCAGAGCGTCGCGAAACGTAGGCCGGTCGGCGGGGAAGATCATCGATTCGAGGGGGTCACCGGCCACGGCTGCGATGTCGTAGTGGAGTCGACGATTCAGCTCCCCGTTGGCTGACACGATCCGCCCGGAGGGATCAATCATCATGAGCAGCGAAGTCGAGTGGTGAACCAACGCTCGGAGCAGGTGGGGGTCGCCGGCACCGAGTTCCAGATTCTGGCGATCGGCCACGTCACGCAGCACGAGAATGATGACACCGTCGGATGTCTCGGTCGGTGGAACGAACCGGCCTCTAACTTCGACCTGTCGCCAATTCCCGTCACCGTCGCGCACTCTCACGTCCATCAGGCCGCCGCGATCGGCTTCGGTCACCGTGGAAAAGGCTGTGAATGCTTCAGCGTGATCGTCCGGGTGCATCAGATCGAATGCTGATTTTCCGTACCACTTCTCTGAGGAGAGGCCCATCGTCTCCTGAGCAATGTCATTGGCCCACAGGAGCGTGCCGTCGGGGTCGAGAATCACCAGGGCGTCAGGCAGCTCAGCGGCTATTCGACCAAGGTCGCTGGAGAACGGTGGCATTTGCATCTATCGGCACGGGTGGGCGATGGATGAGGAGACTGCTGCCGAAAGAGAAAGAAATCGGTCGGGTCGTGTGCCTTCAGCGCTCTAGCAGCTCGCGGATTCCGGTTCCACCGATGGAGGAGAAGGTCCGGTCGACCGCATCGGCCCCGGCGTCGACCGCTCCGGCCCTCGACTCGGGCAGATCTGTCGACAAGCGTCCGATCTCGTCAGGACCGGGCTGAACCACGAGTACCGGAGTGCCGGCATTTCGGACGACCTCCACTTCGGCATCGAGCTTTCGTGAGAACCAAGCTCGGGTCGGATTGCCGATCCAGTCGCGTGCCGACTCAGTGGATGTCATCACCGACGAGACGATCACGAGGTCGAACCCGAGAAGGGCCACCAGATCGGCGTTGGTGGAGGAGTGCAGCCCGCCGTCGACGAATTCGCTACGGCCGATCTTCTTGGGGGCGTAGACCCCCGGAATGGCGCAGGAGGCTTGAACGGCGTCGCCTATGGGAGCGTCGATGTCGTCGCGCCCGAACACGATTCGGGTTCCATCGTCGGTTCGAACCGCCACCACCCAGGTCGGTTGCTCGGGCCACCGACCGGGATGCGTCTCTGAAACTCGCGTGGCGAGGGAGTCGGCCCGGCGTCGGCCACGCGGAAATGCTCCGAACGCCAGACGCAGAGGATCAACCTTCCAAGGTGGCCAGACCGCCCGTAGCGACATCTTTGGCGATGAGGGGGTGAAGTTCGGGCCGTCTTCGGTCTCGGTCCACGGTGTGGTGACTCGGCCGAAGATTTCCGCTCCCTGTTCGCTCATAGGGGTGCCGCGATGATGGGCGGCTCGATCGAGGGGGGAAGTTCCGCTGCGCAGCCCCACCCCGGTGATCGACCCGGCCGAGGTACCGACGATCAGGTCGGCGGTTCGGGCATCAAATCCAGTGGTTTCCATCATCCGGGCGAATACCCCCGAATGCCAAGGGTCGCCGAGAGACCCTCCGGCGCTGAGAACGATGCCAACGTTGAACATCCGGCGAACGTTACACAGCCGTCGAACGGTCTGCGCATCGGCGCGAACGGCCGGTCGGGGCCGGTTCCATCCCCGATAGCATTCAGAGTTTCCCACTTCTGGGGAGTCGATTGCGAGTGTCACAGCGACATCCTGAGCTCGACGCCGAGCAGGCCTACATCGACCACGCGCACGCGTGCCTCGAAGCATCGAGGGACAGGGCCGCCGCGCTCACCGCAGGTTTCGAGCCGTCGAGTGGTGGAACCAACCAGGCACGGTTCGAACGCGAGTCGGTCGTGGAGGGTGTGGTCAATCGTCTGACCCAGCTCGATCTCGGAGATCGCGCCCTGATTTTTGGTCGGATCGACACGGCCGATATCGACGAGATGTTCTACATCGGCCGTCTCGGCGTGTGGAACGACGACCACGACCCTGTGGTCGTCGATTGGCGTGCCCCCGCGGCCGAGCCCTTCTATCGGGCCACGGGCCGCTCACCCATGGGACTCGAACGGCGTCGCCACTTCGCAACTCGAGCTCGCACTCTCCTCGACCTCGATGATGAGGTGTTCGGCGACCTGACTGGTGACCCCCACGGCCACAACGATCCCCAGGCACGGGGTCAGGGCGCGCTGATAGCGGCCTTGGAATCCGAGAGAACCGGTCGCCTCGGCGACATCGTGGCGACCATCCAGGGCGAACAGGACGAGATCATCCGGGCCCCACGCCAGGGCGTGATGGTCGTGCAGGGAGGCCCCGGCACCGGCAAGACCGTGGTGGCGCTGCACCGTGCCGCCTACCTTCTCTACACCCACCGGTTCCCACTCGAGGGCCAAGGCGTACTGGTGGTCGGACCCAACCGACTCTTCATCGCGTACATCGAGCAGGTCCTTCCTTCGCTCGGTGAGGCGGGAGTCCACGTGGCGGTGCTGGCCGACCTTCTCCGCCCCAAGGTCGGGGTCGACGAACTCGACACGGAGGACGTGGCCAGGATCAAGGGCGATTTCCGGATGGCGGATGTCGTTGGCCAGGCCGTGTCAGATCGTGAACGACCGTTGCGCGACGATCTCGTCGTGGGTCTCGGCGTGCAAAGACTGAGGCTCACCGTTGGCGAGTCGAAACAAATCATCAACGAGGGCCGACGACGCTCACGATCGCACAACTCGGGTCGCCGTGTGGTTGAGGACCAACTGTTCGAGGCTCTCGGCCGAAGCGCCCGCAAGCGGGTCGATCCCAGTGAGGTACGCGATCGGCTCCGTGGTGATCTGCGGGTGCGTGAGGCCCTCGAATGGATGTGGCCGGTACTTACCCCGGCTCACCTGCTGCACGACCTCTTCGGTTCCAGAGCGCTTCTGCGATCGGCCAACGACGGCCGCTTCACCGAAGACGAGATCCAGTTGCTGGGCCGACCCAGGAGCCCTCATGTCGAGGAGGTGATCTGGCGATTCCAGGACGTACCCCTGCTGGATGAAGCGAGGGCTCATCTCGGCTACCGGCCCGGCAAGCGTGATGAAGATGCAGTGAGGACCTACGGGCACATCTGTGTCGATGAGGCCCAGGACCTCTCACCGATGGAGTTGCGAATGGTGTCGCGTCGTTCGCTCAACGGGTCGATGACTGTCGTCGGCGATATTGCCCAGGCCACCGGAGCCTGGGCCAACTCCAGCTGGGACCAGATCATCGGGGCCCTGCCGGAGCGACATGTCTCACAACATCGTGAACTCACGGTTGGCTACCGGATCCCGGAACTGACCATGTCGTTGGCGAAACAAGTTCTTCCCCACGCCGCGCCGGGATTGCAGCCACCCAAGGCGGTCCGACCCGGAGGAGATTTGCCCCGCATCGTCACTGCTGTCGAATCGATCGAATCGGTAGTGGCCGAGGTGGTGAGCCACGAAATCGGTGAGGTTGGAGAGGGCAATATCTCGGTGGTCCTGCCCGACTCGTTGGTTGAGCCGGTGCGAGCGGCCCTCACCGCAGCCAATCTGGTCTTCGGGGGAGCGAGTCGTCACGGACTCGACCAGCAGGTCACCGTCGTACCGGTACGGCTGGTGAAGGGTCTGGAGGTCGACTCGGCGATCGTCGTGGAGCCGGCTCGGATCGTGGCCGAGGAACGTCAGGGCGTCCGCTCGCTCTACGTCGCTCTGACCCGGGCGACGAAACGGGTCACGGTTGTTCACCACGAGCCGCTTCCGGCCTATCTCGAGCCATTGGTCGACGCCAACCCTACGTGAGCCACAGGGAGGGTGATCGGGTCAATCGATGGTTGATGCGACCTCGACCAGGATTCGAGCACTGGCGAACTGCTTGACCATCGCAGGACTGCCATCGATGACGATCGTGGTGCCGTCGGGCGAGATCCCCGAAACGGTGCCGCAGAAGCCCGGCGTGATGGAGAAAGACTCGAGAAACTCCAACATGCCGGGCGAGAATTCGAGCGCCTCCGGGATCCGTCGAACAGTGAACGCTTCGCCGACTTCGAGTGAGTCGAGAGCCACTAGTTGGGGTTCGACATAGGCCGAGCCGGGGATGGGGTTGCCGTGAGGGCAGGTTGTGGGGTCGCCGAGCTTGGCAATCATGGCTGCCTCGACGTCGGCTGAGATCACATGTTCCCATTTGCCGGCCTCGTGATGAGCCGATGTCCAGGACAGTCCGAGAATGTCGGTGAGAAATCGTTCGGCTATCCGGTGACGGCGCACGACTGTCTCAGCCAGCGAGTGCCCTTCTTCGGTTAGCGCGATGGTCGCCCCGCTGCTCACCAAGCCCGATGTCTCCATTCGCTTGACCATCTCCGAGACAGCCGGTCTGGAGACGTCGAGGCGTTCGGCGATCCGGGCCTGGATGACGTCGACTCCTTCTTCGTTCAATTCGAAGATCGTCTCGCAGTATTCTTCGAAGGCAGGATGCCACACCGGAGACTGGTAGTTGGCCATGAATCGAGTGTACGGCAGTGATTCGGCCACTCCCGGGGCCTGGTCCGAGGCGTAGTAGCTTCGTGGTCCGACGGAGGAGGATGGAGGAGGACAATGACTTCAATTCCGCCAGGGTGGTACCCGGACCCGGAGAACCCCGATCGTCAGCGTTACTGGAACGGAACGCGGTGGACCGACGACGTGAGCGGTGAGGTCACGGGTGGGTTTCCTCCACCTCCGCCACCGTCTTACGGAGCGACACCTCCGCCCGGCGGATGGGCCCAGCCGGTGGGTGCCTTCTCCCGCAAGAGCCAGGCGGGATTGGCTCTGGGGTTTTCGATCGGCGGGATGTTGTGTTGCGGTCCGCTCACGATTGTCGGCCTGGTGATGGGACGCACCGAGATCGGCGCCATTGATCGAGGCGAGACTGATCCCACCAAACGAGGACTGGCCACGGCCGCGTTCGTGGTCGGTGTGGTGGGCGTGGCGATCTGGAGCCTTCTCTTGTTCCTGCAGATTGCGCTGTCGTGACCGGCATCGAGATTCCCCACCGGCATCGACCGCTCGCGGAATCGCCGCCGCCGGCCTCTCCATCGCAAATATCATCGCTACTCGACAGTGAGCGGTGGCCGGGTCTCGCCATCGGCGGGATGGCGGCGGCCTTTACTGTCGCGGCGTTGTCGAGCGATGGGGGAAGCGATGACTCGACGGTGCTCTGCCCATTTCGTAGGTGTACCGGCGCCTACTGCCCGGGGTGTGGCGGAACACGGGCGATTGGGCATTTGCTGCGTGGCGACATTGTCGGCTCTTGGCATCAGCATCCCTACGTGATCCTGTTGGCGGCCCAGGCCTTGGTATTCGGCGGTATCTCAATCACCGATCGTGGCCGACAAAGACTTCGCCGAGTCTGGTTCCCGTTGGTGTTGGTCAACGTTGCTGTGATGTTCGTGACATGGGCATTCCGACTGGCCATCGGCGATATCCCGGGCCTCTGATCGAACCGGCTGCTGATGACCGATCCCCGAAACTTCGAGCACGACGTGATCTTCACGATCGACCTCGGCACCGGCGGTCCGAAGGTGGCTCTGGTGTCGCTCTCGGGAGCGGTGATCGATCACGTCCACCGCCGCGTCGAGATGAAGACGTTGCCCGGTGGCGGAGCCATCGAGGATCCCAACGAATGGTGGTCGGCCATCGTCGAGTCGGCCCGAGAGATCGCGGCCCGAGGCCGTGTCGACCCCTCTCGCATCGTGGCTGTGGCCTGCACCGGCCAGTGGGGTTCGACGGTGCCGGTCGATGCGGCCGGTGAGGCTTGCGGAGACTGCATGCTCTGGCTCGATCAGCGCGGTGGCGACCTGGCGGCCCGCCAACTCGGTGGGCGACTCGCAGTCGACGGATATCGGCCCCGGCTGGTGCTCGAATGGATCCGACGCTCGGGTGGGGCTCCGAGCCCCGAGGGCAACGATCCCCTCGGGCACCGTCTCTGGATCCGAGAGAACGAGCCCGATGTCTACGCCCGGACAGCGGTGTTCCTGGAACCGGTCGACTATCTCAACCTGCGGTTGACCGGCCGGCCCACCGCGACCCAGGCATCGATGATCCTTTCGTGGCTGACCGATAATCGACGGCTCGACTGCACCGACTACGACCAGAAGCTGGTGGCCTATTCAGGCACCGATCCCGATCGTCTGCCCCGATTGGTTCCGATCAACTCCGTGGTGGGAACAGTGATGGCGTCGGTGGCGGCAAGTCTCGGGATCCCGGCCGATCTTCCGGTGGTGAGCGGGTTGCCCGATCTCCACACCGCTGCTCTCGGATCGGGTGCGGTGGCCGATCACCACGCCCATCTGGTGATCGGTACGTCGGCTTGGGTCGGGTGTCATTCTCCCGGCAAGCAGACCTCGCTCGCCAACCAGATGGCGACGGTCCCCTCGGCCCTTCCCGGGCGTTACATCCTCGCCAACAATCACGATGCCGGCGGGGTGAGCATGGAGTGGCTGCGAGACATGGTCGTGGCCCCCGACGACGACCTCGGTAGAGGGAGCCCTTCGCTGGCCGACATCGACGAAGTCGCGGCGAGAGTCGGCCCCGGAGCAGGAGGGGTGATGTTCGCCCCTTGGCTGAACGGCCAACGTTCACCTGTCGCCGACACCTCGATGCGAGCGAGCTTTCTCAATATCGGCGCCGATTCCGGGCGGCCGGAGATGGCCCGGGCGGTGCTCGAGGGCGTCGCCCACCAGATGCGGTGGATTCTTGATCGGTCCGAGAAGGTGCTGGATCACGAACTCACCGACATCCACATACTCGGCGGTGGCGCTCAGTCCGATATCTGGTGTCAGATCCATGCCGATGTGTTGGGGCGATCCTTGCGGAGGGTCGAGAGTCCGCTGCTGGCGAACGTGCGAGGGGCTGCGATGTTCGCGGGGTTGGTCACGGGCCGGCTGCGAGTCGATGATCTGGCCGGGCTGGCTCCGATCGATCGGACGTTCGAGCCGGACCTCACGACCACTTCGTTGTTCGCCGATCGTCATCAGGAGTTCCTGCGGCTCACCAAATCGCAGAGGCGCATGTATCGACGACTCAATTCTGCTGGTCGGCGACGGTCTGTTCGCTAGCTTGAGTGCATGGCCGGGCCGGGTGATTCTTCTTCTGACGAGTTGACGGCCTCCGACGCGCTGGCGGAGTTCTCCGAACCGGCCCGGGCTTGGTTCGAGACGACGTTCGAGGCCCCCACTCCGCCGCAGTCGCAGGGCTGGCCGGCCATTTCTCGGGGCGACAACACCCTGATACTGGCCCCGACCGGCACCGGTAAGACGCTGTCGGCTTTTCTGTGGGCACTCGATCGTCTGGCGGTGGAACCTGTTCCCGAGATCGAGTCCGAACGGACTCGTGTGCTCTACATATCCCCTCTGCGGGCCTTGGCGGTCGACATCGAGAAGAACCTTCGCGCCCCGCTGACCGGCATGACCCTGGAAGCCCAGCGAATTGGTTCGGACGTACACACCCCGACGGTCGGAATGAGAACAGGCGACACCTCCGCATCCGAGAGGCGCCAGTTGGTGCGGCATCCTCCCGACATCTTGATCACGACTCCGGAGTCGCTGTTCCTGTTGCTCACCTCGAAGGCACGCGAGACGCTGGCATCGGTCGACGTGGTGATCATCGACGAGATCCATGCCATGGCCGGCACCAAGCGAGGCGCCCATCTGATGCTCTCGCTCGAACGCCTCGAGGAGCTCGGCGATCGACCGTTCCAGCGGGTGGCCCTGTCCGCCACGCAACGACCACTCGAGGAGATCGCACAGTTCCTCGGAGGATCCACGGTTTCCGACGATGGATCGATCACTCCCAGGCCGGTCACGGTCGTCAACGCGGGCATCACCAAGGAACTGTTGGTCGAGGTGGTGGTGCCCATCGACGACATGGGGTCGTTGGGAGCGATGGTCGAGCCGTCGATAGATGCCCCGGCCACAGCGGTAGCGGAGCGGCGCAGCATTTGGCCATCGATTCATCCCCGTCTGCTCGAGTTGATCGACGCCAATCACTCGACACTCATATTCGCCAACGCGAGGCGGTTGTCCGAGAGGCTGGCCGCGAATCTCAACGAACTCGACCTGCAACGTCGTGATGACCCCGATGGCACCGAGATCGTCAGGGCTCACCACGGATCGCTCTCCCGGGAACGGCGACTGCAGATCGAGGACGATCTCAAGCGCGGCAACCTGAAGGGCTTGGTTGCAACATCGTCGTTGGAGCTCGGAATCGACATGGGGGCGGTCGATCTCGTGATTCAGGTTTCGTCGCCGGGGTCGGTGGCATCAGGCCTGCAGCGAATCGGCCGCGCCGGGCATCGTGTCGGTGAACCGAGCCGGGGCAAGATATTTCCAAAGCACCGCGCCGACCTGGTGGAGACGGCGGTGGTCGTCGATCGAATGAAGCAGGGGCTCATCGAGGAGACCCGTTACCCGCGGATTCCGCTCGATGTGCTCGCCCAGCAGATCGTGGCGATGTGCGCCATGGACGACTGGTCGGTGCCTCGAATGTCGGCGTTGATCCGCCGGTGCGCGAACTTCACCGAAATCTCCGACGAGGTTCTGGGCAACGTCCTCGATCTCCTGTCCGGGGTCTACCCGTCCGAGGAGTTCTCGGGTCTGAGGCCGAGAATCGTCTGGGACCGCAGCTCGGCGACAGTACGCGGACGAAAGGGTTCTCAGCGACTGGCGGTCACCAACGCCGGCACCATCCCCGATCGAGGCCTGTTCGGGGTGTTTCTTCCAGATGGCACGCGCGTGGGTGAGCTCGACGAGGAGATGGTCTACGAGAGCCGGGTGGGGGAAACCTTCCTGCTCGGAGCGAGCACATGGCGAATCGACGACATCACCTTCGAGCGGGTGGTCGTGACGCCCGCTCCGGGGCAACCCGGAAAGATGCCGTTCTGGCACGGCGATGGGCCGGGCCGACCGTTGGAGCTCGGCCGGGCCATTGGCGCGTTCATCCGAGAGATCCGCGAAGAGAAGTCTCCGATCGACCGGCTCACCGGACGTCACGGTCTCGACCGGCTCGCGGCCGAGAACCTGCTCTCGTATATCGACGAACAGGCCGAAAGCACCGGTGTGGTGCCCGACGATCGGACGATCGTCGTCGAGCGTTTTCGTGATGAGATCGGCGACTGGCGAGTGTGCGTGCTCACACCATTCGGAGCGCAGGTCAACGCCCCTTGGGGGATGGCGCTTCGGGCCCGTCTCGGTGAGCAATGGGGAACCGACGTCGACATGGTGTGGAGCGACGATGGCCTGGTATTGCGACTGCCGGAGTCGGTAGATGATCTGTTGCTGGAAGAGCTGCTGTTCGACCCCGACGAGATCTCTGACCTGGTCATATCGAGACTGACCGACACGTCGATGTTCGCGTCGAGATTCAGGGAGTGCTCGGCTCGGGCCTTGCTGCTGCCTCGTAGAAGACCCGACCAGCGGACCCCGCTCTGGCAGCAACGGCAACGTTCCGCCGATCTGTTGTCGGTGGCTTCGGCCCATCCGAGTTTTCCCATGCTGCTCGAAGCGACCCGCGAGTGCGTCAACGACGTGTTCGATCTCCCGGCGCTCCGTGAGCTGATGACCGATCTACGAAGCCGCCGGGTCCGCTTGGTGGCGGTCGACACCCCGAAGGCGTCGCCGTTCGCACAGTCGCTGCTTTTCTCGTGGATCTCGGTCTACATGTACGAAGGTGACGCTCCGCTGGCCGAGCGCCGGGCTGCGGCGTTGGCCCTCGACCGCGATCTGCTACGTGACCTACTCGGGGCTGAGGAGTTGCGGGAGCTTCTCGACCCTGGGGTGCTGGCCGACCTGGAGCTCGAACTCCAACGGCTCGTGGAGGGCCGACAGGCTCGCGATCTCGACGAGATCCACGACCTTCTGAGAGAGCTCGGCCCGTTGTCGATTGAGGAGGTGGAGGCGCGATCGACGGGGGTGGCGGACGTCGGTGAGGAACTGCAGACGTTGGCGGAGCAGCGGCGGGCCTTCCCGGCTCTGGTGGGCGGCCTGTCGAGACATGTGGCCGTGGACGACGCCGCACGGGTTCGCGATGCGTTGGGTGTATCGCTTCCCGTTGGTCTGCCTGCGGTGTTCACCGAGCCGGTCGATGATCCCCTCGGGGATCTCTGCTTGAGGTTCGCCCGAACCCACGGTCCGTTTCTGCCCAGCGAGGTGGCCTCTTGGTTGGGCGCGGATGAGCGTCGAATACTGCCGGTGCTCGACCGACTCCAGCGCGATGGCAAGCTGCTTCGGGGAGAGTTCCGCCCTCATGGGGTCGATCGCGAGTTCTGTCACGACGACGTTCTCCGCCGTTTGCGCCGGCGGTCGCTGGCGATCCTCCGTAACGAGGTCGAACCGGTCGAACCCGACGCTTTCGCCCGTTTCCTCCCGGAGTGGCAGGGTGTCGGCGGTCAGCACCGGGGGTCCGATGGCGCGGCCGAGGTGATCTCGCGGCTGCAGGGCGCCCCGTTGCCGGCGTCGGTGCTCGAGGCCGATGTGCTCGCAGTTCGCATGAGCGGGTATCGACCGGCTGATCTGGACACGCTCTGCACCGCTGGGCAGATCGTCTGGGTAGGTGCCGGGAGTCTCGGGGCGAGCGACGGCCGGATCCGTCTGGTCTTCCGCGACCAAGTGGCCCGCCTCATTTCACCGGTCGACTCGATTGTCGAGGGTGCCGTTCAGGAGGCCCTGAGACAGCATCTGGGCGACGGCGGTGCCTCCTTCTGGCCCGACCTGGTGGTGGCGGTGCAATCGGCTGGGTTGCCCTACGAACAGGAGGGAGTGTTGAGCGCCCTCTGGGATCTGGTCTGGGCGGGGGAGGTCACCAACGATTCGTTCGCTCCCGTGAGGGCACGCCTGGCGGGCAAGAAGTCACGGCGCCCGGCTCGGCGCAACACGCGTCGAGTCGGGCACCTGAGCGATCTGGGCCCTCCAGATGCGGCCGGACGGTGGTCGTTGGTCGCGGACTTGCGCACGGAAGAGTCGTCGGCCACCGAGTCCGCTCATGCCCGGGCTCGGCAGCTTCTCGACCGCTACGGCGTGTTGACTCGAGAGGCCGCATTGGGGGAGGGCCAGACCGGAGGCTTTGCCGGGGTCTATCCGGTATTGAAGATTCTCGAGGAACGGGGAGAGGTCAGACGGGGATACTTCGTCGCCGGCCTGGGTGCCGCCCAGTTCGCGCTGGCGGGCGCGGTCGACCGACTTCGGTCGATGAGAGACATCCCGACCGACCCCACACCGGTGGTCCTGTCCGCCACCGATCCGGCTCAGCCCTACGGAGCAGTACTCACATGGCCACCGAGCCCGGGTCGGCCGGTGCGCGCGGCAGGCGCCCATGTGGTGCTCGTCGGCGGTCTTCCGGTGGTCGAACTCGAGCGAGGTGGGAGGTCGCTGGTCACGTTCCCGGGCGCCGAGTCGGTCGATGAGTGGGCCGAGGCCTTGAAGGGTCTCGTCAGATCGCAACGAATTCGCCGATTGGAGATCGCCAAGGTCGATGGTGTCGCGGTTCGTGAAACGCCATGGGCGGATCATCTGGAATCGGCTGGGTTCAGCCGGGGATATCGCGGATTGTCGTTTCGGGGATGATGCCGATATCGGGCCTCTACCTGATCGCGCGGCCCCGATGACGTTCGCCTAACCTGACCGAATGAACGAAGAGGTGTTCGCTGGTTCGGAAGCACTCACCTTCGACGATGTCCTGGTTGTGCCCGGCTGGAGCGAGGTCTTGCCGGCCGAGGTCGACATATCGACCTCCATTGCCGGGATCGAACTGAAGGTTCCGCTGGTGTCGGCAGCCATGGACACGGTCACCGAATCGCCTCTCGCCGTAGCGCTGGCGCGGGTGGGCGGACTTGGAATCCTCCATCGCAATCTCACGGTCGACAAGCAGGCCGAGCAGGTCGACCGGGTCAAGCGGGCGCAGTCGGGGATGATCTCGGCGCCGATCAGCCTGCCGCCCTCGGCCTTGCTCGACGACGCTGAGACTCTGATGGCACGCCACCGCATCAGTGGTGTCCCGATCTGCGAAGCCAGCGGTCGGCTCGTCGGGATACTGACCAACCGGGACATCAGGTTCTGCCGCCCCGACCAGTTCGATCGTCCCGTGACCGACTTCATGACCAGCGAGAATCTCGTTACCGCTCCGGTCGGCACCAGTCTGGAAGACGCTGTCGACGTGCTCCACAAGTACCGCATCGAGAAGCTTCCGCTGGTCGACGGCGATGGCGTGCTTCGTGGCTTGATCACGGTCAAGGACATCACCAAACGCATCGAGAACCCCAACGCCACACTCGACCCCGACGGCCGCCTGCGGGTGGGCGCTGCGATCGGTGTCGCCGACACCGAGGAGCGGGCCGAGGCCCTTCAGGCTGCCGGCGTCGACGTACTGGTGATCGACACCGCCCACGGACACACCCAAGGTGTGGTCGACGCGGTGCGAACCATCAAGAAGTCCTGGCCGGATCTTCCGGTCATCGGCGGCAACGTCGTGACCCGCGCCGGAGTGGAAGCGTTGGTCGAAGCCGGAGCCGACGTCGTGAAGGTCGGGGTGGGCTCGGGAAGCATCTGCACCACCCGGATCGTTTCGGGAGCGGGTATGCCCCAGATGACGGCCATCCACGACTGCGTGGCGGTCGGTCGCGAACTCGGTGTTCCGATCATCGCCGATGGAGGTGTGGTGGCATCGGGCGACATCGTGAAGGCGTTCGTGGCCGGAGCCGACGCCGTGATGCTCGGCAATCTGCTGGCCGGCGTGGATGAGGCCCCCGGCGATCTCGAGCTGGTCGAGGGCGCCATGTGGAAGACCTACCGGGGCATGGGTTCGGCCGGAGCAATGCGAGGTCGTGCTTCCGACCGCTACGGAACCGGCCAAGCCGTAGGCAAGCATGTGCCAGAAGGCGTTGAGGCTCGAGTGCGATACGCAGGAGCGCTCGGCGATCTCATGGGACAACTCGTCGGGGGGCTTCGGTCCGGGATGGGTTACGCCGGAGCGGCGAGTCTCGATGATCTCCGCCACCGCTCCCGGCTGGTTCGGATCACCGGTGCCGGTCTGCGGGAGAGCCACCCCCACGACGTCGCGGTCCTACGCGACGAGTGATTGCTGCTCTGCCTTGAATCTCCTCCGAAGAGCGGCTCGACTGTCCTCCCGTCTACCCAAGCGTGCGCTTCGTAGGATGGCCGGTGAGCCGCTGGTGGTCGATGGCCGAACCCTCGACCTGCAGGTCCAGGCATTCGCGGCGGCGGCCTCGAAACGCTCCGGTGGAGTCGATTCGACTCCTCGCGGCATGAGGAAGGCTTTCGCCGAGTTGGTGGCCACCGCCGGAGGTAATCCGGTCGACCAGGTGGCGATCCACGACCGGACGATCGACGGTCCCTCGGGCGACCTCGCCGTGAGGCTCTACCATCCATCGACGGCAAGCGGTGAGGCTCCGGCGATCGTCTGGTTCCATCAGGGCGGTGGGGTGATCGGAGATCTCGACACCGACCATTCGTTTTGCACCGTGCTGGCCGAGGAGTGCGCCGCGGTTGTCATCTCGGTCGATTATCGCCTCGCCCCCGAACATTCGTTTCCGGCCGGGATCGACGACGCCATCTCGTCGTTCCAGTGGGTGGTCGACAACGCCGACGGTCTGGGTATCGATCCATCGAGTGTGGCGGTCGGGGGCACGTCCACCGGCGCCACTTTCGCGGCAGTCGTGTGCCAGGAACGTCGCCGTCGGAGTGCTCCGCAGCCCGTCGTCCAGATCCTTGTATATGGCGATTTCGACGGCACCTCCACCGGGGGCTCCCGCCAGACCTGCGGTGATTGTTTCCCTCTCACTTCGGCCACGATGGCTTTCTTCGCCGATCACTACCTTCCCGACCGCTCGGCGATCAACGATCCCCGGGTCTCGCCGGGCACGGAGTCGGAGCTCTGGGGATTGGCCCCCGCTGTGGTGATCACCGCCGGGTTCGATCCTCTTCGCGATGCCGGCGACGACTATGCCGAGGCGCTTCGCTCGGCCGGCGTCGACACGGTGCATCGCTGTGAGGACTCGCTTCCCCATTCGTTCACCGTCATGGGCGGCATCAGCCGCGAGGCGCGAGAGGCAATCGGTCGGTTGTCGGCTGATGTCTCTCGGTTGATCAACTGACTCGGCGGCGGCTCGGTCACTCGGTGGCAATGGCCTCGAGAACGTTCATTCGTGCGGCCCTGCGCGCCGGAATGATTGCAGCTATCAGGCCGGCTACTGCAGCCACCACCACGTAGATGGCCAGGCTGCCCCATGGCACCGCGACAGTATTGACCGCGGTGTCGGGTATGGCTATCGCCGCAGCCACTCCGAAGGCCAACCCGAGACCCACTCCGAGAATGGCGCCGAAGACGGACACGATCGCGGCCTCCCACCTGACCGAACGCCGTAGTTGTCGGCGAGTGAGCCCGACCGCTCGAAGGAGTCCGATCTCGCGGGTCCGTTCGAAGACCGAAAGGGCGAGGGTGTTGGCGATACCGATCAGTGCGATGAACAGAGCGAGAGTGAGAAACACCGTGATGGTGATCAGGAACGAATCGAGTTGTGCCTGCTGGCTCTGACGAAACTCGACCCGGTTCTCCACACTGACGGTGGGGAACTCATCGGTGACGTTCCTGATCGCCTCAGCCGACGATGCCAGTAGAGCGACCTGCTGCTCTTCGGGGAGGTCATCTGAGAATCCCGAGATGGAGGCGGTCAGGAACAACAGTTCCGGCCGGTTGAAGTGCTCGTTCCAGAGAGCGTTGTCGATCACGTAATTGTCGAAGATTGCCGAGTCGGCGTAGATGGCGGCCACTTCCAGACCGACGACCGCTCCATCGGGGAACTGAACGACGACAGTGTCGCCGACGCCCACGAACAGGTCCTCGGCGGGATCTTCGTTGAGAAGGATGCTTCCGAGGGGATCGCCGTTCGTGATCGATCCGGCCACTACGTCCGGGTCCATGTGGTCGGTCCCGGCTGAGAAATCAGTGGTGAACACGTTCTTGGTCGAGCCGTTGATGCTGATGGAGTTGAGTCCGAAGTGATACCCGACGACCAGATCGACGTCGTCGACCTCGTTGACGAGTTGTTCCACTTCGGCTGGGAACCCGGTGGTGGGGTCGAAGCCGGCGGCCGTCGACCGCACGAAATAGTCGGCCTGAACCGAGTTGTCGAGAGTGTCGACAAACGTCTTCTTGATGGACTGCCCGACCACGCCTGCCATGGACACGAGGGCCAGCCCGATCATCAACGCACCGGCCGTGGAGGAGGTTCGGCGAGGGCTGCGCGCCGCATTCTCGCGGGCCAGTCGACCCGGAACGCCGAACAGTCTCTGGATGGGCCAGCCGAGAATGCGGGAGATCTGGGTGGCGAACGCCGGCGACAACACGGTGGTGCCGATGAAGATCAGGATTCCGCCCGATGACACCGACAGGAGCAACTGCTGGGTGCCGAGCCCGGCGAACAACCCGAGACCGAGGAGCAGCCAACCCAGGGCGACCATGGTGGCGCCGACCTTGATCCTGCGGCCCAGACCGCTCTTGGTGAGGCGAACCGAATCGCTCAGGGCGGCCATCGGGGATATCCCGCGTGCTCGCCGCGCCGGAGCGATGGACGACAACACGGTGACCCCCATGCCTACGGCGACGGCGAAAATGATCGTGCGGGCCTGGAGCTCGATCGGACCGTCGGGCAGGGAGAAACCGCCCGCCTTGAGCAGTGACCGGAGCACGCGGGCGAGTCCGAGCCCGAGGAAAATTCCCACCACGGTGCTGAACACGCCAACCATCGCGGCCTCGCCGAGCACCGATCTCGAAACCTGACGTCCGGTGGCTCCCAGCGCCCTGAGCAGACCGAGCTCTCTGACCCGTTGGCCGAGAATGATCTGGAACGTGTTGTTGATGATGAACGCCGAAACGAAGACGGCTATCAGGGCGAAGGCGAGGAGCACATTGCCGAAGATGGAGATGAACGCGTTGAAGTCGCTCTGGGTTTCCTCGATCTTGATCTGTTGACTGACGACCTCGAAGTCGTCGCCCACTGCGGCGTCCAGTGCCTCCTGGACGACGGCTGGATCAGCTCCGGCCTGGACCACTACCGATAGTTCGTTGAAGCTGTCGGGTTTGTCGAGGAAGTCCTGGGCTGCGGTCAGTTCGAACGCGGCCATCGTGGTGCCGGCTATCGACTTGTTCTCTTCGGGATCTCCGAAGTTGAAGATTCCGGAGAGTGTGAACTCTCTCTGGTCGGTCGGCCCCGACACGGTGTAGACGTCGCCGACCACGAGATCGTTGTCGGACGCAGTGGTGGCGTCGGTGGCGAATTGGTCGGGCTTCTCGGGCTGGTGCCCGTCGATGATGAAGAACTGGGTGGGGAACCACGAGAATCCGAGAGTCGGCGGTCCGTTGGGAAGGATCGGCTCGCCTTCACCGTCGCTGATGACCGTGTTCCGTGCGACTACACGACCGTCGACACTCGCCACCCCGGGAACGGTCTCCGCGATTTCCGCGATGTCCTGGGGTACCGCCACGCGATCGAGTTCGTCGCCGATGTCGAGAGGCGAGCGAACGGTGAGATCGACTCCCGCCTCGATGTCGCCCGCCAACTCATCGAACGAGGTACGGATGCTGTCGGTGAGAACGAACACGCCCACAACGAACATCACCCCGATCACCACGGTGGAGGTGGTGAGGACGAATCGAATCTTCTTGTCGAGCAGGTTGCGAAGGGTGAGCTTGAACATGGCCGGCTACCGGCGGCTCAGGAGTTTCATCTCGTCGAGCACCATCTCGGCGGTGGGCTCCATCATCTCGTCGACGATCTTCCCGTCGACCAAGAACACCGCCCGGTCGGCATGGGAAGCGGCAACCGGGTCGTGGGTGACCATCACGATGGTCTGCCCGAGGTTGTCGACCGCATCGCGCATGAAATCGAGGATCTCGGCACCGGTGGTGGAGTCGAGATTTCCGGTCGGCTCGTCGGCGAAGATGATCTCCGGGTTGGAGGCGAGTGCTCTGGCAACGGCCACACGCTGTTGTTGCCCACCCGACAGCTCGCTGGGGCGATGGCTGGTCCGATCGGCCAGACCCACGGCGTCGATCACGCGGTCGAGCCATTCCTGATCGGGATCACGTCCGGCGAGATCCATGGGAAGAGTGATGTTCTCGAGCGCGGTGAGGGTGGGCACCAAATTGAACGCCTGGAACACGAAGCCGATCTTGTCTCGACGCAACAGCGTGAGGTTGCGCTCCGACAGGGTCGAGAGGTCGGTGTCGCCGATGAAGACCCGGCCGTCGGTGAGGGTGTCGAGGCCGGCCAAGCAATGCATCAGGGTCGACTTTCCCGATCCCGATGGTCCCATGATCGCGCTGAAGTGCCCTCGTTCGAATTCTGCAGTGACTCCGTCGAGTGCCCTGACTTCGGTGTCGCCACTGCCGTAGAACTTGGTGGCGCCGATGGCGCGTGCCGCGACATCGGTCTCGATGCCTGTGGTCGTGGTGGATGGCACCTGGCCGCCTCCGAATTGTTGACGAGTTACTGAGGGTAACGCTACGAGCTTGGTCGAACAGGGCGACGCCGCTCAAGTATGACTGATGGCATCAAGAACATTGAGCCGACCAGCGCGCCTCGCCGGCAGCCATGCTGCCACCAGACCGGCTGCCGCAGCCACCGCCACGAGGAGGGTGATCCTCAGGAAGGGAACGTTGAGCGAGCCGGCGAAATCAGCCGGAAGGGCCGACACGACGCCCCACCCGAACAGAAGACCGACAGCAACGCCGAGCAGTGCCCCGAACAGGGCCACGAGAGCGGCCTCCCAGCGCACCATGCGGCGCACCTGACGGCGGGTCATACCGACCGCTCGGAGCAGCCCGAGTTCGCGTGTTCGTTCGTGAACGGAGAGGGCCAGCGTGTTGGCGATTCCGATCAGCGCGATGACGATGGCCAGCGCCAACAAGGCGTTGACGACGGTGAGGGCACTGTCGATGCTCGCCTCGAATCTCTCCTGGAACTCGGCGGCACTGTCGATCGAGACCTGCGGATACCTCTGCTGGATCTGGTCGATGAGGGGTTGAGCGGCGGCTGCGCTGACCCCGTCGGCCAGCGATGCGGCCACCCACTGGTCGACGGCAGCAGCGCCGGCGTCGTCGAAGACCTGGACCGGAACGATCGGACTGTCGAGAATGGTGTCGTCGTCGTAGGTGGCGGCAACTTTGAGGAAAGCCGCATCGCCGCTCGCGAACTCGACCGTGACCGTGTCGCCGACACCGACGCCCATATCTTCCGCCTTGTCGGTGTGAAGCACGATCACGTCGGTGACATCGGCTGCCGGAAGCGTTCCGCTCTGCAGATCGAGCGACAGCAATAATCCCATGCTGGACAGATCGGCCGCGATCATGTCGGTGACAAATCCGGCGAGGCGGACCTCGTCGTATCGAAATCCGGTGACCGCCGCGAACTGGCCGGTGTCGGCCAGGTCGGCAGCCAGCTTCGGGGTGACCCCGGCGTCGCTGTCGTCGATGATCAGATAGTCGGCTTGCACTGAGCTTTCGAGGAGCTCACCGAGACGCGACTTGACCGACTCGCCGACGATCAGAACGGTGCTGACCAGCGATAGTCCGATCATCAGGGCGGCGCCGGTGGTGGCGGTGCGGCGGGGGTTGCGCGAAGCGTTTTCGCGGGCCAGCCGGCCGGCGGTTCCCATGCCCTTGGCGACGGGCCATCCGAGTCCGCGGGAGACCGGTTCGGCGATCACCGGGCTGACGAGTGTCACTCCCAGAAACACCGCAGCCGCCGCGAATCCGAGGACGAGGACGACATTGAGGGTGCTGCTCGGTGGACTGATCAGACCGAATCCGCCGACCGCGATCCCGATCGAGAGCAGAGTCGAGCCCACCACGAGGCGACGACGAGAACTCTGATGCCCCAACGTCGCGCCGTCCCTGAGGGCAGCCATCGGCGCCACGCTTGCCGCGGCGCGGGCGGGAGCGAGGGCCGATACGAGAGTGACACCGATACCCAGAGTGAGAGCGAGCACGATGGTGCGCAGCGACACGATGATCGGTGAATCGGGGAGGCTTGCGCCGAGTGCGTCGAACAGCGCTATCAGCCCTTGGGCTATGCCCACCCCCGCGAGCAGGCCGATGAGCGATGCGATCAAGCCGACAGCCAGTGCCTCGCCCAGAACGGTACGCCTGATCTGTCGGGTGTCGGCGCCGAGGGCCCGCAGCAGGCCCATCTCACGGACGCGCTGTCCGAGGATGATCGAGAACGTGTTGTAGATGATGAATATCGACACGAACAGCGACACGATCGCGAATCCGAGCAACACGTTGCCGACGATGTCGACTCCTTGGTTGAAGTCGGCCTTCTGTTCGGCGTTGAGCGTCGCTTGGTCGACGATCTCGACACCGTAGGTCGGGATCACCTGCGATATCTCGGCAACTACGGCAGCGGCGTCGGTGTCGGTGTCGAGTCGAATAGCGATTTCGTCGACGGTTCCGGGGACGCCGAACAGTCGCTGAGCCTCGTCGAGGCTCACGTGCATCAGGACTGCGCCCAGCGTGTCGTTGGCCGAACCGAATCGGGTCGTTCCGGTGAGCGTTGCATCCTCGACCACACCAATCGGGGTGATGAGGTCGTAGGTCGATCCCACCACGAAGCCGTTGGAGGTTGCCGCGTCGACGTCCATCGAGAATTCGGCGGTCTCGTCGGGGGCACTGCCTTCGATCAACGCGAAGGCTCCGAGTCCCTCGTCGTCGACCCAGGAGAATGTGAGTTGTGGTGGTCCGACCGAGTTGATGGTGGTGCCGTCGGACTTCACGGGCTGCATGGCGCTTTCGTCACCCTCGACGAAACCAACCGCCAATCGGATTCCGTCGATAGCGGCGATCTCATCGACCAAGGTCTCATCGAGGGGTACGGGTTCACCGAATTCGCTGACCGGCCGAACCTGGAGGTCGGTTCCGGCGGTGATCTCGTCGGAGAGATCGCCGAAGCTCGACCGCAATCCGTCGCTGAGCACGAAGCTGGCCACCACGAAGCCGACTCCCAGAACCACCGCGAAGGTGGTCATGGCGAACCGGGCCTTGTTGGCGCCGAGATTTCGGAAGGTGAGTCTGAGCATTTCAGTCACCCAGTCGCTTCATGGCATCGAGGACTTTGTCGGGGGTCGGATCGGCCAGGTCGTCGACAATGCGGCCATCGGCGAGGAAGACAACGCGGTCGGAGTAGGAGGCGGCCACCGGGTCGTGGGTCACCATGACGATGGTCTGATCCATCTCCCGAACCGCTCGACGCATGAAATCGAGCATCTCCGCCCCGGAGGTCGAGTCGAGATTGCCGGTTGGTTCATCGGCGAAGATCAGCTCCGGCCGGCTGGCGAGGGCTCGGGCGACCGCAACACGTTGCTGCTGTCCGCCCGACAACTCACCCGGGCGGTGCTCCAGACGGTCAGCAAGCCCCACAGTGCTGATCACAGTGTCGAGCCAGACCGGGTCGGGGTCCACCCCGGCGAGGTCCATCGGCAGAGTGATGTTCTCGAGCGCAGAGAGCGTCGGCACCAGGTTGTATGCCTGGAACACGAATCCGATTCGATCCCGGCGCAGCAGCGTGAGCTGTCTCTCGCTGAGAGAAGTGAGGTCGGTTCCACCGATGACGATCGAACCGTTGGTGATTCTGTCGAGACCGGCGAGGCAGTGCATGAGGGTCGACTTGCCGGAACCGGAGGGCCCCATGATCGCGGTGAAGCGTCCTTGCTGAAACTCGACGTCGATGCCGTTGAGGGCGCGAACTTCGGTCTCTCCCTTGCCGTAGAACTTGTCGACGGCGATGGCGCGGGCGGCGATTGTCTCGCTGGCCGGAAGGTGGGTGGTGAGTAGTGTCATTGACAGACCTTTTCGCTGAGAATGCGGCGGCGGATGGTTGGGATGCCGATTGACTGAACGCTACGGAAACCCACCCGTTTCGACGTCGGACCGAGAGCTGATTCGGGGTCCTCCGACAGGAGGATCTATGGCGTTCAGGTCTCGCCCGGCCGGACGAGACCCGACTCGTACGCCGCCACCACGGCCTGCACCCGGTCGCGGACGCCGAGCTTCATCAACACCCGACCGACATGGGTCTTGACTGTGGTTTCGCCCACGTAGAGGGCCTCAGCGATCTCGGCGTTGGACATCCCTGCGGCCATGGCCTCGAGGACCTCGGTCTCCCGCTCGGTCAGGTCGGCGAGGCCGGGAACGGATTCGGCCGAGGCGTGAGTGGTGCGAGTGAACTCTTCGACGAGTCGCCGTGTCACCGAGGGCGACAGTAGGGATTCCCCGGCGGCAACCACCCGAACCGCATCGATGAGCTGTTCGGCGGGCGTGTCCTTTAGTAGGAAGCCGGCTGCGCCGGCCCGAAGAGCCCGGTAGACGTAGTCGTCGAGATCGAACGTCGTGAGTATCAGGACCCGCGAGTCGACATCGGGATCGTCGCTCAACACCCGCGTGGCATCAACTCCATCCATCTCCGGCATACGGATGTCCATGAGCACCACGTCGGGTCTGCGACGCCGGACCTCGTCGATGGCAGCACGACCATCGGCGGCCTCACCAACTACTTCGATCCCCGAGTCTGAATCGAGAATCATGGTGAAGCCGGTTCGCATCAGAGCTTGGTCGTCGACCACGACGACTCGGATCGGCGGGGTTGTCATGAGGCGTATTCCACAGGAAATCGAGCTGACACGCGGAATCCGCCGCCGCTTGCGGGACCGCTGCGAAGCGAACCTCCGAATGCTTCGACCCGCTCTCTCATCCCGAGCAGACCTTGGCCGTTGCCGGTCGTGGCCGGTCCGGTAGCCGAACCGCGGCCATCGTCGCTGACCTCGACACAGAACTCATCTGACAGGTACACCAGCCGGACCGTGGCTTGGGCCGGCCCGGCGTGTTTGAGAGCGTTGGTGAGCGATTCCTGAACGATCCGGTAGGCCGACAGTTCGATGCTGGCAGGCAGAGGCCGCGGATCGCCGACCAGCACCACCGTGACCGGCAATCCGGCGTCCTCACATTGCCTCGCCAGCCGGTCGAGGTCCTGGAGGCTCGGAGCGGGAGCCAGCTCGATCTCATCGGTGTCGCTACGAAGAACATCGAGAACTCGGCGCATTTCGTTCAGCGATTCTCGCCCGGTGGACTCGATGGCGGAGATGGCCTCGGCGGCCTGATCGGGCTGATCCTGCAACAAGCGACGAGCCGCTCCGGCCTGCACCACCATCACGCTCATCGAATGGGCGACGACATCGTGGAGCTCCCGGGCGATGCGGGTGCGTTCCTCGCTCACAGCACGGCGGGCCTCCAGGTCGCGGTTGTGGGCCGTACGGGCGGCCTTCTGTTCGAGTTCGTCGAGATAAGCCCGGCGGTTGCGGAGATTGTCGCCGAAGATCCACGCGCTCACGAACAGAAGTGAGTTGACCGGCACCGAGAACCACGGCAGATCCTCCTGAGGCGCGAGGACACCCACGAGAGCAACGAACATGGCCGACGATCCGGCAGCCAGACCGTGTTGCAACGATCGAGGCCGGTCGACGTGGGCGGCCACGCTGTAGATCATGATCAAGATGTTGGGACCGGCCGACTGATCCGGGAAGTCGAGTACCCAGTATGGAAGTGTGAACGCCACCGTGAGCCAGAGGGCGGCTACGGGGTTGCGGCGTCGGTAGGCCAAAGGGAGATTGACCAGGACTATGAGGCTCCAGCCCAAGCCCCCCAAGTTCCGCTCGCCGGAGTCGGGTTCCGAAACCACCCCCAGGATCACGGCAGTGACAACAAAGATCGTGGCCAGGATGGCATCGGCCGCGAAGTGATGCTGACGGGCCCATTCGATGGGATTCTTCACGGCTTGCACCCCACCACGGTACGGAACTTGGGACAGTCGCCGCATCATCCTCCTTGGGGAAGCAGGATCGTCCTCGCGAACGATGCAGCCTCCCACCACCTTGGGCATACGCTGTAACGGTGAACTGTCCATCGTGTGGTACGTCGGTTCTCGCCGACGACAGGTTCTGTTCCAGCTGCGGGCACGAGATATCGGCTCGTGGAGATGAGCGACGGGTCGTCACGGTCCTGTTTGCCGACATCGTCGGCTTTACAGGTTTCTCCGAGACGCGCGACCCGGAACAGGTCAAGAACCTCGTTGATCGTTGCTTCGCACTTCTTGCCGACGACATCAGCTCATTCGGCGGCCGTGTCGACAAGGTCGTCGGCGACGCGATCATCGCCTTGTTCGGCGCGCCGATCGCCCACGAGGACGATGCCGAACGAGCGGTTCGCGCCGCGCTGCGCATGCAGGAGACCGTCGAGAACTACGACACCGAATCCGGGGTCGGGATTCGTCTGCGGATCGGGATCAACACCGGCGAGGTGTTGGTTGGAGCCATTACCGCGGGCGATGAATACACGGCGATGGGCGATGTGGTCAACACGGCGTCGCGTCTCCAGACCGCCGCTCAGCCCGGAACCGTGATTGTCGGCTCCGATACGCATTCGGCCACCGCTGAGGTCATCCACTACCAGTCGCTCGGAATGCTCCACGCCCGTGGCCGTGACTCGTCGATCGAGACGTGGCGGGCGCTCGAACCGGTTGGTCGCCCCGGCGAACGTCGTAACGGCCCCGACACACCGATGCTCGGCCGCGAACCGGAGTTGGCTCTTCTGCGCCGATCGGTGTCGTCGGCCGTGCGTAGAAGCCGTGCGCAATTGATCACTCTCACCGGAGAGTCAGGAGTGGGAAAGACGCGTCTGGCGGTCGAAGTGGCAGAGTTCGCTCGCTACGACCACGACGCCTTGATACTCACCGGCCGTTGCCTCCCCTACGGAGAGGCCAACGTCTGGGGTCCGGTGGCCGAAGCCATACGGGGCGTGATCGGTGTCGAGCCGTCAGACAGCGACGCGGTGGCCAGAAGCGTGGTCCTCGAGAGTGTCGGGGCAGCCGTGGGAGACGACTCCGATGAAGCCGAAATTGTGCGGACCACCGAGGGGCTCCTCTTTCTTCTCGGCCACGAGAGTCAGTTCGCTCGTCTCGAACGCGATCGGGCCGCCGCGGAAGGAATGAGGGCCCTGCGTGTCTACCTCGACGCCCTCGCCCTTCGAACTCCGATCGTGCTGTGGTTCAGCGACATTCATTGGGCCGACGACGCGGTTCTGCATCTCCTCGACGACATCCTCGAACGACTGGCGCGGCGCCAGATGGTGGTCTTGGTGTCGGCCCGAACCGCCGTATACGAGCGATGGACTCCGAAGTCGGGGCTGTTCAATGCGCTCACCCTGGGTATCGAACCTCTCGACGACGTTGCCGCGAGTCTCCTTGTTGCCGAGTTGCTGCCCGGCGTGTCCGACGATCTTCGCAGCCAGGTTGTGGAGCGATCGGCCGGAAATCCATTGTTCATTGAGGAGATGGCGCGAATGCTGGCGACGACCGGCGACGCGGTTGTCGATTCGCTGCCGGCCAACATTCGAAGCGCCATCAGTGCCCGGCTCGACGGCCTGCCCGACGACGCTAGGAGCCTGGTCGAGGACGCCGCGGTTCTCGGAATCCGGGGCGAAGTAGAGGCATTGAAGCGCATGGTCGAGGTCGACCGCTCCCAGGTCGATGTCGAAGAGGCCCTCCGCGATCTCGAAAGAGCCGATCTTGTCGAAACTCAGGGAGGGATCTGGTCGTTCAGGTCGAATCTCGTGAGGGAGGTCGCCTACGGGCGAGTTACGAAATCCGACCGGTCGAGGCGCCACGCCGGAATCGCCATGTGGCTCGAGTTTCACAAGCCATCGGCGGCCGCCACAATTGCGTTCCACTACCGGTCGGCAGCGGAGCTCGTGACCGATCTGGGGCCGGTCGACGGACTTCCCGAGGACCTGACCGACAGGGCCATCGACTGGACGGTTCGTGCCGCTCGCGACAACTCCGGCACCAGCGCGATCGAACGGTCGGAGCGTCTCTACGGCGCCGCCCTGCTGCTCATGAATCCCACCGATCCACGTCGGGCCGAAGTGTTGCTGGAGAGAGCATCGGCTGCAGTCCAGATGGCGAGAGTGAAGCCGGCTCGTGCCGATCTAGCTGAGGCATCTCCGCTGCTCAAGGAGCTCGACGACGATCGTCTTCGCGCCAAGGAGGCGTTGATAGAGAGCGAGCTGGCTCAGTGGACCAACGATCAGGCACTGGCTCTGGAAAGGGCAGAAGCGGCACTCCGACTCGCCCGGGATCTCAACGAACCGATTCTCGTTGCCGACGGCTTGAGGCGCCGCGGCATGGTGCAGCTGTTCATGGGTCGCAACGCTGAGTCCGAGCAATCGATCACTGCCGCCCTCGAGTGCTATGAGAAGGCGGAGCATGCCGCCGGGATGGCCTGGGCCCTGCAGAACCTGGCGTGGTTGTCGTTCACTTCTGGTCATATGAACGAAGCCGAGTCTCGCCTCACCGATTCGATCGAAGCGTTCGATTCTCTCGGCGACGGGGCCGGCCAAGCTTGGTCGCGCGGATTGCTCGCATACGTGCGAATTCACTCCGGCCGGTTCGCCGAGGCCGAGGTCCTGGCGCAACGAACCCTCGAAGAAGCTCGGGAGCGGGGCGATCACTGGGGCGAGGCCATGATGAACGTGGCGTTGGCCACGGCGGCTCTCTGGACCGGCCGAATCGATGAAGCGGTGGAGCGGGCGGCCCACGCTCAGGCGATGTTCCCGGTCGACTCCGATCCCGGTGGCTATCTCCAGGCGGTAGCGGTTGCCGGTAGAAGCCTGGTTCAGGCCGGTCGCGTGTCCGAAGGGTTGGCGCTCCTCCGCGAGTCCGGGATCGGAGCGAAGTCCGATGACCCAAGGTCGGAAATGCTCGGGATAGTTCTCTCCAGCGCGGCGGCGATGGCGGGCGATCTTTCCGAGCCGCAGCGAGGGGCGGGTCCGGTCGCCGACTTTGATCCCGACATCATCGGCGAGTCCGATCGGGTGGCCGCGGTGGCTCTGAATCAGTTGCAAATGGGGCACCCCGAAGATGCCATGACGCTGCTCAACCTGATGCCTGACCCCAATAGTGGGAGTGGTTCGGCGTGGGGATGGGCGATCTTGGCTTTGGCGGCTGCGGCATCAGGCCGCGACAACGAGGAGTTCGTCGACGCGGTCGAATCCTCAACTCGTGCCACCTACGGCGACCGCGTGCTGGCCAGGTGTGCCACGGCCTGCTTGGCCGCACGTTCGGGTGATGAGGCCGGGGCGAAGGTCGCCATCAAACGGGCACTCGATGCCATTCCGTCGGGCGGCGACCGCCTCAGCCGTGTCGTGGTTGCCATCGCCGAGACCGAGTGTCTGCGCTCCGTCGGAGCGGCCGAGCTGGATGATGCCGCGAAGCGAGCAGAGGACATGGCATTGGCAATCGGGGTCGGCCTGATTGGCTGGGGAACGGCGTTCGCCTTGGCCTGCGGTCAGGAAGTTGTTCCGAGCGTTTCCTCGTGACGTCGGGCCACGGCCCTTCCGATGGCCAGGCATGCCGTGGCAGCCGGCGATGGAGCGTTGATGACGTGTATCGCTCGCGGTGCCGTCGCAAACGCGAAGTCGTCGAGAAGTTGGCCGCGAGAGTCGATGGCTTGGGCTCTCACTCCTGATCCCGACGGCTCGATGTCGGCCCCGGTGAGCTCCGGACACAGGCGTTGGAGCGCGCTGAGGAAGGCGCGGCGACTGAGCGAGCGGTGTATCTCACCGGCGCCGGTTCGCCAGTACTTCCGAGCCAGTCGCCAACTGCGAGCCGCGAACACCATCTCGGCTGTGTCGCGCACCGAAATATCGCGCCACCGGTAACCCTCGCGCTGGAGTGCAGGTACGGCGTTGGGGCCGGCGTGAATGGAACCGTCGATCATGCGGGTGAGATGCACTCCGAGAAACGGAAACGTCGGATCGGCGAGCGGGTACACGAGGTTGTTGACGAGATGTCGCGCCGAGGGCACCAACTTGTAGTACTCGCCACGGAACGGCATGATCCGCACGCGATCGGCGTCGGCCCCGGCCGAGGCGGCAACCCGATCAGATTGAAGGCCCGCACAGTTGATGATCGACTGGGTCTCGATATCACCCGCCGTGGTGTGCACGACGACACCGGTACTCGTGTCGGTGGTGCCGGTGACCTCGACACCGAGTTGAATATCGGCGCCGGACTCGGTGATCTCCTCGATGAGAGCGGCGCACACGGATGTGTAGTCGACGATCCCGGCGCTCGGCACCCGGAGTGCGGCCACTCCGGCAATGTGGGGTTCGATCTCTCTCAGAGCATCGCCGTCGATGCGTTCGGTGGAAATACGGTTCTCGGCGGCTCGGGTCTGAAGGGCGTCGAGTCGTGGCAGCTCGGAGTCGTCGAGGGCGACGACCACCTTCCCGCACATATCGTGAGGGATCGAGTGGCGGTCGATCAAGTCGAGAAGCAGTCGTCGACCTTCGGCGACCATGGTGGACTTGTCGGAACCGGGCCGGTAGTAGATACCGGAATGGATGACCCCGGAATTGCGGCCGGTTTGGTGGTGAGCAGCCTCGACTTCCTTGTCGATCACCACGATCTTGGCCGAAGGATCGTGACCGACCATCGCATGCGCAGTAGCCAAGCCGACGATCCCGGCCCCAACGACCACCACGTCGGCAGAACTCACGATGAGCGGGTGTGAGGCAGTCACTGATTGGAGTGTCGCACACAATTGCAATGGCACCGTGTCGCAAGAAGCGGGTCGGATCGGGCGGGATCACGGCGATTGCAGGGAATACTGCGGTCTGATGCTGTTCGTTCCAGAAGAGGTTGCAGAACAGGGTGTGACTCGATGAGGGTCGTGCTGGCCACCGGCTACGAGATGGGCCATCAGCCGATCCACTTGGGGTCTCCTGCCGCGGCGTTACTCGACGCCGGCCATGAGGTGAAGTGCTTCGACACTAGCGTCCATCCACTCGATGACTCCGCTGTCGACTGGGCCGACGCGTTGGCGATTTCAGTACCAATGCACACCGCGATGAGGTTGGGGATCGAACTGGCGAAGACGGTCCGATCGAGGCGAAGCGACCTCCCGATCTGCATGTATGGGCTCTACGCAACCCTTGGGGCGGACCAACTGTCGGGATCGGTGGCCGACAAACTGATCGCGGGGGAGTACGAGCCGTCTCTCGTGTCGTGGGTCGATGGGCTCGGCGATCCTTCGTTGGCGAATCAGATCGAGCCCGTCGTGGTCGACTTGAACCGTCGTGGAACGACCACTCCTGCGCGTGAGCTTCTGCCACCGCTTTCCACCTACGCCCGGCTCGACGCTGGCGGTGATCAGATGCTCGTGGGATATGTCGAGGCCAGCCACGGTTGCCGTCATCGTTGCCGACATTGTCCGGTGCCTGTCGTCTACGACGGTCGGATTCGCGTGGTTGATCCTGCCGTGGTCGTTGCCGACATTGTCGATCTGGTGGCAGCCGGTGCCGAACACATCACGTTCGGGGACCCTGATTTCTTCAACGCCATTCCGCACTCGATGAGGATCATCGAGTCTGTTCACGCGATGTTCCCCGACCTGACCTTCGACTGCACCATCAAGGTCGAGCACCTTCTGGGCCACCATGAGGATGTCGCCCGGTTGGCACGGAGCGGATGCCTCTTCGTCGTGTCGGCACTCGAGTCGACCAGCAACAGGATTCTCGACAAGCTTCGGAAGGGCCACGAATCGAACGACTCGGTAGAAGCGATTGATTTGCTGCGAGCGCATGGGATCGAGATGAGGCCCTCCTTTTTGCCGTTCACGCCGTGGACGACGATGGACGACATCGTCGACCTGTTCGACTTCGTCGTGAACCATGACCTGGTGGGCAATGTCGACCCGGTGCAGCTGACCATCCGCCTCCTGATACCGGACGGCTCGCTACTACTCGACGACCCGGAGTTGCGATCCTCCTTGGGTGCCTACGACATTGATCGTCTCAGCTACGAGTGGTCATCGAGTCATGAGGTCGAACAGCTGCAGGCATCGCTGGCTTCGACTCTCGAGAAGCTCACCGTTGAGGCCGCACCGAATCACGAGATATTCGCTTCCATGTGGTCCATTGTCGGTGAGGCCTCGGGCCGTCCTTCCCCGGTCCCCGATTTCTCACACGAGTCGGCCCTTGGCCGACCGAGGCTGACCGAGCCGTGGTTCTGTTGAGCTGAGCCCGGAGAGAGGCAGTTTGCCTCTCAGCAACTCGGCAATGAGAAGGCCGGGACAGTGGAGTAGCGTCGCCTAGGTCAGCCCGTTGACCCAAGGACGGAGGGGCGATGACAGACGATCCCCATCCGGCTGGTTGGCTTCCCGATCCGTTCGCCCCGGACCGGATCCGGTACTGGGATGGCGAGAATTGGACCGACCACGTGGCGGCGGCTCCCGTGGCTCCAGTCGTTTCAGCGGCCCCGGCCCCGGCAGCGGCCCCGACTGCGGTTGCGGACGTCGACCTTGGTCTGCCCATCGAGCGTCCGGGTCATAAGAGACTCGTTGCGTTCGCGGTTGGCGTGGTGGTGCTGGTGGTGGCAGCGGGTGCGGCCTGGGTGGTGCTGAGCGACGACGATTCGGTCGACGCTGTCCGCAACGTCCCGACGTCGATTGCTGTCGAGTCCTCAACCACAGTGGAGGTACCCACCACAGTGGCGTCCACCACGTCGGCGGCACCGACCACCACTGTTCCCCCGACCACCACTGTTCCCCCGACCACGACGGCTCCTCCGACCACTACCTTGCCGCCCGAATGCAACGACATCGCCGAGGTGATTGCACCTTCGTCGTTCGTCGATATCGGTGCGATGAGCGCGGAAGCCACCAACGCGATTGCTTGGGCCGAGGCGATCGGACTCGTGTCGAAGGGAGACGGCAATTTCCGTCCCGTGGATTCGATGTCGCGGGCCGAGGTGACCACCGTGTTGTGGCGCTATTTCTGCAACCCAGCTCCGACCTCCAGCGCTGGCTTTGTCGATGTCCCAGCCGGTGCGTTCTTCGCTGCTCCGGTCGACTGGGCCGCTGGCTCCGGGATCATCGCGGGTACGACTCCGTCGACGTTCGGCCCCGATGCCCCCATTAGCCGGTCGCAGTTCGTGACGATGGCCTGGCGTGCGGTCGGATCGCCCCCGGGATCGCCTCCGGCACCCTTCTCGGACACAACGCCGGGCTCCTTCTACTCCGCGGCTCTCGACTGGGCCTTCGACGTGGGCCTGGTCAATGGTCGCTCCGCCACTGAGTTTGCTCCCGACGAGCCCCTCGACCGACTGACCGCGATCGTGTTGTTCTGGCGGGTCGAGACGATCATCGATCCGGTGGTGACGTGATGCGGCGGCTGCTGACCGCCGCAGTGGTGGTTCTGGGGTCGCTCGTGTTGGCCGTGTCGCCGGCCGGGGCTCAGGACGAGCTTGGGCCCCCGTCGGCGGAGGATGCAGCGGCGATCGCCGCCATCGGCGCGCTCGACGACGGCTACGTCTGCCCCGTGGTGGTTGGCGCCACCGCCCGTGAATATGAGGAGTTTCAACTGTCGAGCGGCTACAACGGGGTCGAGGTGGCGCTCGACAGATTCCGGATGCGTTGCCGCTACGGGATTCCCTCCGTGGGGACGGTCGACATCAAGTTGGAGTTCAGCCGGGTCGGGGTCCGCCCCCAGATCTGCGATGTCGAGTCGCTTCCCTACGAGGCGACGACCCAACGATCCCGTGTGGTGATCCTGGGTCAGGTTCGACCGCCGTTGGCGATCAACGCCGAGTTCTCGGTGCGATCCGACGTCGAGGCGGGCATGATCGACGGGTTGCGGGCCGCGGCGGGTTCTATGGCCGATCTCGTTGCCCCGATGGCCGAGACCTGCCCGACGCCGCTCGATATCGATATCTCGCCGGTCGACGAGTCGGCCGCAACCCAACTCGCCATTCTTGATCTCGCGGCTGCCGCAGCATGTCAGCAGCTGGAGATTCCTCCCGATGTGGAGTTGGAGCGCTCTGGAGCCTTGCGGGGGGCAAGTATGACCATCGACTCGATCTCGGTGATCGAGGGCCAACCGACACGAGTCCCACAGACCAATCCTCGGATCAGCTGCAATTTCGATGGAGCCAGCTACGAGATCCGGGTGGATCCGGTGCCCGCCGTCACCGAGAGTGGATTCTCCAACGGCCTTCCGTTCCCGGATCGCCAGAACGGATGCGATGGCACCGATCAATACGCGCCTGGTGCCGCGCTCGTGCTCATTGTCGACACCGATGAGATCCTTCGCCCCTACGTGGAGGCGCAAGCCCGATCAGTGGCCGACCTTCTTCTGCCGCTAGCCGTGGACTGCGAAGCCGAGTTGGTGCAGTACAACACGACTGCTGCCGGGGCGGAGCAGACGCTCTCATCGGAAGCCGTCACCGTCGTCTGTCCGTCGATCGATGGCTTCGACCCGTCGCCTTTCAACCTGCTCGTAGGTGAACCAGGGCCGGCAGCGGCCGATCTGTCGGGCGGTGTCCCCAGGTCGTTCCCGGGGATCGACGGAACGTGTTCGTGGGAGGTCCCCGACGACGGCGACGCTGATTCGGACCCATCGATTCGGTTGCAGTTGTTCATACTGCAGGACTGGCGTCCGGCCGAGGAGGCCGAGCGTCTGTGCTCGGCCGAAGAACGACAGGTCAGTGAGACGACCTTCGGTCGGGTGGTGGCCGGGGCGTCTGCCGCGATGGTAGACATCGTGGTGTCGGAGCCGCGTTCGGGCGACATCGGGCGGGCGGAGCAGGCTGCCGCGGAGTGGCTGGACGTGGGCACGGCGATGGCGCGTAGCTGCGCCGACGTCGAGATCACCCCCATCGACTCCTTGTTCGAGCCTCTTCCTGAGTACCTGTCGGGTGCGGTGGAAGCCGGACTCGCCGGCTCGTTCGCAATTGCTCCCGCGCCGGACGTCGCCGACGACGCAAGCTCCGAAGACCCCGACGACAGTCCGGAGACATCAGGAGCGACATCGGCGACTCCATCTCCGGCAGCCGGTGGTGATTCGGGTGGTGTGATCCCGACCCTGTTGCGGATCGCCAGAGTGATGATGCTCGTCGTGTCGTTGGCCGGCCTGGCGATGGCGCTTCTTCTGGTACGCCGACCGAGCCGCATCCGTCCGGCCATGGAATACCTCAGGGTCGTTTTCGCTCTGGGCGGCGCCGTCGTGATGATGAGTGTGTTCTCGGCCGGGGCTCCGCTCTGGGCCGTGGCCGTTGCGCTCGCCGGCGGATCGGCTCTTGGTCTCCTTCAGGGGCACAACCTCACGATCATGGCCTCCACGAAGGGACTGATGGCCAAGCGCAGTGCCCTGGCGATCATCGCGTTCGCCGCCGGCCTCTTGGCTACCCAGGTGGCCGGCCTCCTCAATCGCACCGGGGTGATATCGATCGGTCTGGCTCTGTCGTTCCTGTCGGCTGCCATGGCGGCCGGACTCATCGCCGGTCGGCGACCAGCCCTCATCGATGCCCGATCGGCCGCCGGTCTGGGAGCGGTGCTGATGATCGCCGGTTCGGTGATCGGACCGGTAGCCGTGCGGCCCTCATCGGCTCAGGATTCGGTGGAGGACGCAGTTGTGGATCCGATCGATGTCCTCAATGCCGGCGTGGCGTGGGACGAGATCGCCCTGGTTGGCGGTGTGGCTGCCTCCAGCAAGCCCGAACTCCTGATATCGCTCGATCCATCGTTCGCGGTAGCCCCGGAGCCTGTCACACGCGACATAGCGGTCGACGCCTATCTAAGTGGGAGTTTCCAGCAGATCACCGGTACGGAGACCTACTCATTCGACTTGGTCGAGGGGATTTGCTGCGAGTTGCTCTACTCGGCGACCGGTTCGTTGTCCCGTCTCTATCTCGATGGCTGGTCGGACCCGGCGGCACCCTTGTTGGTGGAGGAGGGGTCCCTCGGGGTGATCGGACCAGTTCGGAGTTTCTCGGGCGTTCGCTTCGAAGGTTCGAGCCCAGCGCGCGATGGGTCGTGCCGTCGGACCATCGCCGACGCTCGCACCGACGTGGAGCAGAGCTCCGATTTGGTGGCGACAGTCGGCGGGGTGGAGCTCAACACCTTGTTCGGGCAGATGAACATCTGGGCGCCGTGCGAGCTCGATGTTTCGCTCGCTGAAGCGGGCGAGGTGACCGCGCCACCACCGGCTGGTGACTCACCGGATCGAGAGGACGGTGGACGCCAGTGCCCGGTGGTCCAAGAAGTGATCGACACCCTCGCCCTCGCCACCACCTTCGATGCCAACACCACCTCGAATCTCACGAGGCGTTTCGTGGACCCAAACCGGGCGGCCTGCTGGGACTCGGGCATCGAGTTCGGCGAGGAAGGTCGCGGCGGGACCCGAAGCGAACTCACCTACTACCTCTCACGGCCCGAGCCATTCGAGGCGTTGGAATTCGACCAGGATGGCTATGGCTACATCAACGGAGGGCCTCGCAACTCAGAGCTCGACTTGGTGTGCGAGGAAGGGCCGGACGGATTGCCGTTGCCCTCACCGGCCGGAGATTGTGCCCGAGTCGGATTCCATCAGGTCGTGACCCCGAGCGGGGGCGGACAGTTCTACATCTTCACCGACTACGACAGCTCCGACGGTCCCAACGTGATTGTTCGCGGGGTTTTCCCCTCGGGAATCTTCCGTTACCGCTGCCATCACTGCCAGCCCGGTGACCCGGAGGTGGCTTCGATGATCCAGTCGATAACCGCTTTGGTCAGCCAGGGTTCGAGCGGCGGAAATCTGGGCACGGTCATCGGGTCGCGGGGTGGACCATTGGCGGCAGCTGTGGCGTTGGGAGGCTCGCCCTCGGCTGCTGGCACCGGAAGGTCGGCCAACGAGGATGCCGCGATGGCGGGACTCATTGGCCTGATCGCGGCGATGGGCATCACCGCGGCCACGCTGGCCGAGAGTGGCCTGTCGGCGGGTGATCTGCTTTCGAGTTGGAGCAGCGGCGGTGCGAGCGCGGTGCGTTCCACCCTCACGGGTGCCGGCGTCGACTCTGGTGTCGAATCGTCTCCTCCCGACCCGGCTGCACTTCCTCCACCAGTGATCGACGAGTTCGGCAATCCGATCCATCCCAACGCCGATGATTTGTACGAGTGGGATACGCCCGATGGCCCCGAACTGCTCGGGCGGGAGGAAGTCGAGGCTCGGATCGCCGCCGAGCGTGAGGCCAACGCCGGCCGGGATGCCCGACACGATGGGATCGTGGGCGACCAGACCAGCGATGATGCTGCCGCTCAGCGATTCGACGATCTGGGCACCCGCAGCATCGCCGACAATGACGCCGACATGGAAGAGATTCGATCCGGGTGGGACCGTGTCGAGGAACTCGGCACGCAGCTGGAGGATCGCGAACGAATACTGTCTGGGCTCACGGCGGCCGAAGCCGAACAAGACCTGGCCACACTGCGCGACACCTGGGGACAGATCTTCTCAGAGACCGCCCAGGCTTCTTGGAACGACGCCACCGAGATACCGGGGATACTCGGCGAGGCCGGCCTCGACGTGCTGCGTGCCGCCACCACGGCTGAGAACTGGACGATTCTGGCTGAAGGAACAGCTGAGACCGCCTACGACGTTGCCGGATTGTTGGCCGGCAACTCCTTCGGTGATGCCCAAGAGAGCATCCAGCAAGGTGCGGTAGCCACCGGCCGGGTGGCGGTGGCTCTCGGAGATCAGTTCGTGCGCCACCCAATCGACACCGCCGCCATGTTCATACCGGGACGCGACTTCGCCGACGCCCTCGATGGCGAGCGAACGCTGGGTCAGCGTCTCGGTTCAGTCGCCATCGGAGTGCTCGACATCGGGGCGACTTTGGCCGGGGCAGGAATACTGAGCCACGCCGACGAACTCGCGGATGCCGCCCGGGCCATGGATTTGGCCGAGGAGGCCACTGGTGCGGCACGGGTGCTGGAGGCAGGTGGAGAGGCCACCGACGTGGCGCGGGTGGTCGAGGCCTCCGAGGATGCCGCCAGCGCGGCGCGCGTCCTCGAGGCGGCCGGCGATGTGCCGGGCCAGATGACCGAGACCGTCAGGCTCACCGAAGCGGCCCAAGATGCCCGGGAGGCCGCGAGAGCCGCCATGGCGTCGGGCAACTCGGCCGAGGCCGCGAGGGCTCTCGACGTCGCGGCGGAAGCCGACCGCGCTGCCGAGGCGGCGCGTCGGTCGTTGTTCAGGGATGGCGGCATGCAGGGAATGGGGCGGGCCGAGGCGGCCGGAGGGGTCAGCGATGAGCTTGCTCAGAGCGTCGTCAACATGCACGACGAGATCACCGGCACCGCTACTCGTCAAGGCGTCGTCGACGCCGTCGACGATTTCGCGACCGAGGTCGGTTTCAGGCCGCGTGAGGTGATGATGGGCAACAGCGGCTCGGTCGGAGCGGGTCGGTCGGTGTTGACCGACGCCGATCGAACAATCGTTGCCAGCTTCAGTCGTGATCAATTGACGTCGGCACGGCGAGCCGGTGAGTCGCTGACCGACACGCAACGCCGGCTGCAGGGAAGACTCACGCAGCTTCACGAACGAGCGGCCGAACTTGCCATGAACTCGCCGACCGATCCCGCCGTGATTCTCGCCCGACGCGACGGTATCTCCCTGAGCGAGGCGGCCGCGAGGCTCGGTGACGCCGACGACCCCGCGGCCGCGGCGATGCGACTCACGGCCAAGGATGTCGACATGCAGTCCTACAACGGCTTCGGTTCCGGGGCCGGGCAGGCCGACGCCTATCCGGGTGGCTACACCCTGTCGCGCCAGTCGACCCAGGGCGGCACCGAGGTGTTCACGTTCGGCAACGAAGCCGGCGATGCCCGTAGCTACACCACCTCGGGTCAGGCCATCATCGACCGCAACGAACTGAATCGTATGGATCTGGCCAACTGGGAAGGCGGCGTGCTGCCGACAGACGCGGGTCGTGCCGCAGACATGGCCAATCTCACCCGGATCAGTGACGCCGAAATGGGCAGCCTGCTTCGCGAGCAGCAGGCCGCTATCGGCAGGTACAGCGATGTGAAGTCGATCTCGAAGGCGGTCGACCGGGCTCACTACGTGGCCGGACGTATCGGACAGCCACTTCCGAATCCCGCTCTGACCAACGCAGCGCGAATCATTCGGGCCAATCCTCGGGCCACGCAGGCCGTGCTTCGCCAGATGGGCATGTCCGAGTCGGAGTTCGTGTCGCGCCTTCAACAGATGATGTCGACCTACAACCCGGTGCTGCCGACATGACTGTGTGGATCCAGCCGACCGAGGCTCTCGCCGGGCAACTCGATATTCCGCCGGTTCCGCTGCCCGTGAAGGAGTCGACTGCAACCGAACTTGGTTCGGGCACAGTCGACGTTTCGAAGCTCGCCGGCGATGTCGATGCCTACCTTTGCAATGCCGACCCGAGCGACGCAAAGACGCCGGTTCTGCGTAGGTGCGCTGCGGCTTTGGCCTTGGCGGCCGCCCGCGGCAAGACCGATGAGGGCGACCATGATGGTGCGGCGGAGCTGCTTCGCCTTGCCGTCAGGCACGCGCCCGATGATGTCGGGATCCGGGCCGCATACGGGTCGGCCCTGTGGATGTCGGGTTCACGTTTCGATGGCCTGGCCCAACTGACCGACACGGTGCGCCGCAATATCGAGCAGGGGCGAATTGTGCCGATGCTCTGGATACTCACGGCCCGCGCCATGGCCGATGCCGGACGCCACGGAGACGCCCTCTTGTTGCTTGAGGACCTGGCCGCCACGCAGCCGACGAACTTCAGCTTCTGGGAGCTGATCGACGCGATTGATTCCCGGAGCAGCGGCATCGAAGGCGGCTACCGTCCCAGGCACGCCGCGGCGGTGCAGGAGCGGATGGCGAGTTCCGTCGCCAACGCTTCGGCCACCACCGACCACGCCAGATCGGCGGTCGAGGCTCTCGGGGTCGCCGCGGTCAGCCCGGCCCCGTCGCCGCCCCTCCGTCTCGAGGTGACGTCATTGACGCCGCGGGTGTCGATCGAGGCGGGTCGCCCGGGGAGCCTCGGCATGCTCGACTCCACCGTTGCTGTGGTTCGTGTCGCCGACTCTATTCCCGCGCCCACCCCCGCTCGTTCCACAGTCGAGATCGGGTTCGGGGCTGCTGAGGATGAGGCGAAGGCCCGCGTGCCCATCGGCGTGGACGGAGCCGTCGACGTATCTCGCTCCGACGAAGTGATGCAGGCGATGAGTCTCTGTGTTGCGACCATGCCGGCGAGGGCGAAACAGGCCGCTGCTGATTTTGATCACGTTCTCGGGGCCGACGCCTCTCTGGCGCTTGCCTCGGTTCTTGATGTGACCGGGTCGGCCATCGGCTTGGGTGTGCCCGTGAGTGGTCTGCCGGTATCCGCTGTGTTGGAGTACGCCACCAATCCTGACGGAGCCGGTCTGCGGGGGGCGGTTCGCCGGCTGGTCGGAGTGGCCCCGGACGGCATCGATGTGGAGAATGGGATGAACGAACTGGCCCGGCGGGGCTTCCTGGAATTGGAGTCCGACCGCGCCAATCCAATTCCGTACTTCGGTTTCCTCATGGGTTACGTTGGCAGCCATGTGGCTTGGCGACGATTCACCCATCACGACACGCACGCTCTCTCGATGAGCCGTCGATACTGGTTGGCCACCGCGGCTGGAGTTCTTCGTCTCGCCCCCGACGGAGAGGGCGGAGTCTCGTGGAGTATTTGCGAACGCGACACGATGCAGCGCGAGCTCGGCGTCGAACTGGCGATCATCTCCACATGAACCCATGAGCAACCCTTACTTCTCTACGGCCACGTTCAAGTTCCTGCGGGACTTGGCGGCCAACAACGATCGGATCTGGTTCAAGGCCCATCAGGCCGACTACGAACAGCACGTGCGCGAACCGGCCCTCGATTTCATCACCGACGTCGGTGATCGATTCCAGAAAATCTCGCCGCACTTCGTGGCGGACTCCCGCAAGGTCGGTGGATCACTCTTTCGCATCCAGCGCGACACGAGATTCGCCAAGGACAAGACTCCCTACAAGGAGAACACCGGACTCCAGTTCCGGCACGAGGCGGCCGGCGATGCCCACGCAGCCGGCTTCTACCTCCACATCCAACCCAATGGCTGTTTCATGGGGTCGGGTATTTGGCGACCCGAGACCCGGGTCGCCTATGAGATTCGCGAAAAGATCGACGGCGACCAGAGCGGTTGGCGCAAGGCTCGATCCAACCGCAGGTTTACCGAAGTGTTCTCGCTCGAGGGCGATTCTCTCGTGCGTCCGCCCCGCGGGTTCGACGCCGATCACCCCCTCATCGAAGACCTGAAGCGGAAGGATTTCATAGCGTCGACGCGACTCACCCAGAAGCAGATCACCTCAAAGACGTTCATCGACGATTTCCTCGAACTCTGCAAGGTTTCGAGTCCGTTCATGAAGTTTCTGTGCGAAGCGGTGGGCGTTGAATTCTGACCTGACCTGAACCGACTGGACAGGTCAGCCGCTGAGCAGAATCAGCAATCCGAGGACGGTGTAGGTGATCATCACCCCGAGCATCGGATACTGCGATCTGACCGCCACGTCGTTGCGATACGACTCGACCGCTTTGTCGTGCGAGGTGGCAACTCCCAATACGTGACCAATTGCGATCGACAAGGTCTGGACCCAGGCGATCTGCCGCGGGCTGATGGAGGTGTAGCGGATGCGATAGCCGACCGTGCCGAAGAGGTCCCAGCCCTTTCCGAATGGATCCGAAATGAGTCGTAGAACGATCTGGCCGTCGAGAAACAAGAAGCTGAAGTAGTGAGCGATCGCGTAGGCCCCCGCGATCGGAATCAGCGACGGTCCGAACTTCCTGAACACGTCGTCGACCGGCGTCTCGGTGATCCGCGCCATCGAGGAGACCGCGAGTCGAAACGCCCCGGCCACGAGCGCGACTGCCGCGATGAATCCCAGCGTCCGGATCATGGTGAGGTTCCAGCCGGAGCGATTGGTGATCACATCGCGCCAGATGGAGTTTCGGGTGAAACCGTCGAAGCTGGTCGATCCGAGCACCACGAGCACGAACGAGATCGAGCCGGGGACCATGCGCATTGTCGCCAGGCCCGACAGAGGAGCCCGCACCCGCAGCGGCCCGGTGCCATCGCGATACAAAGGTGACATGGCGGCAAGCTTGGTGAACAGGACCCCGAAGCCCTCGGCACTTCTGACCCAGGCTCTTCCCTTGACGGAGGCACCGCCCAACATCACGGCGCTGTAGAGGGTCAGGTAGAGGCCGAGCGATCGAGGCGACGCCGAGGCGTGGTAGGCGAGTTCGACCCAGAGGAAGCTGGTGATGGCGACAACGGCCGGCCACTCGGTCGACGGTGCGTCGGGGCATTCCGACATGGGAGTATCGGTGACTCTCGCCCGAATCCGGGCTGCGAGATCGGCCAACGTGTAGAACGGATTCAGCGAGCGCCAGAAGTCCCCGAACAGCATCGACGCGAACTGAATTCCCACCCAGAACCAGATGTAGACGGCCTGAGGGGCGATGTTGAGCGCGGGGCTGGTGTTGCCCCACCAAGCTCCGACCAAAATGACCCCGAAGAGGGCAAGGCCGAGGAGCGCCAGGAACGGCTCGACCAGTCGTTCGGCTCGCTGGGCCAGCGGGGGTAACGGGTCGCCAACGGCCGCGGCGGCCAGTCGCGGTGTCTTCCAGAACGCACCGAGAGCCACGAACGAGACGGCCACCGCGAATCCAGCCGCCCACGCGAGCTGCCAGACCGGAAGTGGCAGGTCGACTCGGCCACCGACGCCATGAGCGGCGGCCGGAGCGGCGGCCGACAGCAGGGTGGCTGCCGCCAGCCCACCGCCGACCAGTGCCTTGGGCGTCACTTGACTTCGAGGTTGAGTATCTGGACTGACGCGCCCTCGAGCTCGGCTTCGAACACGCCGGGGATGTCGGCGGTGAAGATCAGCTCGGCGTTCTCTCCGGGTACGAGGGCGGCGGTGATGTCGTAGACGTGGAGATGGAACTCCTCGGCGACTCCGGAGACGATGTTGATCTGGACGGTCTCGCCTATGCCAACCGAGGCGTCGACGATTCCACCGACCACACCACCTTCATCGACCGTGATGTCGATGACGGTGTCCACAGCGACGACCTCGCCGGGCATCACCAGTTCAGCGGAGTAGGTCAGAATCTCTCCATCGATCGCATACATGCCGTGGCTCGGGCTCGAGAGCTGGATCTCGACCATGTGCGGTCCCGGGTTCAACCCGTCGAGATGTACCTCCGGTACGAACGACATCCCGAAGTCACGGCTATCGACCATGACATGGAGATGCCCAGTTCCCGGGCCGTCGTCGGCGCCGTCTCCGGACTGAAGCGTGAAGTCCTCGATCCCGACCACCAGCTCGGCCGATCCGTCAGCGTTGGGTGTTGCTGTGAGATTGAGCCTCGGGGTGCTCAGATCGGCGGGCCAGTCGATGGTGTCGTGGCTGTGTTCGCCGTCGGCCTCGCCATCGACTTCGTGGTCGTGCTCGCCATCCGTGTCGCCATCCATCCCTGCCATGGATGTCGTAGAGGCAACCTCCGACTCGGATCCGGCCGGACTCGACATGTCGACAGTGGTCGACGCCGTCGGATTGTCGCTGCTGCATGCAGCCACGACGAGGGTGAATGCGACCGCGGCCGCGGTCATTCGGGAAATACGGGTGTTCATTGTCTTCTCCTATTGAATCTGCAACGAGTGTCTGAAATCGACGCGCACAGGCGCCGGAAACGGGGTTACAGACCCAAGGGAGGACCACGTCGGCCGAGTGACGACGCATAGACGGCGGCGACGGGGCGGGTGGCTGGTACGACGGCAAACAGTGGCGTCGGTCGCAGAGCAATGATCTCCGAAGCTGACTCGACCCAGTCGACTGCTGCGGCGACTGCGGCGCGTACACCGAGAAGAGCAGACCGAGCGATTCGCAGAACCGACAGTCCAACGGCGGAACCGATCACGGCGGCCAGCAGACCAGTGGATACTCGGATCGGATCGGCTGTCGAGACCGGGCCGGCCATGAGAGCGGCGCTCGACACGGTCACGAACGGGATCGCGAGAACGCCCAAGACCGACAGCGTCGCAGTGCGCTGGGACCGGTGACCGGGCTGGGACATGAACGTGAAGGGTACATCGCCCGGCGAAGGTGAATCCATCAACGAACAGCCAACAAAGTCACATCCTCCGTTGGGCCGAGCCGCTGTCAGGCCAGCGGCTCGAGCTTCATTGTGAAATGCCGCAGCCAAGGTGCTTGCTCCACGATTCGGTAGCCGGAAATGTCGGCTGCTCTCTCCGCGACGCCGATCACCACCTCCGCCACGTAGTCGATGTGGCTCTGGGTGTACATGCGCCTCGGTATGGCGAGCCTCACCAGTTCCATTGCCGACGGCAGGTCGGGGCCGTCGTCCTGAGGAACGCCGAACATCAGTGTTCCGATTTCGACCCCTCTGACGCCTCCTTCGCGGTAGAGCTCCACTGCGAGCGCCTGCGCCGGGTACTCGTGGGGCGGTATATGGGGAAGAAGGGCCTTGGCGTCGATATACACGGCGTGACCACCGGTTGGCTGAACAATTGGAACGCCGGCCGCCAACACTTTCTCGCCCAGGTACTCCACGGACCGAATTCGGTAGTTGAGGTAGTTCTCGTCGAGTACCTCGATCAGGCCCTGAGCCACCGCCTCGAGGTCGTAGCCAGCGAGGCCGCCGTAGGTCGGGAAGCCCTCGGTGAGAATCAGGAGGTTTCGGCACTGGGCTGCGATTTCCGGATCGTTCACCGCCAGGAACCCGCCGATGTTGGCGAGCCCGTCCTTCTTCGCCGACACCGTGCATCCGTCGGCGAGCGAGAACATCTCCCTCGCGATCTCCTTCGGAGTCTTGTCGGCGTATCCATCTTCTCTGATCTTGATGAACCAGGCATTCTCGGCGAACCGGCAGGCATCGAGAATGAACGGAACGTCGAACTCGTCACAGAGGGCCCTGATACCTCTGAGATTCGCCATCGACACGGGCTGACCGCCGCCGGAGTTGTTGGTGACGGTGCACATCACAAACGGAACATTCTGGGTGTCGTCGGCAAGCGTGGTTCGCAGGGCGTCCAAGTCGATGTCGCCCTTGAACGGGGCGATGAACGCCGGATCCAGACCTTCCGGTCGGACGAGGTCGCGTGCTTCTGCCTGCTGGTATTCGATGTTGGCGCGAGTGGTGTCGAAGTGGGTGTTGCTTGGAACGACATCACCTTCGTGGGCCAGCACCGAGAACAGGATCTTCTCGGCGGCGCGTCCCTGATGGGTCGGGATGATCTCGGAGAAGCCCGTGAGGTCCTGGACGACACCCTCGAATCGGAAGAACGATCGACTGCCGGCGTAGGTCTCGTCGCCGACCATCATCCCCGCCCACTGCTTGGTCGACATGGCGCCCGTGCCGGAGTCGGTCAGGAGATCGATGATCACCTCGTCGGCGCGCAGGCCGAACAGGTTGTAGTTGGCTCGTTGGAGGGCGTTCTCCCGCTCCTCGCGATCGGGCATGGCGATGGCCTCGACCGTGTGAACACGGAATGGTTCGATGATTACGTTCTGCGGCATGGCGCGGACTCCCTGAGTTTCGTCCTCGACATTCTGGCGCCTGTCACCCCGATTCAGGTCTGGCGCTCGCGGATCCTTCTGATCCAGAAGAACGAGGCCACAGCCGCGACGTCGATTGCATAACTCAGAGTCGTCTGGCCGGCGAGATAAACGATCTCCGCCACCGCCACCACCAATACCAGGGTGGCCCACTGAACCTTCCGCAGAAATGGCCAGTTGGTCACGGTGGTCTCCTCGCAGGTTGAGTTACCTGTCGCCGATCGGTCGGTCTTGATGTCTGAATCCGTCCGACCTGATAGGGCATACTGCACTCATGGTCGTATCAGCGGTCTCCACAACGGGCATCTACTGCCGTCCCGAGTGCGGGGCTCGACCCCTTCCCCGCAACGTGTCGCCCTATCCCTCGGCCGTGGCAGCGGAGGCGTCGGGCTACCGGCCGTGTCTGCGCTGTCGTCCCGATCGCCGGCCGTTCGACGAGCGTCCCGGCGATTCCCCAGCCCCCGTCGTTCGGGCCCTCGCAATGATCACCGATGGCTACCTTGATCGGTTCGACGAGGACTCGCTGGCTGCCCAGGTCGGCTACAGCACCCGCCAGCTACGCCGCCTCTTCGAGACCCATGTCGGCGCCTCGCCGTCGTTCGTTGCTCGTAGTCGACGAGCCCATTTCGCCCGTCGACTGCTCGACGAGACCAACCTGACGATGCCCGTCATCGCCGGGGCTTCGGGATTCGGAAGTGTCAGGCAGATGAACCGGATAGTCGAGTCGATATTCGGGTTTGCTCCCAGCTCATTGCGGGCCAAGCGTCGCCAGGACGATGTGCTCACGATCGATGGTGGCCTCACGCTCCGGCTTCCGTTCGCCGAACCACTCGATCGGTCGTCGGTGATCGCCCACCTCGGGCCGAGGGCGACCCCAGGGGTCGAGGTGGTCGACGGCTTCGTCTATCGACGCACGCTGATGGTGTGCGGCAACCCCGGCGTTGTGGAGATCAACCTCGCCACGGAGGGATCCAGCCTCGAGATGCGGGCTCACCTCCCGGCGTTCGACTCCATCATCGACGACGTTGGCCGGATTCGCGCGATGTTGGGTCTCGACGACGACGCATCGGCGGCCGAGTCCGATCTCGGCGCCGATCGAATCATCGGCCCGCTCGTACGGCGACGCCCGGGAGTCCGTGTCATCGGCGGATGGGATCGATTCGAAACCGCCGTGCGCGTGATCGTCGGCCAGCAGGTGTCGGTGGTCGGTGCCACCACCATCACCGGAAGAATCGCCGAGCGGTTCGGGGCCCCTCTACCGGGCTCAGCGCTTGGCCTCACCCGACTGTTCCCGACTGCCGACCGGCTCATCGACCTCGACCCCAACGGACTGGGCATGCCGGGAGCAAGAGTCGCCACCGTCTCAGCGGTCGCCAAGGCGGTGGCCGAAGGCAGCCTCGATCTGTCGGGTGCGGCCGGCTCGGAGACCACCCGTCAGCAGCTCCTCGCCCTACCCGGGGTAGGACCCTGGTCCGCCGATGTCGTCATGATGCGGGCACTTCGCGATCGCGATGCATTCCCCGCCGGCGATCTCGGCATCAGGCGGGCGATAGCCCGACTCACCGGATCCGACACCGACCCGACGGAGGCCGCAGTCAGAGAAATGTCGGAGGCGTGGCGACCCAACCGTGCCCTCGCCGCTCAGCATCTGTGGGTATCGCTTCAAGATTCATCGGAGGAATCGAAATGACCAATCAGGACGAAGAATCAGAACCTGAACTGGAGAAGGCAGTTCTCGACACTCCGATCGGAGTACTCACGTTGGTTGCCTCGGACACCGGCCTCACCCACGTGTTGTTCGACGGGCAGGAGACAGCCGATGTCGGCATCGACCAGCCAGTGCCGACCGCGATCGACAATCCGATCCTCGCGTCCGCGGCATCTGAACTCGATGAGTACTTCGCAGGCACCCGCCGAGATTTCGACCTGCCTCTCGATCTGAGGGGTACCGACTTCCAGATAGATGCGTGGACCGCTTTGGCGTCGATTCCCTACGGCGAGACGGTCAGCTATGCCAGTCAGGCCGAGACGATCGGGAGGCCCGGTGCCTTTCGAGCCGTGGGTTCGGCCAATGGTCGCAATCCGATACCGATCGTTCTGCCGTGCCACCGGGTCATCGGATCGGATGGGTCGCTCACCGGATTCGGTGGCGGTCTCGACGTGAAGAAGCGCCTGCTCGACCACGAACGTGCTCAGCAGACGCTGCCTCTCGGATGAACCACCCGTCGTCCGCCGATAGTCGAGTGATCCGCGGGGTGTGTCACCACGACTGCCCCGACTCATGTGTGTGGGACGTGCGCGTCGACAACGGTCGGGCGGTGCGACTACGGGGCAACACGGACCACCCGACAACGGCCGGTGAGCTGTGTCCGAAGGTCAACCGCTTCCTCGATCGGGTGTACCACCCCGAACGACTCCTTCAGCCGCTGCGAAGGGTCGGCCCCAAGGGCTCTGGAGAATTCGAACCGATCTCCTGGCCAGAAGCGATCTCGGAGGTCGCTACCCGCCTGGGCCGAGTCATCGACGACAACGGCGGCTCATCGGTGCTTCAATTCTCGTTCGACGGCACCCAAGGATTGATCCAGAAAGGGGTCATGGCCGACCGATTCTTCGATGCAATCGGGGCCAGCGACATTCGTCGCCACATGTGTGGCGTAACCGCGTGGATGGGCGCGGCCGACGTCTACGGGCTGCCGTTCGGTGTCGATCCCGAAGAACTGGCGCATTCGCGCACCGTGATCCTGTGGGGAACCAACACCAGACTCACCAACCGTCACCTCTGGCCGACCATCGAAGCGGCCCGGCGGCGCGGCGCCACAATCGTGGCGATCGATCCGATTCGCACCAACACTGCCGAGTCAGCCGACCGGTTCATTCAGATCCGACCAGGAACCGACGTGGCGCTGGTGCTGGTGATGATCCACATCCTCGACCGCGACGCACTCATCGACCGAGATTGGATCGACAACCACACCAGCGGCTGGGCGAAACTCAGAGAGTCGGCCTCTGCCATGACCCCAGACAGAGCCGCCGCCATCACCGGTGTCGATGTCACGACGATCGAGTGGCTGGCCCATACCTACGGAGAGCAACGGCCCGCCGCCATACGGACGCTGGTCGGGCCCGAACACCGCGAACATGGCCGCGACATCATGCGGGCCGTAGCCATGCTTCCGGCGATCACCGGATCGTGGTCGGAAGCGGGAGGCGGCCTCGCCCGCTCGACTCAGATCTATTTCGAGACCGCACTCGGCATCGACGACGCAGATCGACCCGACCGGCGGCGGTTCAACATGGCCGACCTCGGAGCGGTGCTCGGTGACGGCAACCTGACCCCACCGGTGAAGGCACTCGTGGTCCACAATTCCAACCCGGCAGTGATCTGCCCCGACCAGAACTCTGTGGTGCAAGGCCTGAGTCGCCCCGACCTGTTCAGTGTGGTCGTCGAACAATTCATGACCGACACCGCCCGCTATGCCGACATTGTCTTGCCGACCACGACCCAGATCGAACACCTCGACCTCTCCATCGCATGGGGGCACCTATATCTGGCACTCAACCAGCCGGCGATCGCCCCGGTCGGCGACGCGTTCCCCAACACCGAGATCTTTCGACGGTTGGCAGCTGAGATGGGGCTCGACGGACCAGAATTCACCGACACCGACGAGGAACTGGTCCGGCAGCTACTCGATTCTGATCACGAATGGCTCAACGACATCGACTTCGAGTCACTCCGCCTCCAAACCTGGCAACGGCTCTCCCTGGCCGGCGACCACCGGCCCCACGTGAGTTCACCACCGGCCACCGACGACGGACTGGCCCACCTCGGCTCTCTCGACTACATCGCCGGCTTCGAAACGCCCGGCGGCTTGTCGGGCCTGGAGGCCGAGTTTCCGTTGACTCTGATGTCGCGTAAGCAACACGCCAAGTTCCTCAACGCCAACTACGGCGGCTTTCCGGAGCATTCCCCGGCCGGTGGGGCCCCCACCCTGTCGATCCACCCGACCGATGCTGCCGCCCGCCGAATAGCGGGCGGCGACACCGTCAGAGTGTTCAATAGGCGTGGCTCACTCACCCTCAGCGCCGAGATCTCCGACGCGACTCAGCCCGGACTGGTCACCATGCCGTTCGGGTGGTGGCATCGTCACAGTCCCGAGAATCGAGGGGTCAACGCCCTTACCAACCCCGACTCTGTCGATGGCGTCGGGTCGGCCGCATTCCACGAGACCCTGGTGGAAGTGCGCGGCATCGACTGAGGGTACGTCCCGTGTTCAGGCCTCGAGGTACTCGATCACATCGGCGGCGGAGTAGGAGCCGGAGTCGACGCACAAGGCACGGATCACGGTGTTGATGTCGTCGCCCGAAGTCACGAGAGGTGGCTCGAGACCGCCCTTGCGAACCTGGGGCAGGTCGACCGTGGCGAACAGGCCGTTGCACAGGCATCGACGGCTGTCGGTGTCCTCGACGTCCCCGCCCTTGCGTACGTAGGCGTTTCGCGGCTCGGCCGCACACCGATAACCGAGGGTGCCGTCGGGCGACTGGTAGGTCGAGCGAAGGAAGCCGAGGTCGCATACCCGGGTGCGGTCCTCGGCGACGGCCTCTTCTGAGATCGTCCCGGACATTTCGACCACCTTAAACGGGTAGCCGCTGGGAGAGGCCAAGGGATCGGTGAAGACGGTGGCCGAGTCGGCGAGCGCCTTGTCGATCACGTCCTGCTTGAGGCCGGACTCAATATCGGACTCCTGACAGAACGCGAAAGCCGTGCCGACCTGGACTCCTGCGGCCCCCGAGTCGAGAGCCTGTCGCAACAGACCAGGGCGTCCGGATCCTCCGGCCAGCCAGAACGGCAACCCGACCTCCTGCAACTTTGCCAGATCGACTTCGTCGCGAGGCCCGTATTCGGGCTGCCCGAGTTCGTCGAACTTTCCCTTGCCGCGCGGCGGGGCATTGTGTCCGCCGGCGATGGGTCGCTCGACCACGAACCCGTCGGGGCGGTTGTTGGGATTGCGCGACAAGAACAGAGCCAGTGTGTTGGAGGAAATGATGGCGAGGAACTTCGGGCGTGTCCGCGGCCAGCCGTCGGGCACCACACTTCGAGGATCGAAGTCGACGAAGATGTCGGATTCGGCGTCGATCACGTCGAGACGTTGACGGATCGGCTCACCGGCAGCCAGGCCCCGAATCATCGGTGGAATGTCGATGGGAATGCCGGCTCCCATGATGATGAAGTCGGCTCCACCCAACACCGCTCCGAGAATGGCGTAGGGCGTGGGCAGCTGCACCTTGGTCAGATAGTTGACCCCGGCCGGTCCGGTATGGCCGGACTTGGCGAGTCGGATCTCCGCGAAATTGGCCAGAACAGTGAGTCCGATCAGGTTGGCAGGCGGGTCGGCGTTGAGTTTCGGCACCGTTCGATACGGCTCGTCGGGTTGTCGCCCGTCGGGGAGGTAGTAGCGGTCGAGGACGTCGGCGACGATCTTCTGGTTGGGGAACTCCGCATAGGCCCGGCGGAGATGGCCGCCTTGGTCGCCGTCGGCGAGTCGTCGAGCATGAATCACATCGAGCGCGACCCCCGACACGACCCCGAGTTGGCCTCGACTGCCCACGGCGTTGGCAAGTCTCCAACCGGAAACCCCGACACCCATTCCGCCCTGAATGATGCGAGGAAGTTCGTTCGTCATGGGACCTTCCCGACGGCTGGACTGGAATGGTGGGTGATCTCATCTGCGACGCGAGCGGCGTCGGTGGCGAGTGACGAGACGCCGATCCCTCGATAACCCCAACCGGTGAATTCCAGTCCAGGGTAGGGCACGAGGGCGTCGTCGAGTTGTGACAGCCACTGGGGATGACCCACGGGATATTGCGGAATCCCGGCGGTCTGGCGGACCACCTTGGTGAAGCTCGGCCGAACGTCGATCCCGATCGCCCGGCTCAACTCGTCGGTGGCGAGTCGAAGCAGATCATCGTCGGAGAGGTCGAGGACACTCGGATCGGCGTCGCCACCGTAGATGGCCTTCACCATCCGGCATCCGTTGGGGGCCCGGCCGGCGGCGTATTCCGACTCGAACAACATTCCGAGAGCCCGAATGGATTCGCCTGGTCCGGTGAGGAACCCGAACCCGGGTGGAATCGGAAGATCGCAGGCTCGGCCACCCAGCCCCACGATCGCGACGTTGGCGGTGGGTCGACCGCTCAGCAGCGGGCCGAGATCGGTGGGAGCGAACCGGGCCGCCGCCCCGGGCTCGACGGCGATGATCACGGCGTCGGTCGTGAGTGTCTCGGAGCCTTCGACGACCCAACGCTCACCATCGGGCCGGATCGACGTGACGGGCCAGGATCCTTTGTAGCGGTCGCCGAGAAACTTGGAAAGAGAGCGGGCCACGAAGGCCATTCCGTCGGGTGAGGAATGGGCCGTGGCTCGCGGTGTGCCCTTGGGGCGGGCCTTCATTCGCCGAATGCCACCTCGGATGAGACTTCCTGCTTCATCCTCCAGGCCGACGAGCCTTCCGAAGGCGGCCCGGGCCGACATCGTCGTTGGATCTCCGGCGAACACGCCGTGGGCCATGATGTTGGCGATGAGAGTTCCGGTTTCGGGACCAAGTCGTCGGCAGGCGAAGTGCAGCAAGGACTCGTCGTCCTCGGGTGGGGGAGTGCGTATCCAGGGCTCGCGCAGCGTACGGAACTTGGCCCGCCAGCTGAGCACGGGAGACAGCGCGATCGCTGGCGAGTCCTTCAACTCGTGCATGGCTCCGTGACGGAACGCCCAGCGGCGACGGGCGCTGGGGGGAGACTCGACCAGCTCGATGCCGGCCGCGTGGAGGATGGGGCTGAGATCAGGGTGGGGAAGCAGGAAGGTGCCGGCGGCCGGCTCCAGCAGATAGCCGTCCTCTCGAACGGTTTGGGCCACACCCCCGGGTCGGTCACTGGCCTCGACGACGGTGGCTCTGATGCCTCGTCGGCCGAACTCGACCGCGGTGAGAAGTCCGGAGAATCCACCGCCAATGACCACAACCTCTCGGGGCACGCGCCTCTCGGGCTGATCGGGGGACGTCACAATGCGTCCTCGACGATGTCGGCCAGCATCTCCCCGACTCCCAAGCAGTCGTTGAACACGGCGCTTCTCCGGTATTCACGAATGCCGGCGGCAGCAGCGGCTTCGGCGATGAGCATGTCGGCCTCGTAGAGCGTCTCGATGTGGTCTGACACGAAAGAGATTGGCACCAATGAGACCGAATCACGACCCTCATCGGCGAATTCCCGGATGACATCGATCGTGTCGGGACCGATCCACTTCAGCGGTCCGGTGCGAGATTGGTATCCGAGCCGGGCGTCGAGCCGATAAGGGACCCGCTCGATGACTCCGGCCATGGCGGCCGCAATTTCGGATGGATAGGGATCGCCTCGGTCGACCATCTTCTGAGGAAGACCGTGGGCGGAGAACACGACTGCGGCTCCATCCCGTTGGGCCTCGGGCAGGTCGTCGAGCATTTCGATCACAAGCCGAGCCTGAAGATCAAGATACGACGGATGATCGTGCCAGGTGCGAATCACCCGCAAGGGAAGATCGCACGGTCGCTGCTTGATGACACGGCGCAGCTCATTCTCCGACGATCCGGTCGTCGCGAACGAGTAGTGGGGGTAGAGCGGCAGCATCACTATCCGATCGGCGCCTTGACGTTCGAGATGCTCGATGGCATCGGCTGTGTCGGGCTGGGAGTAACGCATTGCCACGGCGTAGAACGCGTCGTGCCCGCGTTCGCACAGTGCGGTGGTCACCGCCTGGGCTTGGCTCAGAGTGATGTCGAGAATCGGTGAGCCCCCACCGATGCTGCGGTACGCGGCACGGACCTTCGGTCCTCGCATCTTCGACACGATCGTGCCGACGAGCTCGCTCGTCCATGCCGGGCCCGGCACGGCGATGAGATCGGGATCCGCGAATATCGACTTTATGAACGGCTCGACCTGGTCGAGATCCAACGGCCCGCCCATCTGGACCAGAACCACGCCGATACGTGACTTGTCCCCCGAGGCCATGGGTCAGACTGTTCTGGAGAAATGTGGCTTGGCCGAGTCGGCGTGGCCGGCCATGAAGGCGTCGAATTCCATGGCGACGTTGCGGATGAACAGCTCTCCGAGCTCCGTGGCCCGGAGGTCGCCCTCGGATACTTCGATGAGGCCTTCCTCGACCGCTCCACCTGGCGCTTGCAACGAGGCCAGCTCGGCACCGAAGTAGTCGGAGAAGGAGATGTCGTATCGAGTTTCGACGTCGTCGGCGACGATTCGACCGTTGCACATCAACTCGGTGATCACGAAACGCCGGATCTTGTCGTCGGGGCTGAGGGCGACGCCACGCTCGATGGGCAGTACATCGGTATCAACTGCACCGTAGTAGTCGGCCATTCGTTTGTGGTTCTGGGCGTAGGCACCTTGCACGTCGCTGATCCCAGAGGTGCCGATGGCCACGACGTCGGGCGAACGTTTTGTGGTGTACCCCATGAAGTTGCGCGAGAGCGTGCCCGCGGAGCGAGCCACCGATAGATCGTCGTCGGGCAGTGCGAAGTGGTCCATGCCGATCTGGGAGTAGCCGGCTCCGACCAGTCGGTCGATGGCCTGGGTGAGGAGGCGGAACTTGGTGTCGCGATCCGGAAGCTGAGATTCGTCGATTCGGATCTGCTGGGTCTGCTTGGATGGCAGGTAGGCGAACGAGTAGACCGCCAAACGGTCGGGCATGAGTTCGGCTACGCGGTCGAGGCTGAGGGCGAACGACTCGTCGGTTTGGCCGGGAAGCCCGTAGATGAGATCGAAGTTGATCGACTCGAACCCCAAGGATCGCGCTGCCGTGTGCAGTTCGACGGCTTCTTCCACGGTTTGGTGTCGACCGATCAGATCCTGAACGGTCGGGTCGAAGTCCTGGATGCCCATTGAGAGGCGATTGAACCCGAGACCTCTCAACACCTCGAGATGTTCGGTGGATGTGACACGTGGGTCTACCTCTATCGCCAGTTCGGCACCCGGAGCCATGTCGAATCGGCCGAGCAGCTCGGTGTGCAGACGAGCCAAGTCGTCGGGGGAGTAGTAGGTAGGTGTCCCCCCGCCCCAATGGTATTGATGCAGCGTGGTGCGCTCACCGAGCCGTTGAGAGACCATGTCGGCTTCTTTGACCAACCGGTCGAGATATACGTCGGCCAGACTCGTGTTCTTGGTGACCACAACGTGGCAGCCGCAGAACGAGCAACGGGATTCACAGAACGGCAGGTGGACGTAGAGAGACAGCGGCGTGATGGTGAGCTGGGCGGCCTCGTGTAGACGCGCCTCGTAGTCTTCAGGGCCGAAACTGTCGTTGAACTCAACCGCCGTGGGGTACGACGTGTAGCGAGGCCCCGGTCGGTCGTGGTGAGCCAAGAGTTCGGGTGTCACCTGCATGATGCCCTCGGATTCTTCCGCTGACCTTCACCGTATGTAATAGGAGGCCGGGTCCCTTAGAGAACAAGGTCACTGTTCCTCCAGACGGAGAGATTTCGGGTCAATGGTCCTCGGGGGTGTAAGCGAGGAGGTTGGTCGTCGTTGTGGATTGTGCCGGGCAGAGAGTCCGGATATCCGGACGAAAGGACTCTGATGCGCCGGTACTTTTCTCCTTTGATCGTTCTGCTGGTCGGTGCGATCCTGTTGGCGGCAACACCAGCGGCGTTCGCGGCCTCCTCCGATCGACTGCCGATCCGCGTGACCGACGTCGCCCGTCACGATGTTCGCCACGAGATCAAGGCCCGGTGCTTCGGGTCGGTTGACGACTCGGGGGGCGGATCGGTCGAATGCAACTGGACGACTCGTGACGACTTGGCGGTGCGCGGCTGGCAGCTCTGGAACATCAGGGTTCGACCGCATCATGGTGAGCGCAATCTCGTCGCCGAACTTGGAGCCGATACCACCGCTTACGTCGATACCGCCCTCGAGGTACCGGGGCAGTATCTGTATGTGGTTCTCGGTCTTGACGCTGCCGGTGAGATCGTGGCTAGGAGTGAACCCGCGTCGGTCACCCTTGTGGCTGCGTCGGACCATGTCGACGCCATGAGGCTCCGATGCCGCGCCGTCGCAGCACGGGGTGATTCGGCGGAGATCGGGTGCACATGGTCGTCAACTGAGGCCGAATCAGCAGTCGGGTACGTTCTATGGCGCGGCGTCGCCGAAGGCGATCGTGCGGTGGTGGCCCGTACCGGCCTCGACGAGTTGAGCTACATCGATACCGAGGTGGCCGTAGGTCATCGCTACCTATACGTGGTCACGGCGGTCGATGCCGATGGCGAGGTGGTGGCCCGCAGCCGGGCCGAACATGTCGGGTTGCCCGGCTCCGAGTCGCGGCCGGATCGGGTCCGGCCGGTGGTGTCACGCGGATCGATTCGGTACCGCTGACTTCGAGGACGGTGCCCGATGCGGCAACATTTCGTTTGGTGGAACCACCCCGGAACGATTCTGTGCCGTTCGACGAGCGACAGCTCGTCGAACGAGCGCGTCACGATGCCGATGCCTTCGCCGAGCTCTACCGATGTCATGTCGGAGCGATCCACGGCTTCGTGTTCCGTCGAACCGGGTCGCGCGAGGTGGCCGAGGACCTCACATCGGCCACCTTCGAGAAGGCACTGGCCGGAATCGACCGCTTCAAATGGAAGCCGGGAGGGATTGCGCCGTGGCTGTTTCGTATCGCGGCCAATCTCGTCACCGACCACCACCGTCGACGCGGCCGCCGGAATGGCGATCGCGCCCGTCGGGCGGCTGATCGCCTCCAGGACTCCGTCTCGTTCGAGACCGAGGATGCCATTGAAGCGGTGCTCGACTTCGACCGGATCGAGTTGGTTCGCGTGGCCCTCGACCGGCTCAACCCCAGGTACCAACGGGTTCTCTCGCTCCGGTACCTCACGGGCCTGGAACACGATGAGGCAGCCAGGGCGATGGGAGTGAACCGGTCGTTGATGTCGGTGCTGTTGCACCGGGCCACCAAGGCCCTGGAGCGCGAACTCGAGAAACTTCAGGAGGAGCGATCATGACTGACGAGATGCCCGACGATCCGATTGATGCTCTGTCAGAGCTGTTCATCGACACCGACCTGGAGCCGACCGCCGAGTTCGCCGACCGTCTCGACGCCGATCTCAGGATCGCCCACGCTCAACGCCGGCGTGACCGACGGGCATCCCCGGTCCGGGGACGGGTCGCGGTGCTCGGTTCGGTGGCGGTGCTGATCCTGGCAGTTGCCACGGCGGGATTGGTCTGGCGCGACCGGTCGGTATCCTCGGCTCTGGAGATGACGGCGGCGCAAGGTGTTGTCGTGACCCTCCCGGACGGCTCGACAGTCAGTGACCCCGCCGATGGATTCGAGCTTCCCGAGGGCAGCGTCATCGTGGTCCGGATCGGTGGTTCTGTGGCCATCGACGATGTTTCTCTCGGGGAGGGTGCCGTGGTGACAGTTCGTGACGGCTTGCTGGTCACCGTGGTGCCCGTCGACCGACCGGCCGCTCGCGACGTGGACCAACCGAGACCGCCGGAGTCCGATCAACCGGTCGACGATCCGCCTCCCGGATCGATCGCTCCAACAGACCGGCCCGGGGTCGACGCTCCCCGAACACCGAATGACTCGACCCCACCGGCACCGTCCAGGTCGGACCCGCCGTCACCATCTAGACCGGATCCGCCGTCACCGTCCAGACCGGACTCCTCGGTGGTCGAGGATCCGGCCGTTCCGGTTGACGAACCATCTGTTGTTCCCTCCGATGCCTCGGTTGACGTTGGCCTCCGAGTACGGGTCGACGATGGATCGAATCACGTCCGAGTTGCCTGGTCGACGGGCCCCGCGGCCGATGCGGGCTGGCGGGCTCTGGTGATACGGGCGTACGGCGACGATGCGCCGGACTGGCCTCTGGGGTCACAGGCGGTCGTGATCGGAGAGTCCCGAGGGCCGGGCATCCACAAGTTGATCGATGAGCTGGCACGCGGCACGGTGTTCGCGAACTATCGGATCGTCGTGGTCGACGAGTTCGATGGCGTCGTGGCTCGGAGTGCGGTGCAGACAGCGAGACTGCGCTGATCCGAGCGGGGGAGCCCTCAGCGGGCCTTCACAGGGGTGAAGGTGGCCGGTAGGTGTTTCACGCCGTGAATGAAGCTCGACAGCAGCAATTCCGGTGGGCCCGACGCCTCGATGTCGGGTAGCCGTTGGAGAAGCTCCTGCCACATGAGACGAATCTCCCGCCGGGCCAGGTGGGCCCCCATGCAGAAGTGAGGGCCCGGTCCGCCGAATCCGACGTGGGGGTTGGGGTCGCGTCGGATGTCGAAGGTGTACGGGTTGTCGAACACGTCCTCGTCGCGGTTGGCCGCCAAGTAGAACATCGCCAGCTTGTCGCCCTCGCGAATCTGTTGGCCCCCCAATTCGGTGTCAGCCAGAGCGGTGCGGCGCATGTAGGTGACCGGACTGGCCAGACGCACGATCTCCTCAACGGCGGTGCCTGCCACGGCGTCGGGCTCGTCGAGCCAGATCTGTTTCTGAGGCGGATTGTCGGTGAGGAACTTCAATCCCCACGCGATCGCATTGCGGGTGGTTTCGTTGCCGGCCACCACCAGCAGGATGAAGAAGCTGGCGATTTCGGCTTCGGTGAGTTGTTCCCCATCGACGGTCGCGTTGACGAGAATCGTCGTCAGGTCGTCGGAGTCGCCGCCCTTCTTGGAGCGCGCCACGTCGTGCATGAGATCGGAGAGACCCTGCCCCGCGAGCAGCATCGACGTGAGGATGTCGTCGACATCGGGCACGTATTCAGGGTCGCTGCCGCCCAGAATCATGTTGGTCTGTTCGAAGACGAAATCGATCTGACTCTCCGGAATCCCCATGAGATCGCAGACGATCTGAAGCGGGAGGCGCGCCGCCACCTCGACCACAAAATCACATTCGCCTCTCTCGCTCACCCGGTCGACGATTCGGGCCGCCTGCTCGGCCACACCGGCTTCGAGCTTGGTGAGCATCCGGGGGGTGAATCCCGCTGAAATCAGTCTGCGAAGTCGGGCATGCCGCGGATCGTCCATCGAGATCATCGAGCCGAAGAACTCGTTGAACTCGGCCGGCGCATCCAGAACCGTGATGCCGGAGGCCGACGAGTAGAACTCCGGTTGTCTCGACACCTCGAGAATGTCGGCGTGCTTGTTGACCACCCAGCAACCGGGGCCGGCCGCGATGCCGAGCTCGACCGGGAGCGGAGGTTCCGGATGGTACGACAACGGTGCTGAACGCAGGGCAGCCAGATCGTGGTCGATCGCAGCTTCGGATCTCACCCAGAATTCAGGACTGATCGGATTGGGGAGATCCGTCTCCGTGGCTGTCATCGTCGGGAGTCCTCGGGTGAGTCGGTGCGGTCACCAGAGAGTTTCACGCACAGTTGAGATGAGCCAGTCGATGTCGTCGTCGGACACGATGAGGCTCGGCTTGAATTGCAACACAGAGGGGTCGTTGCCGGCGAAGAAGCTGTAGATGCCTCGGTCGAAAAGGGCCTTCATGGCGGTCATGCCGCCAGTCGTCTGCTCGAACTTCAGACCGGTGAGCATGCCGCGCCGGCGAATCTCGAACGGCCCTCCCGCTAGCCCGTCGCCGATTCGGACACCGACCTCCTTCACCCTTTCGAGGAAGACAAGGTCGGTGACGATGTCGAGGACCGTCGAGGCCGCCACGCATCCCAGTTCGGACCCTCCGAAGGTCGAGACATGTGAGAACGGCTCCTCGCTGGTGAATCGGTGCACGTCGGCCGTCATCAACGTGGCCGCTATCGGGTAGATGCCTCCTCCAAGACCCTTGCCGGCGACCAACATGTCGGGGTCGACCGACTCCTGATGGTGGTACCAGACACTGCCGGTGCGACCCAGACCGGTCTGGACCTCGTCGACGATGAGAAGAGCGCCCCGTTCGCGGCACAGCGATTGCACCTGCGCCAGGTAGCCGGGCTCTGGCATCGGGAAGCCGAGAGTGGCCGGAATCGCCTCGAGAATCACGGCGGCCGTGGAATCGTCGATGGCTGATCCCATGGCACCGAGATCGTTGTAGGGCACTTGAATGAAGCCCGGCACCACGTGGCGGAACGGATCGCGGAACTTGGCCTCGCCGGTGGCGAGCGCCAGCCCGGTGTGGCCGTGGTAGGCGCCTTCAACCGAGACGATCCCGTCGCGTCCGGTGGCGTGGCGGGCCGCCTTGATGGCGAGGTCGATGGCTTCACCTCCAGTAGTTCCGAAGACCACGCAAGGCAGGTCCCCTCCAGTTGATTCGACCAATTTCTCGGCGGCTCGGGCCCGATGGGTCGACACGAGGTGGTGATTACCGATGTCGATGTGGTCCATTGCTTCTCGAACCGCCGCGATGACACGCGGGTTGCGATGCCCGAGATTGAACACTCCGCCGTTGCAATGGCAGTTGAGATACCACTTCCCGGTGAAGGCGTCGCTGAAGCGCGGCCCTTCCCGCTCGCCCATCACGAGTTGCATGTCGGCGAGCTTCCATGTGTCGACCCGCCCGGCATCGACGTGCTCGTGATAGGAGGCCTCGACAGCGTCGCGGTCTGGATAGGTGCTGTCGATGGTGCTCATCGAATGTCTCCTGTGGTCATGCGTAATCGGTCGTCTCGGGAACGAGGAACTGATAGCGGCGACGGCGGATCGTTCGCTGCCACCAGCGGTCGATCCTCTTCAGCCGGTGCAGCTTCACCCAGAGTTTCGCTTCCTTGGCGTAAGCGGCCTCGAGGTCGGATTCGATGATCGGATCATCGAGTCGGCTGTTGGCGGCCCTCACAACGAGAGGAATCCATTCCTCGAGATGGTCCTTGTGGAGATTCATGGCCATGTCGGTGAGTGCCCATCGTGGTTTGGCCCACCGAGCGATGATCTTCGGCCCGGCCTTGCGTTGCGTTGCCCTCACGGCCCAAGGCAGCGCCCCGATGAACATGTCGATGTCGAGAACCGGATGCCCCGCCTCGTCGTACATGAACGGAGTATTGACATCGAGGTTGACGGCCCGGCCGTCGATCCATGCCCAGTTCGTGACCTGAGCATCGATACCGGTGCGTCCATCGGTGCAGGCCATCACCGCTTCGATGATCGCTTCGATGATCGGATGGCCGATCGTGGGATCGGCGGAGCGCAGCACATCGGGTCCGAGTTGCGACGGTTCGAGGGCGGGTTGCACGAGGTAACCGATGCGGCTTCCGTTGGGGCCGGGAAGCTGACGAACCTCGGTGTCGAGAACGTTCACCCCTGCCGCGGTGAGAGTGGCGATGTAATCGGTGACGAGGGCCAGGTAGGCGTCGAAGGCCTCCTGGTTGGTGAATGGAGGCATGCGTTTGCAGGCCCAGGTTGGTGAGCCGTGGGGCCAACCCACCGCCACGGACACCTCTCCGTACCCGAGAATCGTGAGGCCGGAATGGTCGTCGGACTCGAGCGCCGCGGATATTGCCTCCTCGACCTCTGCCAGTTCGCTGTCGGTGATGCGGTTGTCCACGCCCACCGGTCTACACCCGCTCCCCCAGTGGCTTCATGTCTGGGATGATTCGTCTCCTAAGGTCGTGGCCATGTGCGACACATTCGCTTCCGTCTCTTCGGCTGGTTCGCTGTTCGCCAAGAACTCCGATCGCGGTCCTCTTGAACCGCAGATCATCGAAGCCAACTCGGCTCGTCGGTCGCAGGGGAGTGTGCACACGCAATACCTCCAGATCGCCGATGCCGATGCCAGCCCGACCGTGCTGTCCCGACCAACCTGGTTGTGGGGCGCCGAGCATGGAGTGAACGACCACGGCCTGGCCGTCGGTAACGAACGGGTCTACTCGAGCCGCGACCTCACAGGGCCCGACGCGCTCATCGGCATGGACCTGGTGCGGCTCACCCTCGAACGGGCCCGCTCGGCTGAGGAAGGCGTCGACGTCCTCTCCGAGCTCCTGGCTCGTCATGGGCAGGGCGGCAGCGGAGAGCCCGATCAGGGCGATGCCTACGACTCGTCGTTCCTGCTGGTGGACGCAACCGGTGGCTGGGTGGTGGAGACATCGGGCCACGACTGGGTCGGGGCGCCGTTCGTTGATCACGCCGCCATATCCAACAGATACACGCTCGGAACCGACTGGACTCGTTCCTCGGGAGCGTTGGTCGACGGTGAGTCCGTCGAACTCTGGCATCAGACATCGGTCGACACCCGCCTCGCTGATCATCGGCTGGCGGCGACGTCAGCTTGCTCGGTGTCGGGTCCGTCGCCGGCCGATGCGGTGGCCACGCTGAGATTTCATGGAACGGTCCCGTGGGGGGCTCCGGGGCGTGGCGACCCGACGGAGTTGCCGCCGTCGGAACTCGGCGATGACTTGTCGGGAATCACCGTATGCATGCACATTCCCGGATATCAGGCGACCACCGCGTCGATGGTGTGTTCTTTGCCGTCCGACGGTGCGCCCGTGAGGTTCTGGGCGTGCGTCGGATCTCCCTGCTGTGGTGTCTATGTTCCCTTCGTGGCATCGAGCGTCCCGACGGTGTTGTCGGACCTACGGCAGGTCGAGAGGTTCGCAGCGTTACGCGATCAGGTCGAGGCCAACCACGAGACGCTGATCGATGTGCGCGAGGCTCTCGATCCGTTGGAGGCCGAACTGTGGGAGGAAGCCGACTCGTTGATCGGTCGATCCAGCGACAGTTGGACCGGTTTCGGCGATCAGTGCGGCCGCCGTGTCGAAGATGCGTTGACCGGGCTCGGGGTGTAGCCGGGAGGGTCCCTTTCGTACGACAGCAGTTGCGAGCAGAATTCATCATTGAAAGGATCGAACGTGGAAACAAACATCGGGACCGACCACTACGAACTGGCCGCCGACGCCGCGGCCGAGTTGGCACGTCGCACCGGCGTCGAGCGCCACGATGCCGCGGTCGTGCTCGGATCAGGTTGGGCCGCAGCGGCAGACGATCTCGGCGCCGTGGTTGCCGATGTCGAACTCGGTGACCTGCCCGGCTTTCCGGCCCCAACGGTGGTCGGGCACCGCAACCTGGCGCGGTCGGTCAAGGTGGGCGATCTCGCCGCGCTCGTGCTTGGTGGTCGAGCACACCTCTATGAGGGGCACGCGGTGCACACCGTGGTCCACGGGGTACGCACAGCGATTGCCGCGGGTTGTCGAACCATCATTCTCACCAACGCCGCGGGGGGACTCAATCCGACATGGCCGGTCGGCCAACCGGTGCTGCTGTGCGACCAACTCAATCTCACCGGCACGACACCGATGGTCGGGCCACCGCCACCGGACGACAAACCAGCGCGCTTCGTCGACCTCACCGAGGCGTACTCGCCTCGCCTTCGCGCTCTTGCCATGGACGTCGATCCGACCCTTCCTGAAGGGATCTACGCCGGCTTGCTCGGCGGGGCCTACGAGACTCCGGCAGAGATTCGAATGCTTCAGACCATGGGCGCCGATCTCGTCGGCATGTCGACCGTGTTGGAGGCGATTGCGGCCCGCCACTTGGGTGCCGAACTTCTCGGAGTGTCGCTCGTGACCAACGCGGCGGCCGGATTGTCCGACGAGGTGCTCGACCACACCGACGTGCTCGATGCCGCTCGCGACGCCGGGCCGAGAATGGTTGCGTTGCTACGTGGCGTACTGGAGCGGCTGTGAGCGCCGCCGCCGGAGAGGCCCTGAGCGAGGCACGCGCTTGGTTGGCGGTCGACCCCGATCCCGACACCCGAGCCGAACTCGAGGAGTTGATTGCCTCTGGTGGCACGGAGTTGGAGGAGCGCTTCGCCACTCGGCTGGCGTTCGGGACCGCCGGACTGCGAGGTGCTCTCGGCGCCGGGCCGACCCGTATGAACAGAGTGCTGGTGAGAATGACCGCCGCTGGGGTGTCACGACGGGTTCTCGCCGAGGGCGGCACGAAGATCGTCGTTGCCCACGATGCCAGGCACAACAGCGACGTCTTCGCCGACGACACTGCGCGCGTGGCGGCGGCCCACGGACTCAATGTCGAGATCGTTCGTGGCCCCCACCCGACGCCGGTCTTGGCGTTTGCGGTTCGTCATCTGGGTGCCGATGCCGGTGTGATGGTCACAGCCAGCCACAACCCGAGGGCCGACAACGGCTTCAAGGTCTACTGGGGTCACGGTGCTCAAATCGCTTCGCCTGTCGATTCCGAGATTGCCGCGGAGATCGATGCGGTGGGCCTGATTTCCGATGCCGATCTGGCCGAGGTCGACGACCCGCGAATCACCGACACCGAAGATTCTCTGATTTCCGCCTACGTGGAGGCTGCCGTTGGTGTGATCTCATCGGGTTCGGCACGTGATCTGGCCGTGGTCTACACGCCCGTTCACGGTGTGGGCCGCGAAGTCTTCCTTCGCGCCTTTGCCGCGGCCGGCTTTCCGGAGCCGGTGGTCGTGCCCGAACAGGGAGATCCCGATCCGGACTTCCCGACCGCAGCCTTTCCAAATCCGGAGGAACCCGGAGTCCTCGACCTGGCGATCGACCTGGCCGCCGAGATGGGCTCCGAACTCGTGATCGCCAACGACCCCGATGCCGACCGGTTGGCCGTGGTGGTACCCAACGGCGACGGGTGGCGTCCCCTCACCGGAAACGAGATCGGTGGGCTTCTCGCGGAACACACTCTGTCCCGGGGTGATGGCAACGATCGTCTGGTTGCCACCACGGTCGTGTCATCACGGCTGCTGTCTCGTATCGCCGCCGATCACGGAGTGGTCTTCGAGGAGACACTCACTGGCTTCAAGTGGATCATGCGGCCGGCGATCGAGCGCACCGAACTCGCCTTCACATTCGGCTTCGAGGAGGCACTCGGGTTCGCCGTCGGAGATGCGGTCCGAGACAAGGATGGCATCAGCGCGGCTCTGGCGTTCGCGGAGATGGCCGCAGAGGCCAAGGCCGCCGGCACCACCGTTCTCGACCTGCTCGACCGGCTCCATCGTCGGCACGGTGTCCATCACAGCGATCAGAGGTCGTTCCGATTCGAGGGCTCAGATGCCTCCGAACGAATGAGCGATCTGATGAAACGGATGCGTTTGCGGCCGCCGGTCTCGGTCGGCGACCTCGAGGTCGACTCCGTTACCGACCTGCTCGCCACCGGAACGGGACTTCCCGCCACCGACGCCCTGATCCTCGACCTCTCATCGCGAACACGCCTGGTGCTCCGGCCCAGCGGCACCGAACCCAAGCTGAAGCTCTACGGAGAGACCATCGTTGGGGCCGACTTCGACGACCTGACCATCGCCCGCGAGTCAGCGGTCGAGACACTTCATCGTGCCCTCGATGCCGCCGCCGAATTGATTGGTGGGCGTCCCCCCGATTCCACGGGCACACTGGACACTGTGAGCAGGCAACTAGACCACACGACTTCGTCCCCGAGCGGCTTCAGCGCCGGTTCCGGAAGCGGGCTGGGCCTGAAGGTCACACCCGTCGACGAGGTGGCCATCGAGGCTCGGGCCAAGGCCTTCACGACGCGTTCGATCAAGAAGGCCTCGAAGCGAGCCGCGCTCGATCTCGCCATCTCCTGCATCGACCTGACCACACTCGAGGGCATGGACACCCCGGGCCGGGTCCGCGCTCTGTGTCAGAAGGCCATCAGCCCCGACCCGACCAATCAATCGGTTCCGTCAGCAGCCGCGGTCTGCGTATATCCGAAGATGGTTCCTCATGCCGTGGCCAACACCGCCGGTTCATCGGTAGCGGTCGCAAGTGTGGCCGGCGCCTTCCCGAGCGGCTTGTCGTCACTCGAGGTGCGGCTCTCCGACATCCGAGACGCAGTGGCGGCGGGTGCCGGCGAGATCGACATCGTCATCGGACGCGGCGACTTCTTCTCCGGCCAATACGGACGGGTGTTCGACGAAATTGCGGCCGCCAAGGACGCATGTGGCTCCGCCCATCTCAAGGTGATTCTCGAAACCGGCGAACTCGGCACCTACGACCAGGTCCGCCGAGCGTCGATGCTGGCAATGGCAGCCGGTGCCGACTTCATCAAGACCTCCACCGGCAAGGTCTCCAAGAACTCGACCCTGCCGATCGCGTTGTGCATGGCCGAGGCGATTCGCGACTACGTCGACCAGACCGGCGAGCCGGTCGGCCTCAAGGTCGCCGGCGGTATTCGCACCGCCAAGCAGGCTTGGCACTACCTGGTGATGGTCGGCGAAACTCTCGGACCCGACTGGCTCGACTCCTCCCGGTTCCGAATCGGTGCGTCGAGCCTTCTCAACGATGCGCTTCTCCAGATCCAGAAACTCGAAACCGGCCGCTACTCCGGCCCCGACTACGTGAGCGTCGACTGATCGTGACCGACAACAAGCACCCCGTTCCCGCCGAGCCGTCCCACGGCTTCGGCCTCGAATACGCCCCGGCACCGGAGTCCACATCGATCGTTTCGATCGACGACGACTACGGCCTGTTCATAGGCGGCGAGTTCGTGGATCCGATCGAGGGTGGCGCCTTCCCTACGATCTCGCCCTCGACCGAGGAACACCTCGCCAACGTGGCATCGGCTTCGGCGGCCGACGTCGACCGTGCAGTGTCGGCGGCCCGCCGTGCCCACACGGATGTCTGGGGTTCGATGCCCGGGAAGGAGCGGGCCAAGTACCTGTTTCGGATTGCCCGCCAACTCCAGGAACGAGCCCGGGAGTTCGCTGTTCTGGAGACCCTCGACGGCGGCAAGCCGATCAAGGAGAGTCGCGACATCGACATCCCTCTCGCCGCGGCACATTTCTTCTACTACGCCGGGTGGGCCGACAAGCTCGAATACGCCTATCCGGGTCGTCGTCACGACTCGAGGGGAGTGGTCGGCCAGATCATTCCATGGAACTTCCCGATGCTGATGGCCTCATGGAAGCTGGCCCCCGCGTTGGCTGCCGGCAACACCGTGGTGCTGAAGCCGGCCGAGACCACTCCGCTCACAGCGCTGCTACTGGGTGAGCTGATGCAGGACGTCGGGCTGCCGCCCGGTGTCGTCAACATCGTCACCGGAGCCGGCGAGACCGGCGCCGCTCTCGTCGATCATCGCGATGTCGACAAGTTGGCTTTCACCGGGTCGACAGCCGTTGGAAAGCAGATCCAGCGGACTGCTCTGGCTCGCAACGTGCCCGTCACTCTCGAACTGGGAGGCAAAGCCGCACATATCGTGTTCGAGGATGCCGCCATCGACCAGGCAGTCGAGGGGGTCATCAACGGCATCTATTTCAATCAGGGACATGTCTGCTGTGCCGGATCCCGGTTGCTGGTGCAGGAATCCATCGCCGATTCGTTCGTCGATCGGCTGAAAAGAAGACTCGCCACGGTGAGAGTCGGGGATCCCCTCGACAAGAACACCGATGTCGGAGCCATCAACTCGTCGCAGCAGCTCGCCAAGATCTCCGAGCTCGTGGAGGTCGGAGTGGGGGAGGGTGCCGAACTCTTCCAGCCCGACTGTGCTCTCCCTGATCGAGGCTTCTTCTATCGGCCGACCATTCTCAGCAACGTTGAACAGACCCACCGGGTCGCCCGCGAGGAAGTGTTCGGGCCGGTGCTCTCAGTTCTCACCTTCCGCACCCCCGAGGAGGCTGTTGCCAAGGCCAACAACACTCCTTACGGATTGTCGGCAGGGATCTGGACCGAGAAGGGCTCGAAGATTCTCTGGATGGCCGATCGGCTCGATGCCGGTGTGATCTGGGCCAACACGTTCAACCAATTCGACCCGACCAGCCCGTTCGGGGGCTACAAGGAGAGCGGCTTCGGCCGAGAGGGCGGCCTGCACGGCCTTGCTCCCTACCTTTCGCTCTCCCCGATGAAGGGACGCTCGTGATGGCCGAACGCCTCGATGTGCAAAAGACCTACAAACTTTTTATCGGCGGGGCCTTTCCACGTTCGGAATCGGGTCGCACCACAGTGGTGTCCTCGGTCGACGGAGAGTTCGTCGCCAACGTGGCCAGAGCCTCCCGCAAGGATCTGCGCGACGCAGTTCGTGCCGCCCGGTCGGCCCAGAGCGGCTGGGCCGGTCGCACCGCCTACAACCGGGGCCAGATCCTCTACCGGGTGGCCGAGGTGATGGAGGGCCGCCGGTCGCAGTTCGCGGCCGAACTTCGCACGTGTGGAGTAGAGCAGCGGGCGGCTCGACGTGAGGTCGAGCAGGCCATAGATCTGTGGGTCTGGTACGCGGGCTGGTGCGACAAGTTTCAGCACATCGTGGGCACCGTCAATCCGGTGGCCGGACCGTTCTTCAATTTCACCGTGCCCGAACCCACCGGCGTGGTCGGAGTCGTTGCCCCTGATCAACCTTCGCTTCTCGGCTTGGTGTCTCGTCTTGCTCCGGCTCTCGTGGGCGGAAACACCGCGGTGGTGATCCCAAGTGAGGCCTCGCCGCTGCTGGCTGTCAGCCTGTCGGAGGTGATCGCCACATCAGATGTCCCGGCTGGTGTGGTCAATATTCTCACTGGTCCCAAGACCGAACTGCTGCCGTGGCTGCTCGGTCACCGCGATGTCAACGCAGTCGATCTCACCGGAGCCCCCGATGATCTCGATCCTTCGGTTCTCGATGTGGCCGCCACCAACGTCAAGAGGGTCGTGCGTGGCAACGTCGGAGACGAGAGTCCTCAGTCGATCACTGACTTTTGTGAGATGAAGACGGTGTGGCATCCGATTGGTCGCTGACCATCAGAGCCATCTCGACCATGTGATCGTGAACGTGGGTCTCGAAGGCGCGCCTCACCGGTCCCACTGCCAACAAAGCACTCCAGATGCCACCACGTAGTCGGAACTCGCCGGTGTGGGCGACCGTTGTCGACCCGCCGTGGTCGGTGAACGTGAACCGCTCATGGCAGTGAGAGAAGGGTCCGGCCAGATGGTCGAACGTGATCCAGTCCGGGCCGAAGGTGACCAACTCGACGGTGCGGTACGGAAACGGTCCGGCCCGTCCCGAGAATCTGCGAACGGCCCGGTCGTCCTGAAGGGCAAGAACGTCGTCGGGGCTGTCGGTGAAACGCCGCCGTAGCAGCGCCATCAGGTCGGCTGATGGCACGGCGACCTCGACCTCGTCGCGCTTGAGCTTGACAGTGGGGGCAATGGCGGTGGCGGCCAGCGTGCCGGCTACCACCGCTACAACGGTGATGGAGCGCATGGGACCGAAACCCGAGATGAACGGATCTTCGTCCCCGATTGCTCAATCGGTGCTGTTGTTGCCCTGACCGTTGCCGTTGCCGTTGCCGTTGGAATTGCCGTTGCCTCGACCTGGACCACTGGTGTCCGGTGTGGCCCCGTCGCTCTCTACGGCGACCTCAGCGTCAGCGTCGGGGTCGTCGGTGGTCTTGCCGCAGTCGGACTGGGCGGCAGCGGTGACCCGTTCGCTGTGGGAGCCCTCGTTGATCTTGTCGCGAGCGACGGCGGAGACGTACTCGCCGTGGTTTTCGGCTTCCTCACACAGAACCTCGAGTTCTTCATCGGAGAGGCCGTCGGTCGCGTCGACCACGATCGGCTCCTCGGGGTCGGTGACCTCGTCGTCGGCTTCGACATCGACATCGACATCGACATCGACATCGACGTCGGGGTCGTCGGTGGTCTTGCCGCAGTCGGATTGGGCGGCGGCGCTGACTCGCTCGCTGTGGGAGCCCTCGGTGATCGTGTCCTGGGCCACCGCGGAGACGTACTCGCCGTGGCTGGTTGCGCTCTCGCACAAGAGAACGAGCTCCTCGTCGGACAGGCCGTCGCTCGGATCTATCTCCACCGGCTCATCGGTGACCGCCGGAGCGTCGGACCCGAGTATCGGGTCGAGGAGTGCGGTGCCGCCGGTGACCGCCGCGGCTGCTCCAGTGAGGGCGAACAGTGCGACCGAAGCCGCCACGGCTGTGCGCCGTGTGACGCGGCCTATCGAGTGGTGTCGGGGTGCGACAACGGCGGCGGCCGGCAGGGCGGTGGATGCCTCGGCTGCCGATGCAGGGTCGTGCAGCGAGCTGAGCAGTGCGCTCAGCCCATCGGAGCCTTCGACTGTTTCGCCTCGGGAGGCGGCGTCGATGATTCGTTCAGAGGTGAATGGGTCGATCTCGTGTTCGTTCACGCTTGGTGTATCGCCGGTCGGGTCGGTGGCGTTACACGAAACTCTGGAATTCCTCGACCTCGTCGGTGTCGTTTCCGTCTGTGAGGAGCTTCTCGAGCCGGGCGAGACCACGATGAGACAGGACCCTCACGTTGGCGCGGGTGAGGCCGGTCTCTTCAGCCACCTCTTCGACGCTCAGGCCACCGATGACCCTCAGCAGCACGACATCGGCTTGCTGGGCCGGCAGTTCGGAGATCAGCTTCTGTGCCCACTCCGCCGACGACAGCACGACATCTTCGGGGGTCAGGTCGTCGACGATGTCGGGAACGTCGCCGGGGTCCTCGGGGTGTCTTCCCTGCCGGCGGAACTCGTCGATCAGGCGGCGGCGTCCGATCGTGATGATCCAGCCCCTGAGGGCTTCGCCGTCACCGCGGAAGTTGTGGATCGAAGCAGCTACTGACACCCAGGTCTGAGAGGCGACATCTTCGGCCAGAACTGCGGCGCGGGCCTTGATGTAGCGGAGAAGGGCCGGTTGGTAGGCCCGGAAGATCGCTCCCAGTGCTTCGCGGTCGCCGTCCTGCGCGGCGTTGATCGTTGAAATCGACACCACTGTTGGCGGATTCGTCACGCATCTCCCATCGACAACCGCTGCCGCAAACCTGACCCCATCACGTCGCCAGTCGACGGTCGGGTTTGGCTCAGCGGATGATGTCGGCGACCAGAGGCGAGTTCGAGCGGGGCTCGGGGCCGACGGCGACTGCCTCGGCGAGGGCGGCCCGAGCGTCGGTGAATCGCTCGGGATCGTCGGTGCGTAGCTCCAGCAACGGTTCGCCTGCGCTCACTCGCTGTCCAGGCTTGCGAAGGCAGATCACGCCGGCGACGGCACTTACCGGATCTTCCTTCCGCGTCCGCCCGGCGCCGAGTCGCCAGGCCGCGATCCCGACCGAAAGAGCGTCGAGTCGGGTGATGTAGCCCGACTCCGTCGCATCGACGGTCGAGCGATGGGCGGCCTGCGGCAAGTCGACCGAGAGATCGCCGCCTTGAGCGGCGATCATCTGATCGAACACCTCTCGGGCTCGGCCCGATGCGAGGACCTCGGCTGGATCGGCGTCGAGACCGGCAAGTTGGAGCATCTCGTCGGCGAGCGCCAACGTCACCTCCAGCAGGTCGGCCGGTCCGCCGCCCTCGAGCACGTCGATCGACTCCTGCACCTCCACGGCGTTGCCGGCCGCTCGACCAAGCACTGTGTCCATGTTGGTGAGCAGGGCCGCGGTACGCACACCATGGTCGTTGCCGATGCGAACCATCGTCTCGGCGGCCTCGCGTGCCTTGTCGATCTCTCTCAGGAACGCTCCGGCTCCGTACTTCACGTCGAGCACCAGAGCATCTGTGCCCTCGGCGATCTTCTTCGACATGATCGAGCTGGCGATCAGCGGGATGGAGTCGACGGTCGAGGTGACATCGCGGAGCGAATACATCCGACGATCAGCCGGGGCGATGTCGGCGCTGGCTCCGGCGATGATCCCGCCGACCTCGCGTAGTTGCGAGACCATGGCGCTGGCCGTCATCTCGGCCTTCCAGCCCGCAATCGCCTCAAGCTTGTCGAGGGTTCCTCCGGTGTGGCCGAGGCCCCGCCCGGACAGCTGTGGCACGGCCGCTCCGCAGGCTGCCACCAGCGGAACGAGGATGAGCGAGACCTTGTCGCCCACTCCACCCGTGGAGTGCTTGTCGACGGTGGGCCGACCGACTCCGGAAAGATCGAGGGTGTCGCCCGAGTCGATCATCGCTTGGGTCCAGACGTTCAGCTCATCGGGTTCCATACCCCGGAAGTAGATGGCCATGGTGAGCGCCGCGGCCTGTTCGTCGGGGATCTCGCCAGCGGCGAATCGTTGGATGAACCATTTGATCTGACCGTCGGCAAGGCGGTGGCCGTCGCGCTTCGTCTTGATCAGATCGACCATCTCCATGTCGGGTCAGACCTTCCGGGCGTCGAGGTCTTCGGGCCCGAAGGCGTCGACGAGCAACTCGCGCAGGGGTCGTGCCCCCGACTCGGTGTCGACCAGAAGTGAACCGCCGCCGGCCTCGTGGAGAAGCTGCCTGCAGCGTCCGCAGGGTGCCAGCTTGTCGCCCTCGGGATTGGCGGCGACCATGGCGACGAGTCGTCCGCCACCGCTCTGATGAAGGTGCGACACCATCCCGCACTCTGCGCACAGACCGAGGCCGTAGGAGGCGTTCTCCACGTTGCAGCCGATGACGATGCGTCCGTCGTCGGTCAGTCCGGCCGCGCCCACCGGAAAGTCGGAGTAGGGCGCGTAGGCGTGGGTGGCTGCTTCCGTGGCTTGTTGGAGCAGATCGGCCCAGTCGATTTCGCCTGAAGTGGTCATGGGTAATGTTTACGCGATCGAATGCCTCAACAGTGGATGGCCGGGAGGGATTCCGATGAGCGAGCATGGTGAGGTTGTCGCGATAACCGGTGCGGCGGGAGGCATCGGTAGTGCTCTGGCCCGCCGCTACTTGGCCGGAGGGGCGAGGGTGGCCCTACTCGACGTCGACGCCGACGGTCTGAGATCACTGGCCGATGACCTTCATGAGGGCGAGAGGGTCATCACAGTCGACTTCGATGTGACTTCGGAGGACGAGTGTCAGACCGCGGCGCGAGCCGTAGCCGACACTTGGGGTGGGATCGATGTGCTCATCAACAATGCGGGGGTGAGTCATCTCAGCCCGTTCGCCGACACTGATCTCGCCGTCTTCCGGCGGGTGGTCGAGATCAACTTCTTCGGGTCGGTCAACTGCACCGCGGCATTTCTGCCGTCTCTGATCGAACGCCGCGGCCGCATCGTCGTGCTGTCGAGTGTGGCGGGTTTCGCTCCGCTGTCGCTGCGATCGGCCTATTCGGCCTCGAAGCACGCCCTACATGGCTTCTTCGACACCCTTCGAGTGGAGGTCCTGCCCGATGGAGTGACGGTGACGCTGGTTTGCCCGTCATTCGTACGAACCGACATCGAGGACCACATGCTCGGTAGGCGCAGCTACACCGGCCCTCGTCGCACCACCGGGCAGGAGGCCGATCCCGACGACGTCGCTGACGTGATCCACACCGCGGTGGCGGCACGGGAACGAATGGTCTTCCCGACCGATGACGCCGAACTCGCCTACCAGGTGGCAACCTCGGACCCGGCCGGTTTCGACGAATTGATGCGTCAGATGGTTGCCGGCGAAACCGACTCCTGACTCCTCTGGGCCGAATCAGGCGACTGTGACGAGCTCGCGGTGTTCGCCGTCGCCGATCGGGGCAGCTTCGCTGGCCCTGGCGGTGTTGAGATGCAACCCCAGGAAGATTCCGGCCATGGCGACCACGCCGAGAAATGCTCCCGATGACAGCATCACCAATGCCGGTGCCGGGCACGTACCGGCGATCGCCCAGCCGACACCGAACAGGGCGCCTCCCTTCACATGGTGGCGCTGCGGCATCGAGCGCGACAGCGAAATGCGGCCGCCGAGTGGAGTCTGATGATTGCGGCGCTCGAGAATCCAGAGCAGCGGCGCCGACACGGCAATCGCCGAGGCCATGAGGAAGTAGACGTCGGCCTCCTGGAGTCGGAGCATGGCGTGGATGGTGTCGTACTCGTGGAGTTGGGCGCCGGCGAGCAGGCCCCCGAACAGGATTCCGATGGTGAAGCCGATCGTGTTCATTCTCACAGCGAACCTCCCGTGACGACGTGCAGAGCGAAAGTCGTGGCGATCGCGGTGCTGAGGAAGGTGAGCGTCACAGTCGCGCTGGCGGGCGAACGCTGGGCGGTTCCACAGAGGCCGTGACCCGAGGTGCAACCACCGGCGAGTCCGGCTCCGTATCCGAGGATCGTCGCTCCGCCGAACACCAGCGGCACCACGGCCCAGAGCGGGAAGGCGTCGCGAAGACTGTCGTAGCCGGAACGGATTCCGGGCCCGTCGGCGGTGAGGACGCGTGTGACGAGTAGTCCGCCACCGATCATCCCGGCGAAGTACCAGACTCGCCAGACCGCCACGTCGCGTCCTCGGCGCAGGAGGCCGCTGGTCTGGATGTTGGCACCGCTGGCACCGAGGGGCTGGTTGGTGATGGCGAACAGGGCCACGATCAGCAAGCCGAGGCCGGGGCCGACGACGAACCAAGGGATTCGGTGGGGGAGCAGGTCCAACATGAGTCGAAACCCTACCGAGTTGGTCAGGATTAAGCGAGGAGGTATTGATACGTACATTTCCGCGGCCGGAACACCCCTGGGACGACCTCCGAAGTAGTTTCGTTCCGTGCCCGACGTCATCCCCCTCGACGGACCCTTCTACGACGACCTCGTTGTGGGTCGGCGACTAGCTCGTCAACCGGCTGTCACCCTCCACAGCGGCGTGACTGCACTCCATCAGGCGCTCGTTGGGGAGCGCCTGGCGCTCTGCCTCGACATCGAGCTCTGTCGTGCTGTGACCGGATCCGACCGCCTGCTGGTCAGCCCCGGGCTCGTGATGCAGATGTCCATCGGTCAGAGCACCACCGTCAGTCGCCGGGCGGTTGCCAACCTCTTCTACCGCAACGTCCGGCTCCCCACCCCGGTCTTCGTGGGCGACACGGTCGAAACGGCCGTCGTCGTGTCGGCGTTGGCCGATTCGAGCCCGAAGCCGGGTCGAGCTCACCGTGGCAAGGTCCTCGTCGACATCGTCACCACGGCCAACGGCGAGCCCGTGGCGACATATCAGCGCTGCCCGATGCTTCCGGCGGCCGGACCAGACCTGCCGGAACACGCCGACGACCTCGGCGACTTCGGGCCACTCGACCTGGAGTCGTTCGTCGAGATCATTCCGCCCGAATGGAAGCTCGGTCTGCTCGGCGAATCGGCGCCTTGGTCCATCGGTGAGTCGATTCTCGACCCCACCCGCGACGTGATAGATGGTGCCACTTCACTGGTTCGACTCACTCACAACCTGGCGATGATCCACCGCGACGCCTCCGAGGCTCCCTACCCCGAGAGGCTGGTATACGGAGGCCACGTCGTGGGGCTGGCTCAGGCCTCGCTGAGCCGAGTGGTGCCGAACATCGCCACCGTTCTCGGCTGGCACGAATGCAACCACACCGGGCCGGCTTTCGAAGGCGATCTCCTGTCGTTCGAACACACACTCATGGATTCGGTCGAGGCCCCCTCCGCCGAACTGCAGGCCGTACGGGTGCAAGGATTCGCCCACCGCGACGATTCGCCTGTGCACGGCACACCGATTCTCGACTGGACGGTGGTTGTTCTCGTTGCCCCACGATCCCCAGGGTGAGCGAGTCGTCCCGACCCGACGTCGCTGGTCCGGTGCCTCCACTTTGGCCCACGGTGCGACGGCTGACTCTTCCGGTCTACCTCCCGTGGTTGGCCTCTGGTGTCGGCACGGGAGTGCTTCTTCCGGTGCTCCCCCTCTACCTGCGCGACAGCGGGCTGAGTTTCACCTCCGTCTCAGTGGTCTTGGCCGCCGCCGGTGCCGGAACGGTACTCGGGGGCATCCCGGCAGGATCCTTGGCGCATCGACGCGGCGAAGATCTCCTGCTGGTCCTGTCGGTGACAATGATGGCGATCACTGCCGCCGCGCTCAGTTTGACCACCGCCGTCCTCGGACTGGTGGCGTTTCGACTCGTCTACGGCTTCGGGATCATCGGGGTCACCCAATCGCGTCAGACCTTCATCACTCGCACGGTCGACATCGGACTACGCGGCCGGGTGATGTCGTTGGTGGGTGGGACGTTCCGGATGTCGGTGCTGATAGGGCCCCTGGTCGGTGGCCTCGTGGTCGAGGTGTCGGGCTTTGAGGCAGCGTTCGTCCTGAGCGGAGTCCTGACCCTCAGCGGTCTGCTGGCAATGTTCGTTCACCACAGGGGTCGACCGAGAGAGACTCGCGACGAACCGATCGTGGGATCGTCGATGTGGGCCGGGATATCCGCGCATCGACGCCGGCTCCTGATCACAGGTTTCGGCCCGATGTTGGTCATGGCGGCACGCGACGGCCGCCACGTGGTGGTGCCGTTGATCGGTGACTCACTCGGTCTGAGCCCGATCGCGGTCGGGGCGCTCGTTGCCGTGGGCACCGGCGCCGACGTCTTGCTGTTTCCGTTGGCCGGCTATGTGATGGACCGGTTCGGCCGGCTGAGGGCGATCGTTCCGGCATTCACTCTCATGGCGACCGGATTGCTGTTGCTCGGGGCGGCCGACTCGGCGACCGGTGCCGTGTTGGCCGGCATCGTGATGGGTGTGGGCAATGGGATGAGTGCAGGGGCACTGCTCACGCTCGGAGCCGACCTGGCTCCCGCCGACGCAACCGGACCGTTCATCGCAGGATTCAATCTGATGGCCAACATTGGCCGCATTATCGGCCCTCTCATCGTCGGGTGGTCGGCCGATGCGTTCGGTCTCGGCCCATCGGCGGTGGCCTTGGCCGTGGTCCTGGCGGTGGGGGTGCTGTGGCTGGTCGTGACCGTGGGCGAGACCAATCAAGTGGCGCTCGAGGTCAGACGATCCGGCTGACCGGCTCGGGCAGTGCCATGGGGGTGCGGCGCCGATGCCGACGCTCCCATCGAGCCGTCCCGCTGAACAGTCTCCGGCTGACCCCGAAGGTCATGGTGAGTGTGGTGGTGGAGACGCTTCCGAGTATGAGGTACATGACGGCGGTCTGGACCCGCACCGCGTCGATCGGGTCGGCTCCTCCGAGGATCAGTCCGACCATCGCCCCGGGGAGGAAGATGATCCCCACCGCCTTCGTGGTCTCGATCTGTGGGATGAGAGCGGTGCGCAGAGACGACCTCACATGAGGAAGCAGAGCCTCGTCGATGGTTGCGCCGAGGGCGACACGGCCTTGGATCAACTCGGCGTGGTCGACCGACTCGGCGACCATTCGCCGAGAAGCGACCACCATGGCTGTCATCGAGTTGCCGATCATCATCCCTCCGAGTGGGACCAGTGTTCGGCCACTGAGTTCGAAGACACCGAGACCGAACAGCACGCCCAGCGTGACGGCAGCGGCGCCGAGGAAAGCCGCCAGCGAGAGGCTGAACGAACCCTCGACCTCCGGGGCCCTACGCCTGACCGTGTAGGCCGCGAAGAGAATCATCGCCGCGATCCAGAGCCATGCCCATACCAGAGGGTCGTTGTCGTCGACCACCAACCGGAGAGCGAAGCCGACCAATGCCAGTTGAACAAAGGCACGTGCCGAGGCGGTGATGAGATCGGTGGCGAGCCCCAGGTGGCGCGAGAGCGAGACGATCACCGCGACCCCGACGAGCAAGGCCGATACCGCCACCCCCACCAATCCGATCTGTGAGCTCATGGTTCACAGTTTGTCGCGTCAGCGGTGGCGCACCAGAACCAGGTAACCGTCGGCGACCGTCGGGGTTGCCTTGGCAACGCCGGACGGCACGAAATCGCCCACGCAGTGGAACCGGTCGGGACCGATGGCCCGGCAGGTGGCGCTGGGGTTCGGTACGTCGGTTTCCCAGACTCGGCCTTCGGCCCGGGCCGCCAGCTCGCGGGGTGAACCAACGAAGACGACCACGCCGTCGTCGAGCACCACGACCTGCCCGCAGATCGAGGCGAGCTCATCTGGGTGGTGGGTCGCCACGACGATGTTGGCCTTCGAGGCGGTCTGGGCGATCAACCGAGTGATCTCACCTCGCTGTTCGGCGTCGAGCGAAGCCAGCGGTTCGTCGAGAATCATCACGTCGGGCCCGCCGAGCAGGGCCTGGGCGATCGACAGGCGCCGCTTCATTCCTCCACTGAGCGTACGAATCCGGTCGGTGGCGACATCGCTCAGGCCGACCCGGTCGAGGACCCAGGCAATCCATCTCCGTCGAAGTCGCTCCGGTCCGATCTCCTTGAGTGCGGCGACGTAGTCGCAGTATTCGGCGACTCTCATGCGGTCGGGCATACCATTGTGCTGAGCGACGTAGCCGAGCCGCCGCCTGATGGCGGTTCGCTCGAGCGGAGTCGACGGGTCGAGACCGTCGACACGAATCGAACCCGACTGCGCCACCATCAAAGTGGCGAGGAGTTGCAGAAGAGTGCTCTTGCCTGATCCGTTGGGGCCGAGCACAGCCGTCGCCCCTGGTCCGGTGACGAGGCGATCCACGTCGAGAGCGATCTGCCGACCGTATTGGTGGCTGAGCCGATCAACGGAAATGGTCGGGACGTTCATCGACCACCTCTGATCGAGAGCTCGTCGAGTTGGCGGCGCCTTCTGAGAAACGCCCCCATGGCGCCGGCGGCGACCGCTACCGAAGCGAGCTGGGTGATCGGACCGAACATGGCGCCAGGGTCGGTGATCTGCGAAACGACGACCACCAACACCACCCATGTCGCGGCCACGGCGCCGGCTGCAGCCCGGGCATCGACCCGCGTGGGCGCCGCCATGGCGACGACAGTTGTGGCTAGGGCCGGAAGCAGCCAGCCGACTCGGGCCACCCCACCGGCGGGGACGAGCAACGATCCGATGAGAAGCATTCCGGTGCTGGCCGCGAATACTGTCACCGACCTCACGAGAAACAACCGGAATCCGTCCATCGGTGCGGCCACCGCCACTTCATGGGTTGGGTCGACCGCCGGACCGAAGGCGAGAGCCACACCGAGTAGTGGCACCAGAGGGGCGATGGTGAGGAAAATCACGATTCTGTCGGTGCCCTCAGCAGCGCTGCCCGAAGCCGCGTTGAGGGCGAAGAGAAGAGCCACGGCAACCGCGGCCAACCAGGATCGACGAAGTGCCGGTGTGGCGGTGACCAGCGGGACAATGCGGTCGTCGGCGCCGAATCGTTTCAGGATTCTCGCCAACAACCCCGGGCTCGGGGCATCGATCTCTGCCGAAATCGCAGCGAAGTTGGCCTCCATACGAGCGGAATCGTCGGGGCCGGCATCGGGCCCGGCGAAAAAGCGTGGCTGTTGGCCAGCTCGACCGAGGGCCGCTTCTACCTCTTGGACTGTGCTCATTGCAGAGCCTCCCTGAGCAGTGCGCGGGCTCGTGAGAGTCGCGACTTGACTGTTCCGACCGGCACGCCCAGAAGGGCAGCAGCGTCGCTGTTGGTGAGTCCGTCCAGGGCGGTGGCGGCCATCACGGCCTGAAGCTGTGGTTCCAGCGAGGCGAATGCCGTTCCCATGTCGGTGTGCCCCAACGCGAGTGGGACCTCGTCGGCGATCACCGCCCCCATCGGTTCGATGTCGTCGATCGGTTCGGGCGGCGGACGCTTTCGCATCTGGTCGATCAGCCGCCGTAGAGCAATGGTCCACATCCAGGCGCCCACCTCTCCGGTCGGCCGGTAGCCCGAAGCCTGTTTCCATACCGCCAGGAAGGTGTCCTGGAGTGCGGTGTCGATCGTGTCGGGGTCACCGCAGCGCCGGCTGAGCCGTAGGGTGAGCCAACCGGCGTGTCTGCTGTAGAGGGCAACCAGGGCGTCGCGGTCACCGGTGCCAACGAGCCGAACGAGTTCGACGTCGTCGGTTTCTGTCGGGGCATCTGACACGAGGGTCATGCTAGGAAACCCGAGCCGCCCGCCTGCGGAAGGGCACCAATCGGCCGAGTCTCGTGACCACACGCTGGGCACGAGGAGGGAGCGGGTATCGCTCGCGGCTCTCCTTGGTGAAGGGATGGAGCATCTGCCCCGGCACGTTCGGGGATATCGGGTCGTCCATGCCGTAGCGCTGCGGCCGCTCGTCGGCTGGCATGCGATAGGTGCCCCAGATGATGTCCCACACCGGCAGGAACACGGCGTAGTTGGTGTGGATCGCGTCGGGGTGGTTGGCGTGATGCCAGTGATGAAACTCCGGGGTCATCACGATCCGGTGGAAGGGGCGGAGTCTCCATCTGATGTTGGCGTGGGCCACCAAGCCGAGAATGGTCTGGACAACGGCGAACGCTCCGATCACTTCCACCTGGAATCCGGCGACGATCAGAAAGACAACCGGCCCGATGATGATGAAGCCATCGAATGGATGCTGTCGGATTCCGGCGATCCAGTCCATTCTCTCGCTGGAGTGGTGAACCGAATGGAATCGCCACAGGAATCCGATCTCGTGATGGAGTCGGTGGGCCCAGTAGATGGCGATGTCGGCCAGGAACACTCCCTCCAGCGCAATCAGCCAACCCGGCTGGAGTGTCACGAGTGGTCGGAACAGGAGCGCCGGCAGATAGATGGGGAACAACACCAGGGCTATGGCGATGGCGACCACGGTGCCGAACGTCGTCAACGGCGTGTTGACGAGAGCGTAGGTGAGATCGGTCCGAAGACCCGGTCGACGAATCGGCTGGTCGTGGCGCCGGAACATCTTCTCGAACGGGACGATGATGACGAACAGAATGATCACACCGGCGGCCGCGCCGTAACCGAGTACGGCACCCACAGGAATGATCGTCGCCAGCGTCAGAATGTGAATCCATTTGATCAGTCCCGGCGATCGACGGCCGTGTACGGGCCGCGGCGGGGCGAGGCTCGAGACCGGCGGCCGAGCCAAGCTGGAGATCGGTGGTGGCGGGAGTTTCGATTCGGGGTTCTGGGTCGACATGGGAACCTCCTCTGGTTCCCCTATCGAGACTGACCCTCCGAATGGTTCGCTGTGTTGGACTTTCCGGTCAGACGGTGATTGCGGTAGCGAATCGGGCGAGCAGCGCGGCGGCTTCTCCACGCGTCACCGGCCGATTCGGACTGAACGCGGTGCTGCTGGTTCCTGAGGTGACGCCGACAGCGGCGGCCCACATGACCGAATCGTTCTGCCACGTCGCAGTCAGATCACCGAACGGCATGGTGCCGGCAGTTTGAGGGGAATCGACGAGTCGCCAGAGAAACGTGACCATCTCGGCGCGGGAGGCCGGGGCGTTCGGTGAGAATCGTCCGGTTCCGGTGCCCATGGTGATTTTGCTGGCCGCCATCCATGCAACGGGGTCGTGGAACCAGCTTCCCGATGGGACGTCTTGGAAGGATGGCGCGTTCCCGGGTGGGGCGGGGGAACCGGCCAGACGCCAGATCATCGTGGCTGCCTGGGCTCGGGTCAGGGTTGCTTCCGGGTCGAATCTTCCGACCGACACACCGGTGGTGATGCCATTGTCAAGTAGCCAGCGGACTGGCTGTCTCTGCCAGGCTCGCACCACATCGACGAAGCTGGAGTTTCCCGCGGCGGGATTCCAGCACGGCGTGGTCCAGGTGGCGAACGCCACCGGCGTGCAAGGAGCTTGGGGTGCTGCCGGCTGGGCTGAAGCCATGACGAACGAGGGGTCGATCACACAGGTCGTGTAGACGTAGTCGGGTTGCAGCGCTCCCCGGACCGACACCCCCGAGACCCTGACGTCGTAGCACCTGTCGCCGTTGGTCGGGGTCGACATGAGGGCCGAGCCGTTGTCAGCGCCGATCGACCAGACGATCGACGGTTCGGGAGCTATTCGTCCGGTCAGGCTCGACGATTGCCGTCGGGCCAGAATCGATGTCTGGATCGGACCGACGGCGTCGTTCACCGAGACGGTGGCGTTGGTGAAGTCGCCGCCGAAGATCGAGAACGTCCAGCGACCCCATACGGCTTGCGGGGGCACGTATCCCGAAGGCGGCCAGGAGACGAATCCCTCCGGTTGGCGGACGGTCGGTCGGGCCGCCCAGAGGTTGTCGTCGAAGACGCGCAAGGTGTTGGAGGCCCAGTTGCCGGGCCCAGACGGGATGTCACCGATGCCGACTTCTTGCAACTGTGGGTAGAGAAGGGTTCGGCGGTGTCCCATTTCGACGTTGTTGGCGCCCGAGTCCTGCACGTAGGCGTTGATCGCTCCGATTCCGTAGGTTCCGAGAGCGAGATTGCTCTTCGATGCGGTCGTGTTCCCGTCTGGGGTGAAGCAGGCCCAGGATTCGCCCGGGGAATGTGAGAGAGAGCCCTGAGCGGCCATCATCAAGGCGGTCTGCTGGGAGGCAGAGTTGTAGTCGACTCGATCGGTCACCTTGCCAAGTCCAGCCATTCGGCGGTACCAGTTGATCCGTTGGACGACGCTCTGTCGGAACTCGGCACTTGTCGTTCCTGCGCTGCAGGTGGACACGTCGCCGGTGAATTCCGGATCAGGTTCGGTGCGTTCGAACTCGAGTCGATAGGCGTCGAGCACGGCTGCTCGATCGCTGGTGTCGATCCACTCGGTTGGTGTGTCGACTGCGGCCGCCGGCACGGGGCCGGCGATGACCAACAACGGGGCAATCAGCGCCCCGGCTGAGATGGCAGCGAGCAGCCTCGACCGAAATGTTCCCACGCTGGGAACTTCGGCAGATTCGTGGCCCTTCTTGACCGGCCCGTGCTAGGTGTTCTCGGTCCGCTGGTGGGGTCAGGGAGTGACGTCGAGAATCTCGGTGAGTGGCACGACATCACCCCGTTCGCCGGCCGTCGGGTCCCACACGGATAGACGGAACGAATCATCGGCCCCGGGCTTGCCGGGTGCCAGCGACGCGTTGGGTACACCCGGCATCGAGAACTCCCCGATCGAGTCGGCACCGGCCTGCAGAGTGTCGTAGGTGGGGTTGACCCCGGCCGCGGTCAACAGCTCCTTCATGAGTGCCACCCTCGAGCAGTACGATCCCAGCGCCTGGTACCAAGCGTCCTCGCCCTCGAGCACCTCGTCGGGCGACTTGACATCCACACTGGGGTTGGCCTCGGTGAACACGGCGCGACACTGCACCATCAAGGGGTCGTCGAAGGTCTCGGTGGCGGAAAGCCTTCCGATCGTTATTACACCACCGACCTTGGTCTGGTCGACCGACTCACCCATGTTGGCGACGTGGTCGTTGGCGAATGCCCAGATGTCGTATTCGTCGAAGATGTCCGCAGCCAGCAAGTTTCGGAGAACCGCTGACACGCCGCCAGGAAGAAGGATTGTGTTGGCGCCGCTGGCCTGGAGACGAGCAATGATCGGCTGCATGGCATCGTCTTGGGCGGCCGGATCGCCATCGGGAATGCTCAAGACCGCGGTACCGGCCACGGGGATTCCGAGTTCGTCAAGCCGAGGCTCGAGCACGTCGTCGGCGAGAGCTTCTGCTCCGGTGAGGGTGAGGATGAACACGTCGGCATCGGCGGTTCGTCCGGTCTGATCGAGTAGATCGATCAAGGCCAGGGCCTGGGATTTCTCCTCGGGTCGGAAGTCGAACCATGGTGCGGTGGCATCGGCGACGGCCTCGGGTTTGAGCGCGCCGCCCACCAACGCGGTGTCGTTGAGGGTCACAATGCAGGGGTTGACCTTGTCGGTTGGGCCGAGGAAGCCGCCGAGCACGAGAAAGACCTCGTGATCCTGGGTCATTCGAACGCAGACCTCGTCGGCCTCCACCGGATCGACGGGGCTGTAGGACTCGTAGGTGACGACTTCGATCTGGCGCCCGTTAATCCCGCCTTGGGCATTGATGTCGTCGATCAGGGCTCGGTAGACGAGTTCTTGGTCTCCCCACCCATTGGGCGAGAGGTCGAGTTCCTGGAGCTTGTCGAAATCGAGGTACGACACTGCGATCTTGATGGTGTCCTCGGTGACTCCCTTGAAGCTGGCTGTTCGGGGCTCATCGGTTGGGGGAGCTGTGGTCGCCGGCGCCGCGGTGGTGGTGGCATCAGTGGACGGTGCTGATGTGGTGGCTGGTGCTGCTGTCGTGGTGCTGGACGGCTCGACTGTGGTCGCAGAGTCGTTGCTGGATCCGCAGGCTGTAGCCAGAAGGGCGAAAGCGGCGACGACGCCTATCAGCCAGCGGTTGAAATGTCGCGATCGATCGACCGACTGGTTCATGTTTCCCCCTCGTTGGGGCCGCACTCGGCGGCCGGAACGCCAGCGAACTTAGTCGGGACGGCGGCTCAGTCAAGATTGCCGAGTGGCCTACCATCGGCCCATGGATGAGAAGTTCGATGATCGGATGGGTCTCGAAGCTGCGGTGACGGAGGCCACGACGGGAGGTCGCGAGGGCGGTGTTCCCATCGGTTCGGCGCTAGTCATCGACGGCGAGATTGTCGGCCGTGGCCACAACAGACGAGTCCAGCAGGGGAGTGTGGTGCTTCATGCCGAGATGGATTGCCTGGAGAACGCCGGGCGGCTGTCTGCCTCGGATTATCGCCGGGCAACTCTCTACACCACGCTGTCGCCGTGCGACATGTGCACCGGCGCCGCTCTTCTCTACGGCATCCCCCGGGTCGTGATCGGGGAGAACACGACTTTTCTCGGGGGCGAGGACTTGTTGACCGAGCGTGGCGTCGAGGTCGTGGTCGTCGACGATCCGACGTGTGTCGGGTTGATGCGTGATTTCATCGCGGCACAGCCCGAACTCTGGAACGAGGACATCGGCGAGGACTGAGTCGAAATGTTGGAATAGGCACGATCAAGAGCGGTCTTCGTGCCGCGCGGGCTCCCCGGTTCAGCCGCCGGGTGAAATCGGTTCTATAGTCCCACCGTCGCGGGCGGCCGGTGTCGCCCAACAATGTGAGATGGGGGTCCTGTAGTTGCATCGTCTGGTCAGCGCAGCGATCCCGATGTTGGCTGCGCTTGCTGCGTTCGCCTGTGCGGCGATCGTTCTCGTTGCTCTCGGAGCCAACCCGCTCGAGGGCTTCCAGGCCATGTACACCGGAGCGTTCGGCAATGTTGATCGGTTGTCGGCCACCGCCGTGAGGGCGGTGCCGCTGGTGCTTGTCGGAGCTGGGATATCCATCTCGTTCAGAGCGAGTGTCATCAACATCGGCGGTGAGGGCCAGATCATCGCTGGAGCATTGCTCTCGACGGTTACCGCTCTGGCTCTCCCGGGGCTACCACCGATTGTTCTCATCCCGCTGGTGCTCTTCGCCGGCCTGGTCGGTGGTGGGATCTGGGGAGCGGTCCCGGGCGTGCTGAAGGCCTACGCGTCCGTCAACGAGATTCTCAGCACGATCATGCTCAACATCGTGGCCGTGCAGTTCATGAACTACATGCTGCGGAGCCCACTTATCGATCCGCTCGAGATCGAACGCGGCACGCGAATCCCCCAGACCGAACGTCTGTCCGACAACGCCGCGTTGCCCACCTTGATCAGCGGCACGCGTTTCAATCTCGGGGTGCCTGTGGCCGTCGCCGCGGCGGTGGGTGCCTACATCATTTTGTGGCGAACTCCCCTCGGGTTCCGCCTGCGAGCGGTGGGGCACAGTCCGGATGCCGCTCGAGCAGCAGGCATCCCGGTCGAGCGAAGCGTGGTCTCGGCGCTGGCGTTGAGCGGGTCGCTGGCCGGACTGGCCGGGGCGATTCTCGTGTTCGGAAGTGAAGGGCAGCGAATGATCACCGACGGATCGTCGGCCGGATTCACGGGGTCGGCCGGATTCAACGGGATCGTCGCGGCGCTGTTCGGCGGGCTCCATCCACTCTGGACCATTCCTTCGGCCTACCTGTTCGGTGGTCTGATCACCGGCGCGAATCATCTCCAGCGGGTACTGCAGGTCCCAGCAGCGTTGGCAGTGTCGCTCAACGGCATCGTAGTGATATTCGTGGTCAGCAGCAGCAAGGTCCGTGATCGCATCGGCGCCATCCTCAAGGCCCGCCGCGAATTCGACCATCCCGCCAACGAGTCGACGAGCAGCCCGCCGGCGGGGGAGGTCGCGGCCACATGAGCGACTTCTTCACCGCCACGGTCCTGTTCTCGACTCTCGCCGCCGGGATCCGGTTGTCGACACCGTTCCTTTTTGCGGGCCTCGGCGAGATGGTCGGACAGAAGAGCGGGGTCCTGAACCTTGGAGTTGAGGGAGTGATGCTCCTGAGCGCGTTCTTCGCCTACTGGACGGCCTTATCCACCGGAAGCCTTTGGCTTGCCGTGCTGGTCGGGACGTTGGTCGGGTTGCTGATGGGGGTCGTCTACGGGCTGATCACTGTTGTCTTCCATGCCGAGCAGGGCATCAGCGGCATCGGGATCTTCCTGTTCGGTCTCGGCTTCAGCGACCTGATGTTCCAGGAGAAGGTGGGGACCCCGAAGTTCACGAGCAAGCTCCCATCGGTCGACATTCCGCTGCTGTCCGACATCCCCCACGTGGGTGTTGCGTTTTTCCAGCATTCGGCTATGACCTACGCGGCATTTGTGATGGTTCCGCTGGTGATGATCCTGCTGCGTCGCACCACTTTCGGAACCAACGTCCGGGCGGCGGGTGAGAATCCGGAATCCGCCGACAGCCTCGGGGTGTCGGTGGCCCGGATTCGCTTCTCGGCCATCGTCATAGGAAACACACTGGCCGGAGTGGCCGGCACGGCGCTCGTTCTCGAATTGGGTATCTTCCAGCCGAACCTCACCGCAGGTCGAGGCTTCATTGCCATAGCGTTGGTCTACTTCGGGGCATGGAGAGCTCCCGGAGTGATGGCTGGAGCCCTGCTCTATGGAGTGGTGGAAGCCACCGTGATCACTTGGAAGGCTCTGGGAATCATCCCGAGAAGCCTTTCGGACATATCGGCAATGGCTCCGGCTGTGATAACCATCGCCGCTCTCGTGATATTGGCACGTCGGGTCAAACCGCCGGCCGCGCTCACACAACCGTTCTCGCGACATTAGTCGCACCAAGAAAACCCAATACAGGAGGCGAGTAAGTTGAGAAACAAGAACAGAAGTAGAAGGTTCAAGTTGCTTCGGTTCGTGGCTGCAGTGATGGCGTTGGGGCTTCTCGCTTCGGCCTGCGGTGACGATTCCGATGATGGTGGTGCAACGGGTACCACCGCACCGGCCACCACTGCAGCCGGCGACTCGGCCGCGACTCTCCTCAAGATCGCGTTGGTCGCTCCCAGCGCGTCCGACGATCTGGCGTTCACCCAGAGCATGGTGGATGCCATCAACGAGCTGAGCGATCCGGTTGCGCTGTCGATCACCGATGGAACGTTCGTGATCGAAGAGGCCGCAACCGCCATCCGTGAGTACGCGGCGGCCGGCAACGAGATCGTTGTCGCTCACGGCACTCAGTTCGGCGCCTCGCTGGCCGAGATCGCACCCGATTTCCCCGAGGTCACCTTCCTCTGGGGTACGTCCACCGACACGCAGGGTCTGGCCAACGTGTTCGCGTATTCGCCGGACGCCGCTGAGGGTGGCTACGTCAACGGTGTCGTGGCCGCAGCAATCTCCTCCAGTGGCTCCATCGGTGTGGTTGGCCCCATCGAGGCCGGCGATGCCGTGACCTACATCACCGGATTCAACAACGGCGCTCTGGCCAATGGAGCCACCGAAGTGAGCATCACCTACACGGGGTCGTTCGGCGACGTGGCACTTGCCGCCGAAGCCGCCACCGCACTCATCACCAACGGTGCTGATGTGCTCACCGGGTCGGCTCAGATGGTCGTTGGTGCGGTTGGTGTTGCGTCCGATGAAGGCGTGCCGTGGTTCGGCACCCAGGCCAACCAGACTTCACTCGACCCGAGTCTCGTTGTTGCATCGCAGGTGTACCACTGGGAGGTCGTGCTCGAAGAGATGATCGCCCAGCGCAAGGCAGGAGTTCTCGGGGGCGAGGCCTTCGAGATCAACCTTGCCAACGGCGGCCTCGAGATCGAGTTCAACGACGGATTCGATCTTCCCGCCGACGCGCGGGCTGCGGGTGATGCTGCTATCGCCGGAATCATCGACGGGTCGATCGACCCCAACGGCTGATCCGACCGGGTTGGTGGGCGGTCGCTTCGATGCGGCCGCCCGCCAGGCCGACCGATCAGCACAGGACCTGAGTAGCAATGGCCACAGACACCGACATCCCGATGCTCGAAATGCGGGGAATCACCAAACGATTCCCTGGCGTTCTGGCCAACGACGCGGTAGATCTGACTGTCCGGTCGGGAGAGGTTCACACCCTTCTGGGCGAGAACGGTGCCGGTAAGAGCACGCTGATGAAGATCCTATTCGGGCTGTATCAGCCCGATGAAGGCGAGATTCGTCTCAACGGCGAGGCCATCGAGGTCGAGTCTCCTTCCTTCGCCATCGCTCACGGCATCGGAATGATCCACCAGCATTTCATGCTGGTCCCCACCCTCACGGTGGCCGAGAACGTGGCGTTGGGGACCCGCTCCACCCGGTGGCCCCTAACCGACCTTCCGGTTGTGAGCCGCCGCGTGGAGGAGATCTCCGAGAAATTCGGCCTGGCCATCGATCCTTCGATCGAAGTATGGAAGCTGGCCGTGGGCGAGCGTCAACGGGTCGAGATCATCAAGGCTCTGTACCGCGACGCCCGGCTGCTCGTTCTCGACGAGCCGACTGCGGTCCTCACTCCTCAGGAGGTCGAGGAGTTCTTCGGCATTCTCAACGAGATGAGGAGTACCGGACATGGATTGATCTTCATCTCCCACAAGCTCAGGGAGGTTGTCGCGATCTCCGACGAGATAACTGTGCTCCGAAACGGCCGGGTCACCGGACATACCACGCCGGCCGAATCCGATCGTCATCAGTTGGCCACGATGATGGTCGGCCGCGAGGTCTCGCTGGCTCCCGATCGTCCCGAGATCGAGCCCGGGGAGTCCCGGCTGGTGATCCGAAACCTCGTCGTCGAAAGCGATCGTGGCACCACTGCGGTCGACGGACTCGACCTCGACGTGAGAGCCGGGGAAATCGTCGGGATTGCCGGAGTGTCGGGCAACGGTCAGCGCGAGCTTGCCGAGGTTATTGCCGGTCTACGCGACGCCGAGACCGGCTCGTCGGTCCAGATCAACGGCGTCGAGGTGGTGGGGCTCGGCGCTCGCATCGCGCGCGACGCCGGGCTCGCGTATGTCCCCGAGGAGCGAATGCGCGACGGCGCCATCGGCGACTTCACGGTCAGCGAAAACCTCGTACTCGTCGATCACGGATCAGAGGAGTTCTCACGAAGAGGGCTACTCCGATTCGGAGTGATTCGTCGTCACAGCCAGGAGCTGGTCGACCGCTTCGAGGTCAAGACCCCGGGGCTCGACACCGCCACGTCCACCCTCTCGGGTGGCAATATTCAGAAGCTGATCCTCGCTCGTGAGTTGGCGTCCGGTCCCACGGTGTTGCTGGCGGCACAGCCGACCCGAGGCGTCGATATCGGAGCGGCCGAGTACATACACGAGCAGATTATCGAGCAGCGAAGTGGCGGTGCGGCGGCATTGGTCGTGTCGGAGGACCTCGACGAATTGATGGGGATCGCCGACCGGATCGCGGTCATGTTCGAGGGCCGCATCATGGGCATCGTCGAGATCGAGGATGCGACCCGTGAGGCACTGGGGTTGATGATGGCCGGGGTCCATGAAGGCTCGCCGGCCTGAGCCACCGGAGCCGCCTCTGAGTGTCGTGGGCGCCCGGGCTGTGCAAGTCTGACCCCACATCGAACCGGGAGAGTCGAATGGCTGACAAGAAGTTCGTCGAGGTCAACGGCCGTCAGATGGCCTACGTCGAGCAGGGTGAGGGCGACCCGATCGTATTCCTGCATGGAAACCCCACTTCGTCCTACCTGTGGCGTCACGTCATGGAGGGTTGCACCGGTCTCGGGCGCCTGCTCGCCCCCGACCTGATCGGGATGGGCGACAGCGACAAGCTGCCTGATTCCGGACCGGGGTCCTACCGGTTCGTCGAGCATCGCGAGTATCTCGACGGTTGGTTCGACGCGGTGGGTGCCACCGAAAACGTCACGCTGGTGATTCACGACTGGGGATCGGCCCTCGGATTCAATCGCGCCCACCGGTTCGCCGATCAGATCAAAGGCATCTGCTACATGGAATCGATCGTGCGGCCAGTCACCTGGGACGCCTGGCCGGAGGCAGCGCGCGGCATATTCGAGGCACTGCGATCGGAGGCCGGCGAGGAGCTGATTCTCGACAAGAACCTGTTCGTGGAGGCCATCTTGCCGGCATCGATCCAACGCACTCTCGATCCCGAAGAAATGGCCGAGTACCGTCGCCCCTTCGGTGACCCGGGGGAAGGTCGTCGTCCCACCCTCACGTGGCCTCGTGAGATTCCTCTCAGTGGCGAGCCCGCCGATGTGGTGGAGATCGTCGGTGCCTACGCCGAATGGTTGTCAGAGTCCGACATGCCCAAGCTGTTCGTCAACGCCGACCCCGGCACCATCCTCACCGGTCCTCAACGCGATTTCTGCCGGACCTGGCCCAACCAGTCCGAAGTGACCGTGCCGGGAATCCACTTCATTCAGGAGGACTCCGGGCCGGAGATCGCCGCGGCTATCACCGAGTGGCACGGCCAGCTCTGAGCCCGGTGACCCGGGACCGATGTAGCTGAAGTCGCCTGCGAAAGCTCGCGTCTCGGCGGGCGATCACCGCCAGCAACGCACCAAACGCGAACCCACCGACATGGGCGACCCAGGCGACTCCGCTTCCGGGCACGGTGAAGAACTGGGCGATGAACCAGACCGTGAGCAAGATCGCCGCCGGTATCCGCGGCCACAGCGGGATGATGCCGATCATGAAGAGCGTTCGCACCCGGACCCAGGGAAACCAGATGAGATAGGCGCCCATCACTCCCGCGATGGCGCCGCTGGCCCCGATCATGGGAATGGTCGAATCGACTTGCATCATGACGTGGGCAATCGTGGCCATGGTGCCGGCGGCGAGATAGAACCCGAGGTAGACGACCGGTCCCAGATGGTCCTCGATGTTGTTGCCGAACACCCACAGGAAGATCATGTTCCCGGCCAGATGAATCCAGCCACCATGCAGGAACATCGAAATCAGCACCGAGAGCCAGATCGACTTGTCGGCAAACGGGGTGCGGCCCGACGGTGAGTCTCGGCACGATGCCGTGTCGCCGCGGTACTGCGTGTCGCCGATCTCCTCGATAGTGAGAGGCCGACCTTGGACGATCTCGCAGGGAATCGCGGCGTACTCGTAGGTGAATCGAACCTCCTCGACCACCTGCGCCGCGTCCGGCATGTCGATATTGCGGCTGGCCGAGGGCTGGACGAACAAGAACGTGGCCACGCTCGCCACGATGAGGGCGAGCGTGACGATCGGGAATCGGCTGGTGGGGTTGTCGTCGCGGAGGGGGATCATGGTTCGAAGATCATCGGGTCGGCGGATCCTGCGGTCGGCGACGACGGTACATCGTCGGGTCGCTCACTTTGTCAATGTGCCGGTCGTCGCTGGGCGGGGCATGATGTCGGTTGGTCGTACAGTCGGCACCGAGTGGTCGGCGAGAGGATGGTCATGGACGCAGGTCGAATTCAGTCGCTGTTCGGTTTGGAAGGCAAACGAGCCGTGGTCACCGGCGGGAGTCGGGGCATCGGCTACATGATCGCGGATGGCCTGCTCGACGCCGGCTGTGAGGTCATCATCTCGGCTCGCAAGGTCGAGCAGGTCGTGGCGGCCGCCGACACACTGTCGGAGAAGGGAACGTGCATCGCGGTTCCGTGCGACCTCTCGACCGATGAGGGAGTCGATCATCTGGTGTCCGTGGTCGGCGACAGATGGGATTCGCTCGACTTGCTGTTCAACAACGCCGGCGCATCATGGGGGGAGCCCCTCGATGACTTCTCGGCAGCCGGCTGGGACAAGGTGATGAATGTCAACGTTCGGGCCCCGTTCTTTCTCACCCAAAAGCTGCTTCCGTTGTTGCGAGCGGCGGCCTCCGCTGACTCGCCAGCGAGGGTCGTCAACACGGGTTCAGTCAACGGTCTGACGCCACCCGAGATGGATACGTACTCCTACTCCTCTTCGAAGGCCGCCATTCACATGCTCACGCGACATCTGGCGAAACAGCTCGCGTCGGAGCACATCACGGTCAATGCGATCGCCCCGGGGCCCTTCGATTCCAACATGATGAGATTCGCCCTCGACGACCCGGGAACCCGTGCCGCGATCGCAGCCGACGTACCACTGGGACGAATCGGAGGGGCCGACGACATTGCCGGGGTCGCGGTCTATCTGGCTTCGCGTGCTTCGGCGTATGTCACCGGCACCGTTATCCCGGTAGGTGGTGGGCTGTCCACCGTGGCCAAGTAGCGGCTGGGTTCAGAGATAGGTGCCAGCCTGCTGAGGTAGGTCTCCGGAATCGCCGCGCCTCGCCTGTTGAGCGGCTCGGGCGGTCTGTAGCTCGTTGAGTTGATCGGCCGCGGCAGCCTGCTGTGCGACCATCGACGCCTGAAGTCCCTGGAGCAGCCCTTGCATCCATCCGACCAACTGGGCCTGCGCCACCCGAATCTCCGACTCAGTGGGTACGCCATCCTCGTCGCAGCAGGCGGCGAACTCCGAGAGCTCGTCCATCAGGTCGGTCGATAAGACCTTCGAGAGCTCTTCGACGGTCTCATTGTGAATCCGAGCCAGCATCATCCGGCTCTGTTCGTCGGTGTCGGCGCTGCGAACCTCGTCCATCAACGTCTGAACCATCGTGCCGAGTCGGATCAGCTTGGCGGCATCGGTGACCGATGGTTGGTCGTCGTTGGGATCGTCGGCGCCGGTTACTGAAGAAGCAGGAGCATCGGTCATCAGCCCAGAGTTGCACACGTTCATCGGCAGCGGGCGGCACGGGGAGTCGGGATCGTGCCGAAACGGCCGCCCCGATGGGACCGACACGCCGGTCGATAGCCTGCCTCGGTGAGTACCACTCGTTCAGACATGCGCAATGTGGCGATCGTCGCCCACGTCGACCACGGCAAGACCACCCTCGTTGACGCACTTCTTCGTCAGTCCGGCGCTTTCCGCGAAGGCGCCGTACTCACCGATCGGGTGATGGACTCCACCGACCTTGAGCGGGAAAAGGGGATCACGATCCTCGCGAAGAACACCGCCATTCACCATGCCGGTGTGAAGATCAACATCGTCGACACCCCGGGCCACGCCGACTTCGGTGGTGAGGTCGAGAGAGCCCTGACCATGGTCGACGCGGTGGTGCTGCTGGTCGATGCCAGTGAGGGGCCGTTGCCCCAAACCCGGTTCGTGCTGCGCAAGGCCCTCGAGCTGAGATTGCCTGTGATTCTCGTGGTCAACAAGATCGACCGGCCCGATGCCCGTATCGCTGCGGTGGTCGATGAGGTCTACGAACTGTTTCTCGACCTCGATGCCGAGGAAGACCAGATCGAGTTTCCCATCGTCTACACAATCGCCCGAGAGGGTATGGCCACTCTCGATCCCGAGGTGCCCGGCACCGACATGGAGCCGCTCTTTCGTGCCGTGCTCGACACGGTTCCTCCGCCGTCACACGATCCCGGGCACGCCCTGCAGGCGTGGGTCACCAACCTCGATGCATCGCCCTACGTCGGTCGTATCGCGGTCTGTCGAATCCGCCATGGTGTGATCCGCAAGGGCCAGATCGTCGCTTGGTGTCGCGACGACGGTTCCACGGTGTCGGCCAAGATCGGCGGTCTGACCGTCACCGAGGCCCTCGATCAGATCGAGGTCGATGAGGCCGGACCCGGTGAGTTGATCGGCGTGTCAGGTATCCCCGAGATCTCGATCGGCGACACTCTCGCCGACCTCGAGGACCCGACCCCCCTCCCGGCGATCCATGTCGATGAGCCGACCCTGTCGATGACCATTGGCGTCAACACCTCACCGCTGGCCGGCACCGACGGCAAGAAGCTCACAGCCCGGCTGATCAAGAACCGTCTCGACGCCGAATTGATCGGCAACGTGTCGATCCGCGTGCTGCCCACCGAGCGGCCCGATACCTGGGAGGTTCAGGGTCGAGGCGAGCTCCAGCTGGCCGTACTGGTTGAGACGATGCGTCGCGAAGGTTTCGAACTCACGGCCGGCAAGCCGGCTGTCCTGACCCGGGAAATCGACGGAACTCTTCACGAACCAACCGAACGCATCACCATCGACGTTCCCGAGGAATATGTCGGATCCGTTACCCAACTATTGGGTGAACGCAAGGCCCGCATGGACGACATGATCAACCACGGCACTGGTTGGGTTCGTCTCGACTACGTGGTCCCGGCGCGTGCGCTCATCGGCTTTCGCACTGAGTTCCTCACCGAGACCCGTGGCACCGGCATGCTGCATCACGTATTCGAGGGGTGGACTCGCTGGGTTGGCGAACTCCGCACCCGTCCCAACGGAAGCGTGGTGTCCGATCGACGCGGCACCACCACCGGCTACGCGATCTCGGCGCTGCAGGAACGTACCTCGCTGTATTTGGCTCCGGGCGCCGATGTCTACGAGGGCATGATCGTCGGCGAGAACGCCAGGTCCGACGACATGGATGTCAACATTTGTCGTGAGAAGAAGCAGACCAACGTGCGCGCCGCGTCCTCCGACGACACGATTCGGTTGACGCCTGCCCGTGTTCTCTCACTGGAACAGGCACTCGAATCGATCGACGACGACGAATGCGTGGAGGTCACTCCCACAGCGGTTCGGCTGCGAAAGACCGTGCTCGGGGCAGGCGACCGGAGTCGGATCCTTCGAAAGCAGAAGAACCCACGCGACTGAGGGGGTCGACCCCGAGTGTCGGGATCCCGAGGTGACGCGGAAACGGTTAGCCGGTGACGTAGCCTCGTTGAACGCCCTAGGTAGTAACTCGGGGAGCACCAGGAGGCGAATGTAGTGGCAACCGGTCGATCCAGTTTTGCAAAACGTCAGCGCGATATGGCCAAAAAGGCCAAGGCTCAGGCCAAACGCGAGCGACGACTCGAAGGTGATCCGGAAACCCCGGAAGAAGACGAAGATTCTGGTGAGATCGACAACACTCCGACGCTGAGCAACGAAGAGGTCATGGAGCAGGTCGCCGACCTGCATCGCCGTTACGACGACGGTCAGATGGACCTCGACACATTCGACGAGACCCGCGCCACCTTGATGGCACAGATCAGCGTCGACTGAGACCTCTGGGGCTCAGCGGGTCTCTCAGATCGTTTCCAGTTGTGCGCCGTCGAACAACGGCGTCATAGTGTGGTTGGCCCGGTCGGACGCGAGTTGATCGGCGGGCGGCGGTTCCCCGAGATCAATGGCGGCGTCGAGGGCCATTTCCAGAAGTCGAGCATCGCTCGAACTGTTGAGAAAAAGATTGGGATCGGCGAGCACGAAACGAATCGCCCGAGCCAGGACGTCGGGTTCGCTGATCGGTTCGTACCAAGAGAACTGCATCTGGCCGAGGTCGTCCCATCGACGACGAGCGATCGACTTGATTGTCTGAATCGCCACACCACGCTCCACACACAGAGTCTCGAGCGTGCGAAAGTCGTCCGAGTAGTGGCTGATCTCGGCGAGGGTGTGATTCCACGGCAGCAGAACCGACGCGAAGGGCGCCTCGGCGAGGCTTCGCACGTGCATCCCGGCGATTCGCAGGCCGTGGCCGGTGACCCCGACTTCGCCACACAGGCCCTCGTCGCGGGCCTGGAAGAGTGCCTCTACCGCACCGCCGGATGAGAACGCGGTGCGCCATTCGTCTTCCTCCACCAAATTGTGGAGCTGAATCAGGTCGACTCGTTCGACGCCCATGCGCTCCAAACTCGACTCGAGGCTGGCCCTGGCGCCGTCGCCAGTGCGCTGATCGGTCTTGGTGGCGAGGAAGAACTGAGGGCGATGATCATGGAGAAAAGGGGCGAGTCGGAGCTCGGATTCCCCATAGGTGGCGGCCGTATCGATGTGGTTGACACCGCGACGCAGAAGGATGTCGAGGGTCGTGTCGGCCCTCTCCTGGCTCATCGACCCGAGGGCTGCTGCTCCGAAGATGACCCGCGAACTCGTGTGGCCGGTGGAGCCGAAACTCATTCGATCGAGCATGGGTCGACCCTAGGCCGATGTCGAGTTGTTGTCGACGGTCTCAGTTGGCTTCGAGCAGGTTGATGATCCTGCTCCGAAGCTCGGGCAGACCGGCCCCCCGCTCGGCGCTGACCCAAAGCACGTCGCTCTTTTCGATACCGAGTTTCCGGGTGACCTCGTTGCGTCGTTTGGCCCGCCGAGAGGACTTCACCTTGTCGGACTTGGTGGCGACGAAGGTGATCGGGAGCCCCACCTCGCGTAGCCAATCGACCATGTCGAGATCGAGAGGAGTGGGACCTATCGCCCCGTCGATCAGATGAAGCACTCCAGCCAGGCTCTCGCGCTGTTCGAGATACTCGCCCAGCATCACCGACCACTTGGCCTGCTCGGCCTTCGACACCTTGGCAAAGCCGTAACCAGGCAGGTCCATGAGCCACCGACCGGAATCGGTCTTGCCTATCTCGTAGGCGTTGAGCAGCCGTGTGGCCCCCGGGGTCTTGGACGTCTTGGCGAGACTCTTTCGGTTGGCCAGCCCGTTGATCAACGATGACTTGCCGACATTGGACCGGCCGACGAGAGCCAACTCCGAGCGGGTGCGGGGTAGAGCGTCCACCGTTGTGTACGAGCGGAGGAAAGTCAGCTTGAGAGGCCCGGCCATGCCGCGATGCTACCGCTCAGAGTGAGCGGCGGATGCCCCTGGCGTGTTCAGGGAATCTCGTGTAGGTTCATGCATCGTGAGTCACAGAGTCTCGAGTCTCTTGTCGGCGCTCGCACTGGCGGTGGTACTGACGTTGGTCGCATCCGGCTGCAGCCGATCATCGAGCGCGGCCGACAATACTCGGCCGATATCGCTGCGGAGTGTCGCCGCGTCCAGCGACGCGACTCCGATGGTTGCGGCAGGTCGGATCATCGATCTGGCTGCTGGCGGCACAGGAATCAGCTACGGCGACGGCACCTTGCTGGTCGAGGCCGGTGAGCCCGGCTCGCTGCGCCTCGTCGATCAACCAGGGTCAACCACGGTGGGTCGTCGGGTCCGGTGCGGCTGGCACGCGATCGGTGGCACCGGCTTCTACCCGACCTGGGACAGCACCGAGCCGGTGTTCCCCGAGCCCGACGAGGTCTACATGCTCAGGTGTTTCCACCCCGACGACGAATCCAACCTGACGGGCTACCCGCGCATCGTCCGCTACGTGCCGGGGGCCCCGGTCGATGGGCCGGCTGTCGGGATCGTCGAGGTCGAGCAGCACGCGATCGACTCGATCGTGTTCGAGACGCCACTACCCGCCTTGTCGCCTCCGGAGAGCCAGATCGTCGGCGTCGACACCTGGCTCGGTGTCGCCAGTCGGTTGTCGTACCCCGATGCCTCAGCGCAGGCCGGCGACACCTGGGCGACAGTCCATCCGGCAGTTCGCAGCGCAGTCTGGACCCTTGGCGACGGCAGTGTCGTGACCTGCAGCTCCGATATCGACAAGGTCTGGGACCCCATGCTCGACCCGTCGTCGCAGTCCACCAGTTGCTCCCACAACTTCGAACTTGTGAGCGAACCGTCTGGCTACGCGACCGACCTGACCGTCTCCTGGACGATCTACGAGCGCACCAACTCACACCCGGACGACTGGACCATCTGGGGGGTGGTCAGCCGCAGCGCCTCGGTCTCGATCGTCGTGGGAGAACTCCAGTCGGTGATCAGCTGAGAGTTGCGGTGTGGCCCTCGCTCGGGTCGGCTTCTCCATTGAGCATCAACGTCCAGAGCGCTGCCATGGCGTCGGGGCCCTCGTGGCGGCGTATCTCGAGCCAGGAATCCGTCCATTCGGAGAACTGACTCCATGCTGTCTCGAGTCGTCGGTCGAGTTCGGGCCGTCCCCAATCGGCCGTGCGTTTGGCTATCTGGGTCGGGGCGAAGAAGAATTCGGGGGTTGGACCGGGAAGTTCTTCGGCGGCTTGAGGGCCACCCGTCTCGTCCCAGTGCGTACCGCCGATCAGGCAGCTGTAGCGGAGCCCGTCGCCGAACTGAGCATGGACCGCACGTCTGATCGTCTCCGAACCCGAGAAGTCGGCGTAGATGGCCGAATCCGCCCCGATGTCGTCGATTTCGTCGTAGCTGATCGCGCGGTCGTAGCACCCGAGACTCGACACGAAATCGAGATTCCCGGCCGACGTGAGTCCGACGACATTCAGGTCCCGGCGCTGGGCCAACAGGTGAGCGGTGGCGATAGCGGTTTTGCTGGAGGCGCTCGACGCGATCACGGTGTCGGTACCGAACATGTCGTTGTCGGCGAAAAGGTCGTCGACGACGAATCCCGTGAAGAACAAGGGATGAAGCAGCATCTGCTGTGCTTCGCGATCGGGCCTGTGGATCGGGTCGGCATCGGTGTAGGTATAGGTGTTGTAGACGTCGGCCATGGGCTGGCGATGCTCGGACAAATCGCGAAACCCACGCGGCGTAACCCGGCCGGGAAGCAGTGTCAGGTGACTGGCCATCGGCCAATACCCGTAGACCCGTCTCCCCACCGCCACCAGGTCGCTTCGGCTTGCTTCAACCTCAGCGAAACCGAATGCCGGCACCCGGCCCCACCCCGCCTCAGCGGGAAAGAAGTTCCAGTACCCCAGGATCTCACCAATGGTGGCGTAGGTGACGTTGTTCGAGGTGACGGCGAATTGTGTGATGCGGGCCCGAATCTCGCCCTCGGCGAGCTCATCAGCTGATTCGACGAGACGGGTCGAGGCGTAGTCGTCCCGCCCGACCTCGAATGAGATGTTGGTCATGGCGCCGACCGTAGCCGTCAGGGTGCGAGCACACCCAGAGCGGTGGTGAACACGACCCCGAGTCCGATGGCCAATTGCTGTGCGCCCACCATCGCCACCTTCGGCACCGAGCGGCGTACTGCCACCAGCTGGAAGACGGTCGCCACGGCCATGGCGATGATGGCCGCAATCGGAAGATCGACCACGAAGTAGCCGGCCACGAGCATGGCCAGCGCCCCGACCTGAGCAACATCGCTGTGCCACACCGTGTGGGGCGTGAGGCGAGAACGGCTGATCTGTACTCGCACGAAGACCACCGAGGCCAACGACCTCATCGATGCAACGAGCCACATTCCCAGCGCGAGGCTGGTCGTGCCATCGTCGGCCACGACGATCGCCGCGGCCATCGAAGCGATTCCGATGGTTCCAGCCAACTCGGGCACCAGACGGCGGCTCCTACTCTGGATGTCGTACCAGAGTCCGACTCCAAGCAACGGGGAGGCCGCGGCCAGCGGCCACCAGAACGGCCCCTTCGCCGTGAACGCGACCACGACGAACAACACGGCGATGACCGACGACTCGGCCAGAGCAAGACGCTCGGCGGTCTGGGTTCGAGAGAGCCGCCGATCCCGGACGCGGTCGACCAAGGCAAACTTGAGGGGAGTCCGGGCCGTGAACATCAACAACGCTGCCGCCGCCAACGCCAACGCAGCTCCCGACCAGGCCACCAGCATCCCGAGCAACGCCGGCTCCATCGTGAGACTCCAGCCACCGTGTTCGCGCGGCAGTGCGACGCTTCGCAGTTCCCTACGGCGGGAACTTGGGTCTGATGCGTTTCCGGGCACGGCCAGAGGCTACTGTCGTGTTGTCGGCCCTCACCATGAGAAGAGAGTCATGAAGCAGACTGTCAGCCCGCCGCGGTGGAAGGAATCGACCGGCCCTCGCGTGCTGGTCGAAGCGAGCGACTGGGCTCAGCAGGAAACCCTCAATCGGATTCTGGGACGCGCCGGCTACGACGTTCTGACCTGCGATGGTCCGGTCGGCAGCAACTCCCGGTGCAGTCTGGTCGCCGACGGCGCGTGTCCGGGTTGCGATGGCGCCGACGTGGTCGTCAATGCGCTGCGGCACACCGATACTCGCAACCGCGAGGTGTTGCTCGAGATCCAAGAGCGGCATCCCGATCTGCCCATCGTGGTGGAGGTTCCGGGTCCGCGAGCCGAGCGATACCCCGACGACTTCGCCAACTGCATCGTGATCGCACAGCCAATGACATCAGAGACGTTGTTGGCAGCCGTGGAGAAGGCCTTCGGTGCGGAGCCTGCCGCGTCGTAACATTCACGAAGGCAACCTCCACGAAGTCAACGTCCACGAAGGCTCCCGACGATGACCGACATGCACTCCTATGACGAGTCGACCGATGAGCTGGCGTGGCAGATCTTTCGATACGCACTCAATCGGGTTCGCCTCGATCCACCGCCACTCGATGGTCCCAGGTCGGCGGCCGAGTTGGACGAAGTGGTCGGTTCGACGATCACGCCCGAGGGCCTGGGTGGAGCGCGGGCGCTGCAATTGTTCACCGACGAACTGGCGCCTTCGTGCATCTCGACCGATCACCAGCGCTACCTCTCGTTCGTCCCGACCGCTCCCACCGAAGCCGCGGCTCTGTTCGACGTGGTCGTCGGGGCCTCATCGCTCTACGGAGGCTCCTGGCTCGAGGGCGCCGGTGCTGTGTACGCCGAGAATCAGGCACTTCGGTGGCTGGCCGATCTGGCCGGTCTCCCTCCGGACGCCGGTGGGGTATTTCTTTCCGGTGGCACCGCCGGAAACCTGAGCGCGTTGGTGGCGGCACGTCATCACTTCAGGAGTGTTGCCGGTCGTCAGCCCGATCGGTGGGCGATCGTGGCGGCCTCCAGCTCCCATTCTTCGATCGTGGCCGCGGCCGAGGTCATGGACGTCGACATACTCGAGGCAGAAGTCGACGATCGACGCAGGCTGACCGGTCCGGCCGCGGCTTCAGCCATCGATGGTGCACCTCCCGGAACTTCGGTATTCGCGGTTGTGGCAACCGCCGGAACGACCAATCTCGGGATCGTTGATGCCCTCGAAGGCGTTGCCGAAGTGTGCTCCCGAAACAGGATTTGGCTCCACGTCGACGCCGCGTACGGTGGCGCCGCGCTGGCTGCTCCCTCGGTGAGAGGCGACTTCATCGGCATCGAGCGCGCCGACTCGGTGGTGGTCGATCCCCACAAGTGGCTGTTCGCCCCCTACGACTGCGCCGCGCTCCTGTATCGAAACCCCGAGATCGCCCGGGCCGCCCACACCCAGCACGCCGGCTACCTCGATGCGCTGGACGGTGATGATTGGAACCCGAGCGACTATGCCCACGTGCTCACCCGTAGAGCACGGGGCCTGCCTCTCTGGTTCTCGCTCGCCACCCATGGAACCGTCGCCTACTGCAATGCAGTCGAGCACACGATCTCGATGGCTCGGGAGATTGCCGGCGAGATCGATGCCGATGACCGATTCGAACTCATCGCCGATCCGCCACTGTCCATCGTGGCTTTCCGAAGAAGGGGCTGGACCGCGGCCGAATACGACGACTGGTCGCGCCGATTGCTCGAGTCGGGTCAGGCGTTCGTCACCCCGACCTCGGTCGATGGGAAGCCCGCTCTCCGGTTCTGCATCGTGAGTCCGCGGACCCGCGTCGAGGGTCTCCGCTCGATTCTCGACACTCTCTGACCAAGACCAGATCAGAGCTTTCTGTTGATTCACTGCGCGTCCGGAACCACCGCATTACCCTCAAGACCGATGCCAGAATCATCCAGCGCTGCCCCGGATAGCGAGGCGGTTGTCGACCGCGTCGTTGCCCACGCCAAGGCCAATGCAGAGAGCTTCGACGAAGGTCTCGCGGCCTATCTGCACTGCTACTACTCCCACGTCGATTCGGAGGATCTGGCGGCTCGTCGGCCCGAAGATCTCTTCGGCATGTCGGCCGACCATCACGAGCTCGGCCGCGTTTGGGAGAACGACACCGCCGTCAGGGCGATCAACCCGAAGGCCGAGGTCGACGGCTGGGACAGTCCACACTCTGTGGTGATGGTCGTCACCGAGGATCTTCCGTTCTTGGTCGATTCGATCACCATGGAATTGAGCCGGCTGGGTGTCGGAATTCACTTGGTCGTGCATCCGGTGATGCTCGACCTTCGAGATACGACCGGTCACTTCGTCGACCCGCATCTGCACCCGGAGTCAGATGCCCGGCTGGCGTCTCTCGCCGCGTTCGAGATCGACCGTCAGCCCGGTTCGGCCGAACTCGCCGAGATCGAGACGAACCTGGCCCGCGTGTTGACCGACACGAGATTCGCAGTCCAGGACTGGAAGCTCATGCGCGACGGGCTACGTGAGGTGTCGGCCGGGCTCGACCCCGTCACCGTGCCCCTCGATGAGCGCGATATCGAGGAAACCAAGCGGCTGCTCGATTGGCTGGCCGACGACCATTTCATCTTCTTGGGTTACCGCGAATACCGACTGGCCCACGCCGACGGTGTCGAGGTGCTCGATCCCGTGGAGGGTTCGGGGCTCGGCATTCTCCGGACCGAGAATTCCCCATCGACGGGAAGACCACTGTCGTCGATGCCGCCGATCGTTCAGAGACGTATCCACGAAAAGCGCCTGCTCAATCTCACCAAGGCCAGTTCGAAGTCGACGGTCCACCGGGCCACCTATCTCGACTACGTCGGAGTGAAGACCTTCGACTCCGAGGGTGAGGTGATGGGCGAACGTCGATTCCTCGGCCTGTTCACCTCAGATGTCTACACCTGCAGCGTCCTGGTAGTGCCCAAGGTGCAGCGCATGGTGCGAGAGGTATTGGAGCGTGCCGATCTCCCCGAGGACGGCCACGACGCCAAGCGCCTCCTGTCGGTGATCGAGTCGTATCCGCGAGACGAGATCCTGCAGATGGAGGCCGATGAGCTGTTCGAGACGAGCACGGCCATCTCGTGTTTGCAGGAACGCCGCCGGGTGAGGGTGTTCGCCCGCCGGGAACTGTTCGGCCGCTTCGTCACGTGTCTGGTGTTTCTTCCCCGCGACCAGTACAGCACTGTCACCCGATCCCACATTCAGGATGTGTTGATCGATGTCTTCGGGGGATCGCTCGCCAATTGGGACGCCCGGGTGTCCGAATCGATTCTTGCCCGACTCCTGATTCTTCTCAGAACCGACGGCGACGAGACCGGAGCGATTGACGCACGCGATATCGAGAGTCGGATCACGACTCTCATCCAGGACTGGGACGACGACTTCGACGATCAGGCGATCCACGAGTTCGGCGAGGGTGACGGAATCCGGATCTCCAACACCTACCGCGACGGTTTTCCGTCCGAGTATCGCGGCTCATTCGATCCTCGAACCGCGGTGGGCGACATTCTGCAGATGGAGGAGATGGCCGACGACGACGATCTTGCCATCAAGGTCTACCGCGAGCCTGGTCGTCCGAGCACCGAGTTCAACCTGAAGCTCTACCGGAGGGGCGGCAGGATCTCGCTCACCTCCGTTATGCCCAGTCTGACCAATCTCGGGGTCACGGTTGTCGACGAGCGGCCCTACGAGGTTGTCCCCAAGGACCAGTCACCGGTTTGGATCTACGACTTCTCGCTTCACCATTTCGGCTCCGAGATGGAGTTTGCCGATGTCGCGAAGCTCGTCGAGGAGGCCTTCACCTCGGTATGGTCCGGCACGGTCGACGACGACGGATTCAACCGGTTGGTGCTCGGCGCCGGGGTCCGCCCGCGAGAGGTCGCCGTACTTCGCACGCTCGCCCGGTACCTCCATCAGGTTGGTTTCGCCTACAGCCGGTTGTTCACCGAGCAGACCCTTGAACAGCATCCGAAGCTGTCGCGCTGTCTCGTCGACCTGTTCCTCGCCAAGTTCGATCCCGACATCGAAGACGACGAACGGGAGGCCGCAACGGCCGGCCTCGACGAGAAGATCGTCGAACGTATGGACCGAATGGCGAGCCTCGACCAGGACCGCGTGATCCGTCGAATTCACAATCTCATCGGCGCCGCGATTCGAACCAACTACTTCCAGTTCGACGACTCGGGCCAACCGCGGCCCTACCTCGCCGTCAAGTTCGATCCTTCCCGGATCTCCGAAATGCCCGATCCGAGGCCGATGTTCGAGATCTATGTCTACTCACCTCGATTCGAGGGGGTGCACCTCCGAGCCGGCTTCGTGGCCCGGGGCGGTCTCAGATGGTCGGACCGAACCGAGGACTACCGCACCGAGATCCTCGGGCTCGCCAAGGCCCAGATGGTGAAGAACTCGGTGATCATCCCTGGCGGAGCCAAGGGTGGGTTCGTTCTCAAACAGAGCCCGGCGGCCACCGACCAAGCGGCCATCCGAGAAGAGGTCGTCACCTGCTACAAACTGTTCGTCTCGGGCCTGCTCGACCTCACCGACAACATCGTCGACGACGAGATCGTGTCGCCTGCCCGCACGGTTCGATACGACGGAGACGACGCCTACCTCGTCGTGGCGGCCGACAAAGGTACGGCCACATTCTCCGACGTGGCCAACGAACTGGCCATCGAACGTGGATTCTGGTTGGGCGATGCGTTCGCATCGGGCGGATCTCACGGCTACGACCACAAGAAGATGGGAATCACCGCACGAGGCGCGTGGGAATCGGTGAAACGGCACTTCAACGGATTCCGTGTCCACGTCGAGACCGAGGACTTCACGGCAGTGGGTATCGGCGACATGTCGGGAGATGTCTTCGGTAACGGGATGCTCCGATCGCGGCACACCAAGCTGTTGGCAGCGTTCGACCATCGCCACATATTCGTCGACCCCGACCCCGAACCCGAACGGTCGTTTGTCGAGCGCCAGCGCCTCTTCGATCTTCCCCGATCCACGTGGGATGACTACGAGAAGTCTCTGATATCGGCGGGCGGCGGCGTGTTTCCGCGAGCTCTCAAGTCGGTGGAGATCACTCCGCAGATGAGATCGGCGCTCCGCATCGAAGGCGAATCCATGACTCCCGACGAGTTGATCGCGGGAATTCTCAAGGCTCCTGTCGACCTTCTCTGGAACGGCGGAATCGGCACCTACATCAAGGCGGTCAGCGAACCCAACTCCTCGGTGGGCGACAAGGCCAACGACCACATTCGCGTCGATGGATGCGATCTCCGGTGCAAGGTCATCGGCGAGGGTGGAAACCTGGGAGTCACCCAGCTCGGCCGGATCGAGTTCTCTCACAATGGTGGCCGGGTGTACACCGATGCCATCGACAACTCGGCCGGTGTCGATTGCTCCGATCACGAGGTCAACATCAAGATCCTGCTCGATCAGGTGGTTGCCGACGGCGACATGACTGTCAAGCAGCGCAACGAATTGCTCGAGCGGATGACCGACGAGGTGACCGACCTCGTGCTGGCCGACAACTACAACCAGACCCGAGCGTTGAGCGTCGCACGCGTCGAGTCGGGGAGCATGATCGAAGTCGACTCGCGCTACCTCGAACAGCTCGTCGCCGACGGCCTGATCGATCGCGAACTCGAGTATCTGCCTTCCGCCGAAGAACTGAGCGAACGACGCCTCGAAGGCAAGGGCCTGACCGCCCCCGAATTGTCGGTGCTGTCGGCTTACACGAAGAACATTCTGAGCGCCGATCTGATCGAGTCGACCACCCCCGACGATCCTGCTTTCGACCGTCTACTCGTCGACTACTTCCCATCGGAGCTCCGGGAGGCGTTCGCCGACCGGATCCACACCCACAGGCTGAGCCGCGAGATCGTCGCCAACCGCGTTGCCAACACGGTCGTCGACCGGGCTGGAGTTTCGATGATCTATCGGCTGTCGAACGAGACGTCGGCGCCGAGTCACGAGATCGCCGAGGCCTACACAGCGGCATGGGAGATCTATGGCCTCGAGCATTTCACCGAGGAAATCAACTCGCTCGACGACGTGATCGACGTCGAAAAGCAGCTCTCGATACATCTTCGAACTCGTCAGCTCGCCGAGCGAGCAACCCGGAAGATGCTCCGCAATCGACCGGCTCCGTTCAGTGCCTCCGACGCGATCGCCGATCTCGCCGACCCGGTCATGGAGGCGATCGGTGTCCTTCCTGAGCATCTGAGGGGTGCCGACAAGTCGGCCTACAACCGGAGGTTCAAGGAACTCGTCGCCACGGGCGCACCAGAGGCGATCGCCTCGCGTGCTGCCGCGTTGGTTCCGTCGATTGCTGCTCTCGACGTCGTTCTGGCCGCGTCGATCACAGGCGCACCGCTCGAAACGGTGTCGGCTGTGCACTTCGCCATCGCTCACCGGCTCGACCTCACCCGTCTGCGCGACCGGATCTTCTCGCTGCCCCGCAACAGTCAGTGGGAGACCATGGCCAGGTTGTCGCTGCGCGGCGATCTCTACAACGACCACCGCAGTCTCACGGTGCAGGTACTCACCGGAGCAGAAGAGGGGGCCGACCCGCTGAACCTGGTCGATCGCTGGGTTCGCGCCAATCAGGGAGCGGTCGACCGCTATCACCAGACGATCGACGATCTACGAACGGCCCACACCGACCTGACCACGGTTCTGGTTGCCACCAGAGAAGTCGGCACGCTCATAGACCGCACTTCCTGAACTCGCCGATCGACGGACGTCGGGCCGGAAGACTCGGGCCCGGCTCAGTCCCAGAGCGACGAGAGAGCGGTGTCGACCTCGTCGGCGAGCCCGATATCGGCGAGCCCGACGATCTCGTCTTCGGTGACCGGAGTGGCGGCCGGTTCGTGGAAGAGATCGCGGATCGGGTCGACGAACCGGCTGAGCTGGGCGTAGACGTGTTTGTCGTCGAGTGCCCGCCGGTTGACATGGAATCGAAGCGGGAAGTTGACGGTGAGCTCGTCCTTGGCGCGGGTCATCGCCACATAGGCCAGCCGTAGCTCCTCGCCGAGACCGATGTCGTCGCCCAACGACATCTCCGACGGGATGTTGCCATCGGCGGCGTGGATCAGATGCACGGCCCTCCACTCGAGACCCTTGGCCGAATGAATGGTGGAGAGGGTGAGCCAGTCGTCGTCGAGGTGAGGCGGTCCGGCCCGTTCCCCGGTCTTGCTGGGTGGGTCGAGTGTGAGTTCGGTGAGAAAGCGACCACGGTTGACGTAGTTGGCTGCCGTGGCGGCGAGTTGGTCGATGTCGGCGATACGGGCGGCCGAATTGTCGTAGCGGGTGGGGAACACCATGGAACAGAACCCCTTGAGGCGGTCGACTTCCTGCGACGGGCTGGTGTCGGTGCTCGAACAGTCGGAGAGGGCGCTGCGGAGTTCCTGAGCCTGCTGGTCGGATGCCGATGGGGTACGCCCGGCACCGTCGATGAACAGCGACAGTGACTCGTCGGACTGCCGATCGATCCCGAGTTCGTCGGAGAGGCGGCGCAACGTTGCGGGGCCGACTCCCTCCAGCATCGAAAGCACGCGGTGCCAGGCCAGCTGGTCGGCTGGGTTGTCGAGGATGCGAAGCAGCGACAGCAGGTCCTTCACGTGGGCCGCTTCGAGATACTTGAGGCCGCCGTATTTCCGATAGGGGATGTCGCGGCGCGTAAGTTCGAGTTCGAGACCGTCGCTGTGGTGCCCAGCCCTGAACAGCACCGCTTGGTCGCGCAGATCCATGCCTCTCTCGCGGGCGTCGAGCACAGCGGTTGACACGTAGCGGCTCTGATCGCCCTCGTCGTTGTGGGTGACGAGGGTTGGCATCACGCCGTCGGTTCGGGTGGACCACAGTGCCTTGTCGTAGTGGTCGTTTGATTGGGCAAGAACCGCGTTGGCGACAGCCAAAACCGGCATCGTGGATCGGTAGTTCTGGTCGAGAGTGATGGTGGTGGCGCCGGGGAAGTGGTCGGGGAACTGCCACATGTTCTCGACGGTGGCGGCCCTGAACCCGTAGATCGCCTGGGCGTCGTCGCCGACCGCGCACAGGTCGGTGTCGGGGCGACACATGCCCCGCACGATGTCGGCCTGAATCGGATTTGTGTCCTGGTATTCGTCGATCAGGATGTGGTCGAACAGCCGCCGCAGTTCGTCGCCCACCGCTCCGGCGGTGAGGCCTCGCCAGAACAGGAGCATGTCGTCGTAGTCGAGGACCTTGTTGGCCCGTTTGCGAGAGGTGTACTCGGTGAAGATCGTTCGGAGATCGTCGCCATGATCGGCGCACCATGGATAGTCGGTGTCGAGGACAGCAGTCAGCTTCGCCTGGCTGCTGACCATGCGGGAGTAGATGGCGGCCACTGTCTCCTTGCGGGGAAAGCGCTTGCCTCTCTCACCGAAGCCGTGTTCGGTGCGGACCATGCCCATGAGATCGGTGCTGTCGGAGTTGTCGAGAACCGTGAAGCCCGAGGAGAGTCCGGCGGCCTGGCCGAAACTGCGAAGTAGCCGGTTGGCGACGGCATGAAACGTGCCTCCCCAGACCTGGCTGGCTTGCCGGCTGGGGCTGGCCGCGGTGACCCTTCCGAGCATCTCGGCGGCGGCTCGGCGGGTGAAGGTGAGCAGCATCACGCGGTTGGGGTCGGCGTCGTCGTCGAGGATTCGTGTGACCCGGGCGACGAGGGTTTTGGTCTTGCCGGTGCCGGCACCGGCGACGATCAGCAGAGGTGAACCGGTGTGGCTGACCGCCGCCTGCTGCTGGGTGTTGAGTTCATCGAACATGCGTTCGTCAGGTTAGCCGATGTCGGCCGTTGGGTGCGGTGGTCAATTGGCATCGGTGGCCGAATGAGCGATAGGCCTGAGGCACCGATCATCGAGGTAGGGACATCCATGCGAAGGATTTCGGTTGTGATTGCGGGCTTCTCGTTGGTGGCGGCGGCCTGTTCCGGAGGTGGGTCCTCCGATGCCGAGGTGGCCGTCACATCGACCACCTCGCCTTCGACCACGGTGGCCACCACGGCGGCTCCCACCACGGCTCCACCTCCCACTACCACAGCGGAATTCGAGGGAACGATCGAGTTGGCAGTCGAGCACCCTGATCGCTGCGAGTTCGTTGGCCAGGGCTGCATGCTGCCGTTTCCGTCCGACCACTTCACCGTCAGCGATGCATCCACGTTCACCGGACGCAGGGTCGACATCGCGCCGGAATCGATGCCCACCAATTCTGGTGGCGTATTGGTCGAAACGAGCCGCCTCAATCTCAACGACGGTTTCAGCCCCGGGTCGGCCGGCCTGGTCCTGATCCCGGGAATCGATCCGGTGGGATCGAATCTGACGCCGGTCACCGATATCGGAGCATCGCTGTCTCCGGATTCGCCGACTGTGGTGATCGACGCCACTACCGGCGAGCTCTGGCCTCATTGGGCGGAGATCGACTCCAACGCTCTGCCCGAGACCGATGCCGGACTCTTCATCCGTCCGGCCAGGAACTATCCGGACGGTCACCGAATAGTGATCGGCCTTCGCAACCTCGTCGGCGACGATGGCGCCGCGATCGAACCAACCGACGCTTTCCGTGCATATCGAGACCGTCTCGAGAGCAGTGTCACCGAGGTCGAGGCCCGCCGGCCGGCCATGAACCGGATCATCGAGGACCTTGAGGCCGCTGGCGTGGTCCGTGATGAGCTGGTGATCGCGTGGGACTTCACGGTGATCTCCACCGAGAACCTCACCGGGCCGTTGCTCTCCATGCGCGACGACGCGTTCGATCAACTTGGCGACGATGTTCCGAACTTCACGATCGACACGGTTACCCGTGAGGATGATCGCAACCGCACATGGATGGAGGGCACCTACGAGGTCCCCCTCTATCTGACCGGAGACGGATCTCCGGGTCAGGGCCTCAACCTCGTCGATGGTGCGGAGTTTCCGTCGCAGAACGGCTTCTACACGGCGCACTACCGCTGTCAGGTAACCGACACGACAACGCCGGCCAGCCCCGGTGCAGGAGTGCTCTACGGGCACGGACTACTCGGTGAGATCGGTCAGGTCACATCGGCCGGACCATCGCTCCTGGCGGAGAACCACGGTTTTGTGATCTGCGGCACCGAGCTGATCGGAATGTCTGACCCCGACGTGGGCAACGCCATCGCGGCGCTCAGTGACTTCAGCAACTTTCCGACACTCGCCGACCGACTCCTGCAAGGCCATCTCAATACCTTGTTCCTCGGCCGGCTGCTGAAGCATCCGTCCGGCTTCGCGGCGGATCCGGCCTTCCGCTCAGCCGACGATGGGCAGTTGATCAACACCGACGAGCTCTACTACTACGGTATTTCCCAAGGTGGGATCATGGGCCCGGTAACCACGGCCGTCGCGTTCGATTGGGATCGAGGTGTGTTCGGTGTGCCGGGGGTCAACTACAGCACCCTGCTCAACCGAAGTGTCGACTTCGCCACGTTCCAGCTGATCCTCGATCCTGCCTACCCCGACAAGCTCGATCAGGCAATCGTCCTGCTGGCCGCTCAGATGCTGTGGGACCGTGGTGAAGGTAACGGCTACGTCAACCACTTCACCGACCCGCTCCCCGGGGTCAACGAAAAGGTCGGACTGCTGCAGCTGGCACTCGGTGACCATCAGGTGGCCAATGCGGCGGCCGATGTGATGGCCCGTTCGATGGGGGCCTCCGTGCATTGGCCGGCCTACGCCGACGGGCGTTCGATCGATGTCGAGCCGTTCTGGGGCGTGCCCCGAATCGATGAGTACCCGTTCGACGGTTCGGCGACCGTGATGTTCGACAGCGGCGCGGCGATTCCTCCGGCCGCCAACATCGCACCCGCCGACGGGGAGGACCCGCATGAGGATGTGCGTCGTGCGGCGGCCGCCTACGACCAGGTCGCAGCGTTCCTGCAGCCCGACGGCATGGTGATCGATACCTGCAGCGGCGGGCCGTGCATCATCGCCCCGAGATAGCGACCAATCAGATCTCGACAGCCAAGCTCTCGCGGATCATGTCGTCGGCGGTGTCGGTGAGGGTCGACTCGAAGATCTCGGCATCGAATCTCCGGAGTTCCTTGGCCAGACCGCGGACGTCGTAGTTCTTCGTCAACAAGAAGACCACCGACTCGCCGTCCCTGAGGCGGTTGCCCATGTCTTTCATGTGGTCGTCGTCGACTCCCACATCGTGGAGCTTGCCCCACAAGCCGCCAACCGTGGCTCCGAGCGCACCGCCGGCGAGCATCCCGGGAGGCCCGCCGAGCATCCCTACCAGCGCGCCGACCCACACGCCGGCGCTGGCGCCTTGGCCGGTATTCAGGTCGCGGGTCTGACGAATCCGGGTGCGGCCGTCGGATCGGTTGACGATCGCCACGTCGTCAATTTCGATGACCGAGTTCTTGGCGAGCCGACCCATGGCGAGCACGAATTCCTGGGCCATCAGAGGTTCGTCGAACCTGAGGGCCAGCAGTCCTGGTGGTTGTTCGTCGGTCATGCGGGCCCCCGGTTGGATCAGGATTCCACCGGTTGCGGCGGGTGATCGGAGATCCAACGTAACGCCTCATCGGCCGAGTCAGCGGTGGCGATCATGCCGGCGTAGAGGCGATTTCCGGCCAGCTCTCGAAGTAGCTGTTCGGCGGGCAACGTCTGGTTCCAGTAGTCCCGACCGAGCAGCACCATCGGGCTCACTGCGCCGAACACTCCGTAGTGATTCTGGGTGGCGTCCTGGAAGATTTCCTGCACCGTGCCCGCCGACCCCGGAGCGAAGACAACGCCGTGACCGGCGATCGCGAGCAGCCCATCCTCTCGGATCGAGTTGGCGAAGTACTTGGCGACATGGGTTGCGAACTGGTTGGTGGGTTCGTGACCGTAGAACCAGGTGGGAACGGCCAGGCTTTCGCCACCGTCGGTGAACGTTTCGCACACCTCGAGTCCGGCGGTGAGGTATCGGTCGGTGTCGGCGAAGTCGACCGCCGTCGACAGTTGGTGCAACGCCAGCTCGATCGCCGACTCGGGATGGGTCGAGAGCCAAGCTCCGAGGTTGGCCGCTTCCATAGCCCCGGGTCCGCCGCCGGTGGCGACGTGGTAGCCGTTGTTTGTGAGCGACCAGCCGAGTTCGGTGATGGTGCGGTAGTTCGGGTCGGTGCGGGTCAGCCCGTGGCCGCCCATGATCGCCACTACCCCGGGCCGTTGGCAGAGATGGTCGCGTAGAGCGTCGTCGACGGCATGGTCGTGGAGGCGCCTGGCCAATGCGTGGACGACGGGCAGATGAGCGCCTCTCGGGTATCGGGCAGCCCAGCGGTAGATGCGGGTGTCCAGAGCCTCTTCGAAGCTGTGGCTGCCGCTGGTGTCGCCCGGAACCCAACCTTGAAGCAGCTCGCGCTGCCCATACAGACAAGGTCGATACGGATCGAAGGGCAGGTCGTTGAATCGAGGAAAGACGACTGCACCGACTTCGTGGACGTGGCGCAGCGCGACATCGGTCAGGGCCGCGCCAAGAAATGTCGTGCCGGAACAGCTGGCTGCCACTATCTCATCGGTGCGACCGCACAAATCGATGCCCTGGATCACCACGTCATCGAGGGTGCCGTGTTGGGCAACCTGGGCATCGAATTCCTCGAGAGAGTGGATCTCGCGCATGATCGGACAGTATGCGCCGTGCCGGGATCGAACTGACCGTCGGCCCGGGTCTAGTGTCCGAACATGAGTCAGGACGTCCGAATCATCGACCCCCACGTCCACATTTGGGATCCGGTCGAGACACCGCGAGCTGTCAGCCCGCTCGTGAAGCTGCTGAATCGATGGCCGAAGGTGCTCGATCGATCGGTGCGTCTGCTCATGCCCAGTCCGCTGGTGGAGTTCGTGGGCGACCCTCGCTATGTGCTCAACGCCCACATGCCCGCCACCTTTCGTGCCGATGCCGGCAAGTACGACGTGGCCGGCTACATCCACGTGGAGGCGGGCTGGGAAGCCAAAGGTCCGCTGGGCCCGGTCGGTGAAACCAAATGGGTCGATGCCCTCGACGACCCGCCGCTCTCGCTGGTTGCCCACGCGACCCTCAGCGACACCGCCAACCTCGACGCGCTCCTCGATGCTCACGCTGCGGCGAGCGATCGGTTCGTGGGAGTACGCGACATGGTTGCCGCCCACCCGGCCCGACGCGTTCACAACTGGTCGGGCTCCGAGGCCACGCTCACCTCACCGGAGTTCGAGTCCGGGTATCGCCGGGTCGGCGAACGCGATCTCAGCTTCGATGCCTGGGTCTACTCCAATCAATTGCGCGATCTCTCCCGTCTGGTCGCCAAGGTCCCCGAGACGAAGGTTGTTCTCGACCACATGGGCACGCCCGTCGCGCTGGCCGGTCCTTTCGGCGGTCTCGGTCAGACCCCGCAGCAGCGAGACTCGATTCGACGGGATTGGTACGACGACCTCGCCCGTTTGGCCGAGAACCCGCAGGTTCATCTCAAGCTGAGCGGCCTGTTCATGTGCAGCACCGGTTTCGGCCATCACCAGAACGGCGGTCCAGCATCGGTGCAGCAGGTGGTCCACGACATCGGATCCCACATTCGCTATGGCATCGAGACGTTCGGAGTCGACCGGTGCATGTTCGCTTCGAATTTCCCGATGGACAAGGTGTCGATCAGCTACGAGATGCTCTACGATGCTTTCTTCGAGATCGTGTCGGACTACACGCTCGACGACCAGCAGAAGTTGTTTGCCGACAACGCTGCGAGGTTCTACAGGGCCGACTAATCGTCGATCAGGTGGCAGCTCTCGTTCCAGTAGCGAACGACGTGGGTTTCGCGCTCGAACCCCAGCGTCGACACGGTTGCGGTGTTCAGTGCGAGAAGTCGACCGGCTTGGGCGGGAAGGCCGAGCCATCGTGCGGCGAGGATTCGCAGGAAGTGCCCGTGGGCAAACAGACAAGTGTCGCCGTCGATCTCCAGAGCCCGGCTGATCACGGAATCGGCTCGACTGCCCACCGACTCGACAGATTCGCCATCGGTGATCGGGTGGGTCCACACCGTCCAATCGGGGGTCTCTCGACGTACGTCTGCGGTTGTTGTGCCCTCGTAGATCCCGTAGTCCCATTCGAGGAGATCGGTGTCGATCTCCGCCGCGCTGGACAGCCCCGACCGTCGGCCCGTCTCGAGGGCGCGCTGGAGTGGGCTGGTCCAGACCGCGGCGAACTCTCGTCCGCCCAGTTTCGAGGCGATCTGATCGGCCTGTCGTTGACCAGCCTCGGTGAGTGGAACATCGGTGCGGCCGGTGTGTTGGCCGCTGCGACTCCACTCGGTCTCGCCATGACGCACGAGCACGATTTCGGTCATCGGGGAAGCACCGCTCGTCGCACTCCGGCCCGAAGACCCGCCTTGTTATCGACGGGAGTGTCGGTGAGGGGACCGGTGAGCGCACCTATGTGGTGCAGCACCGCTCTGATGGCCTCTTGTGCCGCTCTCGACGCCCCATCATGGACCTTGAGGGCGATCCCGAGGCCACGCTGGGGCAGGGCGGCCATGAAGACGCCTTCGGCCCCGCTCTTGGCGATGAATGGCTCGCCGGCCGACTCGGCCAACTGGACCTCGCATCGCCCGGTGCCGGACACGAGGTGACTTCGGGACGGGAGAACACCGGCCAATCGTCGGCACGCCACGGCTGTCGGGTCGTCGAGGCCCACCGGGTCGACCAGACGGGCCATGGCGAGAGCGAGATTCTCCAGAGGAATCGCGAACACGGGAATCCCGCAGCCGTCGCTGCCGCTCTCGAGACGGCGGAGATCGACGCCGGTCATGGTCGCGACTGCGTTCTCGATCCTCTGTTGGGCCGGATGATCACGTCGGATGTAGTGCCGCGTGTCCTCGCTGAGATGAACAGCGGTGGTCAGGAAGCCGGCGTGCTTTCCCGAACAACAATTGAAGATCGGGGCGGTGGCCCTGCCGGCACGGACGGCCGCGTCGGCGGCAGCCTGGTCGATCGGACGGTCGTCGCCGCATTCCAGGGCGACCTCGGTGAGCCCGATCCGAGCCAACCAGGAGTCGACCATCGCCACATGGTCTTCTTCCGCTGAATGGCTCGAACACGCCAGCGCGAGTTCGTCGTCGGTGACGTCGAAGGCATCGGCCGCACCGGAGGTGATGAGCGGGATCGCCTGGATCGACTTGATGGCAGAGCGGCTCAGAACGCGGCGGCCAGGATCACCCCACACCTCGGTGGGCCCTTCACGGTCGCTGATCACCGCGTCGACGATGTGGCAGCTCTCGACTTCGTTGGGCCGGGTGACCTCGATGATGATGGGAGAGTGGAGCTGCGATCGCACACTCTGACGCTAGCCACGATCAGCCCTGGTGCCGCCACTGTCTTGCCTGCGTACCGCTCGACGGCGAGACTGACCCATCCCCCGAACGGAGACCGCGATGACCGACTCGAACACCATCGAACGATCGGCGACCCTGATAATCGAGCGCCCACCCGCCGACGTCTTCGATGCCGTCGCCGACATCACCCGAACCGGTGAGCGGAGCCCGGAATGTGTGCAGTGCTCCTGGGTCGACGGGGCCGACGGACCCGAACTGGGGGCCAGGTTCACCGGCGACAACATGGTCAAGTTGGGGCCGGTCACCGTGAAGAAGTGGACGACGACATCGAAGGTCACGGCATGTGATCCGGGTGAGGTATTCGAGTTCGTGGCAGAGGGCTACACGACATGGCGTTACCAATTGGAGGCGACCGGCGACGGCGCCACCCGGGTCACAGAGACCTGCAGCTTCCCTCCCGGAGCGGGGTTCCGGGGATTCTTGTACGACCGGTTGCTCAGGCGACCGGCGTCGCTGGAGACCGGCATGAAAAAGACCCTTGCGGCTCTGAAGTCCGAACTGGAGTCCTGAGTCCCCGTCTCGGTACTTGGAGCCATCGATTCGACTCATTCCGAGGAATGAGCGTGTGTCGGCGTGGGTTCCACCGTTGATGGCCAAACACAAGCACGCATCGGTCGCCCTGACTGCCGCCACCTTCGATGAAGCTGTCGCGTCGCATCGCGTCACCTTGGTCGACTTCTGGGCGACTTGGTGTGGGCCGTGTCATTCGATGGCGCCCGATCTCGAGCAGGTGGCCCGTGAGTCACCCGACGACATCCTGATCGCCAAGGTCGACGTCGACCGTGAGAACGAACTCGTGGAGCGATTCGGCATCAGGTCGATGCCCACGATCATCACCTTCCACCAGGGTGAGCTCCATTCACGGTTCAGTGGAGCGGTGCCGGCTGCGGGTTTGTGGCAAGCGATCGCCGATGCCGAGAAGCCCCCTCGCAAGAGCCTGTTGAAGACACTGTTCAGGCGCTAGTCCTTCTCGGGCGGGGTCCGGGAATGTCACACCCCCTCATCAGGATGTTGATCGTGACCCGCTGGGTGTCACGGACTTCCCCGACTGAGAGGGCGACATGGATACTGATGATGAGGATCTCTGCAAATGCATGGAGGGCATGGCTGGGGGCGACACCGCCTTCCTGTTCACCTTCCACCAACGGTTCGGACCGAAGCTGGCATGGGTTGTTCGCGACATCCTGCGCCAGATGGGGCGGATCGACATTCTCGCCAATGCCGACGAGGTCGACGGGCTCGTGCTCGACGCCTGCGAAGTTGTCTTTGATCGGTCGTCGGCCTGGCACCCGGGGGGTGCTCTCCCTTGGAACTGGGCTCGTCAGGCCATCCGCAGCAAGGTGGCCATGGTCATCGGTCATCGCGTTGTCGAGTTCGATCTCGACAGCCATGCGATGAGTCAGATCATCGATAGGGCGAGTGTCGGGAGCGGGCGGGTGGAGAGTGAGGCCGGCTTCCTCGGCGTGGAGGAAGCCGACCTCACTCTCGACCCTCGGGCCCGTCTCCTCGACACCGCGATCCGATCAGTGGGTTGCCGAAGAAGTCAGGAGATTTGCTGGCAGTACGGCATCCAGAAGGGTCTGGGCGACCCCTCGCCGGCAATTACCGTGGCGCAGATGTTCGCGGTGACTCCCGGAAATGTTCGTCAAATCTTCCGCCGTCAGAAGGCCAAGGTCGCGGCGGTGATCGCGTCAGACCAACGCTTCGAAACGCTCCGCGAGATCGAGTGGTTCGCGGCGTGACCACCGGGCTTCACGGCGATGCCACCGCGGTCTGCCAGCGTCTCGCGCTTCGGCTCCAGTACTCGGGGGCACCCCATCCTGTGGCCGGGGCTGTCGTTCTGGCGGCGCGCGGTCATCTCGGGCTCACCCGGCTCGAGTTCGCCGAAGTCGTCGGCATTCACGTTGCGGTCCTCGGCGACCTGGAAGAAGGTCGAGTGTCGTTCGGCCAGCTTCCTCACGAGATCGATTGGGTCCTCAGCCGCATCGAGGGACTCGACCTGCTGGCGCTGGCCGATCTCGCCCTCGCTACCCGATGTGGAGCTGTCGTCGATGCGTGCCAACATGACACATCATGTTCCGACGCGTAATTGCCGGTCTCTTCCTTGGCCCAGCCCTTCTGATCGGCTCCTTCGCCTGGACAGGCTTCATCGCGACTCGAACAGTGTTCGATCCCGATCGTTCGACCACGATTGCCCATGAGTTGCTCGACAACGACGAAGTTCGGGCCCAACTGGCCGACAACCTGGGTTCCGCCGTGGAGGCTGCCGTCCCCGAAGATGTGTCGGTCGACAGCTCCGATGTGGAATCTGCCGCCGAACGAATCCTCGCCGATCCCGAAGTCGAGAGACTGATCATCGAGGCGTTCAGCTCGACCCATCACGCCTTTCTGGGTGAAGGCGATGCCCCACGAACACTCGATCTCACACCTCTTGCCTCGATGGTGAGATCTGAAATTGTTGCGACCGTTCCCTCTCTCGACCAACAACTGCCACCTGCCGCTCCGCTGGTCGTCACATTGCCCACCGACCAGATACCCAACGCCGGGCCGGTCGACGACTTCCTCCGCAAGGCGGTTCCGTTCCTCGCGGCGATGTCGGTGGTGGGTGTTCTCATAGCGTTGCTGGCCACCACCGACCGATCGGCGGTCCTGAAGCGTGCCGCCGGTTGGGCGATCGGCACCACCGCGGTCTACCTGATCATCGGTCTCGGAATCCCCGAGCTGCTTCAGAGATTCGCCCCCGACCAGGCCAAGGTCATCGCGGCCCTGCTCAGCGCTCTTCTCAGATCCACCCTCATCCCTTCGATCATTCTCGCTGTCGTTGGCGCTGGTCTGCTCATCGCTGCGTACGCATGGCCCGATGGCCCGCGAAGTACGCCCGAGGTCGCCGCGGCGCCGCAGCAACGGAGGCCGGTGCGAACTCCCATTGGCGCTCAGCCGCCACAGGATTCATGGCCGACGATGCCGACCGCTCAACCGGCTCAGGTATCCCAACCACCGCAAGCTGCTTCGAGTGCGGTCCCGCCGAGTGCCGCCCCCACCCGTGTTGAGCCCACTCGCGTCGAGCCGCCTGTCGCCAAACCCTCGGTTGTCGAGTCGCCGGTGGTCGAGTCGCCGGTGGTCGCGGACTTTGCTCCTCTGGCTTCGAGCAGCTTGCCGGCTCCGCCGGTCGCGCCAGCCGAAACGCCCGAGCCCGACGAAGCTGCCGGCCCGGGGCCTCAGATCCTGCCCACGCGTGCTCATCACCACTCGCCGGTCGATCTACCGGCCTGGACCGGTGAGTCCGAGGGCCCCGTAGTTCTCCCACCGCGGTGGGTCGAAGGCCACGGCTGGGTCCTCGACCCCAACGACCAACGACCTCCGCCCCCCAACGCCCGGTGGGTTGAAGGCGTCGGCCACATTGTTCCGGGGCCACCGCCTCAGAGGTGAGTCCACAGCGGTTCAGTCGTCGATCAGCGCAGCGAGATACCGGTCAGGTCGGCGAGGGCCTCATCGTTTCGTGAGCCCTCGCCGCCGGTTCCGCCCTGGATGATTCGGCGCCTCACCATGGCCGAGAGAGTGTCGATCGAGACGACCGCCACCACCGTGACGAAGAGGACCGCACCGACCTCGGGGAAGTTCCGGAAGTTGAGCTGAGAGACGAGCTCCGAGCCGACGCCGCCGGCGCCGATCATGCCGAGAACAGCCGATGCTCGAACGTTGATCTCGAATCGAAACAGCCAATAGGAAACAACCGTAGGTAGGACCTGCGGGAATACCGCCCATCTCATGGACGAGATCCAACGGCCGCCGGCGGCCTCGACGGCTTCGATGGGGCCGGCATCGATGCTCTCCACTGCTTCACTCGACAGCTTGCCGAGGGTGCCCACCGAGTGAATGCCAATAGCGAGGGCTCCGGCCCAAGGACCCAGCCCGGTCACAGCCAGAATGATCATGGCCACGATCAACTCCGGGACCGCACGGATCGCGTTGAAGAGCTGGCGCATGGGCAGCCGGATCCAGACCGGTGAGACATTGCTTGCCGCGAGGAACGACAACGGCAGCGAGATCACCGCTCCGATGACCGTTCCGATCCAAGCGATGTAGACCGACTCCAGGACCTTGCCGATCACACCTCGGTCGATCTCTTCGGCGAAGGCCGGCGGCCACATTCGCTTGAGGATGTTCCAGGCGTCGCCGGGGGCGCTGGTGAGGCGGTCGATGCTGACGTCGAGACCGGTGATCGACCAGGTCGCGGCCACCAGAATGACAGCTGAAATGGCCCACTTCCAGACTCGAGGCGCCACCGGCCTGGCCGGGCGTTGGGTCGAAGTGTCCGGCTCCGTGCTGGTTGTGTCGGTCATGTCAGACCAGCCTCCGGCGAAGGGCGACACTGATCTGCTCGAGAATGAAGACCACCGCGAAGATGATGACCAGAATTCCGAGAATTCGGTCGAACTGGAAGGCCCCACGCTGAGCTTCGATCACCCGACCGATGCCACCGGCACCGACCAGACCGAGAACCAGCGACGCTCGGATGTTGAGCTCGAGAACGTAGAGCGAATACGCCACGTAGGCGGGAAACACCGTGGGGAGGACACCGGTGGCAACCGAGGGCAGATGACGTCCGCCAGCGGCCTTGGCGGCTTCGAGGGGGCGCGGATCAGCGGAGTCGACCTCCTCGCTGAAGAGCTTGACCATCACCGCCAGAGAGAAGATCGACAACGCCCACGCGCCTGCGAACGCTCCGACTCCCACCGCGGTGACCAGAAGCTTGGCCCAGAAGAGATCGGGTACGGCACGGACGACATTCATCACGGCCTTGGTGACGTAGTAGACGCCACGATTCGGCGCGGTCAGGCGCGACATTGCGAATGACACGGGCAGGGCCAAAGAGCACCCGATGACTGCTGAAATTATGCCGATCTGAAAGGTTTCGATCAGCGGATCGATCACGTGGGACCGATCGAGAACCCAGTCCCACTCGATGGGCCAGAACTTCTCCCAGAGCGGGTTGGTCCACATGTCGACGAAGGTCGAGACGCGCATGTCGACCTGTTGAGCCGAGTACAACGTGAACACCACCGCGGCGACGAGACCGAGCACGACCGTGAGCTTGGGCCTTGGCTTGGTGGGCCTCTGGCCGACCTCCCCGACTGGTTGGGTCACGGCTCGTCGTCGGCGAGGACGTCGCTGGCGGCGATTTCGCGGCCGTAGATACTGGTGAATGTGTCGGGGGTGACGTCGTCGATCAGACCATCGAACACGAGCAAGCCGTCGCGCAATCCGATGAGCCGCCGACCGTATTCCTGGGCGAGATCGAGGTAGTGAAGGTTGATGATGGTGGTGATGCCGAGCTGTTGGTTGATTCGTTGCAGGTCGCCCATGACCTGACGACTCGTGACCGGGTCGAGTGCTGCCACCGGCTCATCGGCGAGCATCACCGACGGCTTCTGGGCCAGGGCTCGAGCGATGCCGACGCGTTGTTGTTGGCCGCCCGACAGATTCGAGGCCCTCACGTAGGCCTTGTCGACGATGCCCACACGCTCGAGGGCCAGCATGGCCTCCTCGCGTGCTGTCGCCGGCCAGAGGCCGAGGGTAGATCGCCATGCCGGCACGGCCGACAGGCGGCCCATCAGCACGTTGTTGATCACTGTGGTGCGTTCAACCAAATTGAAGGTCTGGAAGATCATTCCGATGTTGGAACGCACCTCCCTGAGAGTCGCGGCCGATGCCCCCACCACTTCGGTTCCATCAATGGTGATGGAACCTTCGGTGGCGGGGACCAGGCCGTTGAGTGCTCTCAGGAGGGTGGACTTGCCTGCCCCCGACAGGCCGACCACCACCACGAATTCCCCGTCCTCAATCGTCAGATCGAGGTTCCGTAATGCTTTCACTCCGCCCCTGTAGGTGACGGATACATTTTCGAAACGGATCATCTTGATTCCTGGGATGTTCGTGAGGTGGTCGGTCGGGAGCAGTCGGACTACGACCTATGGCGGGTCGGTGATCCCAAGCTCCAGAGCGGCTTCGCGCACGATGTCGAAGTCGGATTCGACAGCCCTGCGAATGTCGGTCCATCCGTAGACCTCATCGAAGATCGCCTCGCCCTCTTCGGTCTCGAGGAAGGCTGCCACCGTGTCGAAGATGGCGTCCTTGAGGTCGGCAGGAAGGTCGCTGCGAACGGCCACGACATCGTTGGGGATCTCGTCGGTGATCGAGAAGATGATGACCTTGTCGCCCACATCGGTCTGTTCCTTGCGGAGCGTGCGACGGGCATCGTCGAAGGAGAGCCCGTAGGTGGCATCGCCGTTGTAGACCGCTACGACTGCAGCGTCGTGGCCGCCGGTGAAGACCGGGGTCACGTCGGATTCGGGATCGATGCCCATGTTGGTGAGCTCGAGCGCCGGGAAGAGATAACCGGAGGTGGAGCTCTCGGTGGTGAAGGCGATCGTTCCGCCGGCCACCTTGCTCACATCGCCGATGCAGCTCGATCCGGCCGAGATGGCAGTGCCATCATCGGTGGTCTCGCCGAGCGCCTTGCCGTCGTCACCGAAGAAGACTCCGACCTGAAGCGCAACCGCTTCGAGGGCGTCGACCTGAACGATGCCGTCGGGGCTATTTTCCAGAGCGGTCCCGGAAACCGGGGGCTCGTCGCAGATGCTCGCATCGTTGGTGAACCACTGGCCATGGTAGGTGGCAGAACCGAACCGGACCGACTGGATCAGCGCTTCCATGTTGCCGAACTGATCGGCACCCAACGTGTAGCCGAATGGGCCGAATGCGCCGAGGTCGGCGTTGCCGGTTCCCATTGCGGTGACCAAGCCGGTGTAGTCGGTGGTGACGATGCCCTCGACGTCGATGCCAAGACCATCTGACAACACGTCGATGAACGGCTGAATGTCGTCCTGAAGCGTGTCCTGCTCCTGGCTGGGCACGAAGCCGAACACCAGCGAGTCGGGCCAGCCGTCGGGCAGTGAACTGCCTTCGGTGGTTGTGGTGGCGGGCGCCGCGGTCGTGGTGGCGGGTGCCGCGGTTGTGGTGGCAGCTGCCTCGGTTGTGGTGGTGGGTGCCGCGGTTGTGTCGCCATCGTCGCCGCAGGCCGCGGCTATGAACGACAGCGCGAGCAGCACTGCTAATAATCTTCGGATCCTCATCAATCCCTCCAAGTTGCGTGGATATCGGTGTGGGTAGTGGGAACCTAGTACGACCGGCCCGACTTGAGTCGAGCCGAGATCGAAAAATGGGTGATTTGGATAGCGCCTCTCAGGCGGCGATATCCCAGTTGGCTCACCGTCGGCTGGGCGACCCGAGAAGCAACTCGACGAAATCGGGCCAATCGTGAATGTCGATCAGTCTGTTGGCGGAGGAATTCCACGGCCGCACGAAGCGGCAAACACTCGCATGTGAGCGTCGGGTGCTCAGCGCCTCAAGGTTGTGGTCGGCGTCGTCGAGGTAGACATCGCACTCCACAGTGGTCTTGTCGTCGAGGATGTGAACCTCGGTGGTGGGGATCTCGTGTTGGGCCAGCCACTCGTAGGTGTCGTGGACGGCGAAGTGAGGCTTGGTGGTGAGGATCACGATCTTGTGCCCGGCCTTCTGCAGAGTCATCAGAGACTCGACGGCTCCCGGGTAGGGGTCCAGTGGCCGGAAGATGCTGCGGCCTTCGCCGCATGTTCGGGCCCATGACCAGAATTCGCCCATGTCGGGGAAGTGGGTCAGATGAGTGGGGGCATCCCACTCCACGATCTCATCGACTGTCAGTTCGGCGTCGAAATCTCGGTTGTACCGAGTGATCCAGCCTGCATTGAAGTCGGCCACCACGCCGTCTAGATCAATGCCAAGTCTCAAGCGTTCTCGATTCATCCGTTCAGTGTGGCAGTCTCAGGGCGTGTCCAGACCCTTTGTTCTAGGAGTGGATCTCGATGGTGTGGTGGCCGACTACACCCTTGGCTTCCGCGACGTTGCGGCCGAGGTACTCGACCGTGACCCCGAAACGCTTCCCATCGAACGCTCCTGGGACTTCAAGGAATGGGGGATCGACAAGGCTGACTTCGACCGTTTGCACGAAATCGCAGTGAATGAACGGCGGATGCTGCGCGACCTTCCCATGATCGAAGGCTCCGATGATGCCCTGTGGCGGTTGTCCGATGCAGGCATCTGGATCCGGGTGGTGACCCATCGCCTCTACGTCAATTGGGGCCACGCCGCGGCGATCTCCGACACCGTCACCTGGCTCGACGATCATCGGATTCCGTATCGCGACATCTGTTTCCTCGGGGCCAAGCCCGAAGTGGAAGCCGACTGCTACATCGACGATGCCCCCCACAACATCGATGCCCTGAGACGGGCCGGCAACGACGTGATCGTCTTCGAACAGCCCTACAACCGCGAGTACGGTGGCCTTCGTGCCGCCGACTGGTCGGAGGTCGAAGAGATCGTTGTGGAGCTGGCAGCCGCCCTGCAGGGAGCAATCGAAGTGCAGATGCCGGGACTCGATGCCGGAAGCGAGAGGTTGACGCGAAGAATCAGAGATGGTCAGTGAGTACCAGTCCAGCTTGCGAAGATCAGAACGAGATTCAGTGTGTGACATATGGCCCTTGTCGGCGCAGCGTCGGATGTCGGACTTTGTAACCGAACCAGCGAGGTCAATGAATGAGTGAGAACGCCGCCGAGACTGCAATCGGTCGCACAATTGAGGTCTTCCTGCTCGACGATCACGAGATAGTTCGTCGCGGGGTGGGAGAACTGGTCAACGCCGAACCCGATATGAAGGTGACTGCCGAGGCCGGCACCGCGAAGGACGCACTGGTCGCGGTGGAGCGCTATCAGCCCGATGTTGCAGTGCTCGATGTTCGTCTTGGTGATGGCAACGGGAACGGCATCGAGGTCTGTCGCGAGATTCGCTCGCTCCATCCTCGGATCGCGTGCCTCATCCTGACTTCCTTCGCCGATGACCATGCCCTGGTCGATGCGGCCATGGCCGGAGCTGCCGGCTACGTGCTGAAACAGATCCGCAGCAACGAGCTGATCGAGTCGATTCGCAAGGTTGCCGGAGGAGCCCAGCTTCTCGGTAAGACCGATGTGAGGTTGGGCCTGCAACGCTTCCGGCAAACCGAAGAAGGTCGCGTGTCCACGCTCACCCCTCAGGAACACCGAATCTTCGAGCTGATCGGTGAGGGATACTCCAACCGACAGATTGCCGACGACATGTATCTGGCCGAGAAAACCGTGAAGAACTACGTGTCGAATCTGCTGTCGAAGCTCGGCATGTCGAGGCGAACTGAAGCAGCCGCCACGGCCGCGCGGATCGACGAGCGTCGCCGCCTACGCAACGAGTAGCGCGCCACCGGTGTCGGATCGAGCGGGAGTCCTCCGTATCAGCGCGGCGCGTGCAACACTTCAGCGATGACGTCAGCACTTGGTTCCCACGACTTCTTCGACGCAGCACCTGACGCTGTGCTGCTGGTCAATATCGAGGGGAAGATCGTCTACGCCAACGATCTGGCGCACGTTGTTTTCGGATTCGACCCGGGGACATTGGAGGGCGAGGCAGTCGATCGCCTGATTCCAGACACCACCCGAGCGAACCATCGCGAATTGCGCCGCGGGTATCAGCGGAATCCCCGACGTCGGTCGATGTCTTCACTCGAGTCCCAGGTTTTGGGGCTGCGAAGGGATGGCGTGACGTTCCCGGCGGAAGTCAGCCTGGGATCGGTTGGTTCGGGGTCGGAAATGCTGGTGATGGCAGCCGTTCGTGACATCACCGAGCGCATCCGTTCCGACGTTGAGACCATGGCGGCACGTCTCGCACTCGATTCGGTCGAAGATGGTGTGTTCGTATTCGACGGCCCGCAGTCGAATCTCACCTACGTCAACAATGGAGCACGAATCCAGACCGGATACACGACACATCAACTTCGCGGAATGTTTCCGCTCGATCTGATCGTTGATCTCGATCCGAGTCGATTCTCCGAAGTACTCGACGACCTCTCGACAGGAGCAATCGGCAGCTATACGGCCACGGTCAGCCTCAAACGAATCGATCAGATCGCACATCCGGTCGAGATCCTCCTGCATCATGTCGAGTCGCCCAACCGTCTGGCCAAGGGATTCTTCATTGCTGTCGCTCGCGACATCTCGGCACGGCTCGTGGCTGAGGAGACGATCAGGGCCAGCGAGGCTGCATTCAGAGCCGCGTTCGACGGAGCACCGGTGGCGATGATGATCACCGATCTGGCCGATCCCGACCCGCGTCGTGTTCTCGATGTCAACGACGCCATGTGTGAGCTGTTGATCAGGTCGCGCGACGACCTGGTGGGCCGTACCGTCGACGAGATCACATTTGCCGATGATCGTGTCAGCTCGGAAGAGCACGCCCGGCAGGCCCGTGAGGGTTTGTTCTCGGTCGAGAAGCGCTATATCGACGGCAATGGAGACCCGGTGTGGTGTGCGGTGAACGCAACCAACATCGACTCCGATCTGGGTTCGCCGTACCGGTTGGCGCATGCCCTCGACATCAGGCAGCGGGTCGAGGCCGAGGCCGAGCGCGATCGCCGCGAGAAGTTCCTATCGAACTTGGGGGATATCCGCATGCTCTTGCTGTCGGAGTGTCCCATGTCGGAGATCGATGCGGGGATCTGTCAGTCGGTGCTGAAGCTCTTTCCCGGGGTGGCGGCACGGATCATCTCCAGCGACGAGAAGGTGCACGATCTGTTGCCGGGTATCCATCGGGTGGAGGCTCCTCTCGTGGTCCGAGGCGAGGTTGAGAGGGTGCTGGTGGTGGAGGGCCCCGATGTCGACGTCGATGACGACCCCGAGGTCCCCAAGATGATCGAGGCGCTCGCCAATGAGGGAGCGTTGGCGGCACAACTGTCCAGGTCTCGCCAGGATCGTCGTCAGCTCTACACCGTCGAAGATCGTGAGCGGATCGGTCGCGACCTCCACGATGTCGTCATCCAGCGATTGTTGGCGATCGGCATGCGGCTGCAAGCCGCGAGAGACTCCGACGTCCTCTCGGAGCGAGTGGCAGAGACCGTGGCCGGACTCGACGAAACGATCGACGTGATCCGGGAAACGATCTTTCGTCTGTCGACATCGGAAGCCGAACTGCAGACCGACGTGCAGACCCTGGTCCACAGCTTCCGTTCAGACGAAGGCCCCTCGGTGGCGCTCAATCTCACCGGCGACCTGGCATCGGTGCCCGAACGCATGACGGATCATCTACTCCCGGTCGTCAATGAGCTGATGTCCAACGCAGTCAGGCATTCGGGAGCGAGTCATGTCGAGGTCGATCTGGAAGCGGTGGCCGACTTCGAGGTATGTCTGCGAGTAGTCGACGACGGTGCCGGATTCTTGTCGAGACGTCGTTCCGGGCTGGGCCTCGACAACATCGAAGCCCGGGCCGAGAGTCTTGGGGGCGATGTCGAGATCAAGTCGACCCGGGGCGAAGGGTCGACAATCATCTGGAGAGTGCCTCTCTCGTCCACCAACAGCGATGACGATCCTGACGTCAGTTGATCTCGCGTTCGTGTCCTTGCCAGTAGCGCTCGCGTAGCTTGAACTTCTGCAGCTTGCCGGTGGCGGTTCGGGCCAACTCCTCCACCAGATCGATCGAGGTCGGACACTTGAAGTGAGCGATACGGTCGCGGCAGTGGTCGATCAGTTCCTGTTCGGTGGCCGAATCTCCGTCGGAGAGCACAACCAACGCCTTGACTGTCTCACCCCACTTCTCATCGGGCACTCCGATCACGGCCACTTCGGCGACGGCGCTGTGATCGAACAGGCAGTCCTCGACCTCGATCGATGAGACGTTCTCGCCCCCGGTGATGATCACGTCTTTCTTGCGATCAGAGATCACGACGAAGTTCTCGTCGTCGATCACGCCTCCATCGCCGGTGTGGAACCAGCCCCCGGACAGCGCGTCGGCCGAGGCCTCGGGCTGATTCCAGTAGCTCTTGAGGATGACGTTGCCCTTCGCCAGCAGTTCGCCGTCAGGTGTGGTGGTCATCGAGATCCCCAGAGCCGGGGCACCGGCCCTTCCGAGCTTGGAGGCGCGCTCAGAGGTCGAGAGGTCATCCCACTCCGCCCGGTTTCGATTGATGGTGAGAAGCGGGGCGGTTTCGGTCAGTCCGTAGAGCTGCATGAATTCCCATCCGAGATCGGTCTCCACCCGCTCGATGATCTGGCTGGGTGGAGGTGCTCCAGCGACACAGAACCGGACTTGGCCCCGTCCTGGAATTTCGCCGTCCCAGTCCTCGGCGGCACCGAGGATGGCACTCAGGACGGCAGGTGCACCACACATGATCGTGACCCCGTGCTTCTCCACTCGCCTCAGTATCTCCGGCCCATCAACCTTGCGAAGCACGATGTGTTGAGCGCCCATGGCGGTCATGGCGTAGGGCATTCCCCAGCCGTTGACGTGGAACATGGGGAGAGTGTGGAGGTAGACATCGCGATCGTTCACCCCCGTATGCCAGCCGAACGTGGCTGCGTTGATCCAGAGGCTGCGGTGGGTCAGCTCCACTCCCTTGGGGCGCGCCGTGGTGCCGCTCGTGTAGTTGATGGTGGCGGTGCTGTCCTCGTCGGGTTCCCAGGGCCGAGGCTCGACGCCGAACTTGTAGAGCGAGTCGGACTCTTCACCGATAATGAAGCGATGCTCCACGCGCACGTCGCCGAGGCTGGCTTCGAGCTCCGGGTCGATCACCAATACTTCGGCTCCGCTGTGATCGACGATGTACTGCACCTCGTCGGGCCCGAGCCGGAAGTTGATAGGCACGCCGATTCGCCCGAAGGCGCTGGTGCCGAACAGATGCACGAGCATGCGGGCCGAGTTGTGCGACACGATTGCGACACGGGCCTGATCCGCCAGCCCGAGATCGTCCAGCCCGGCGGCGAGCGCGGTCGACGTTTCTTCCAACTGTTGGTAGGTGATTCCGTCGTCGCCGCCGAGTGGGTTGGCTGGTTGATCGGGTTCGTCGATGACCCCGATGCGGTCGCCGTAGACGAGAGCAGCCCGGCGAAGATAGTCGGTGACTGTGAGTGGAACCTGCATCTCCACCTCCGGTTGAGTGGCGCCATCGCCGACGAGCAGCCGGCGACTCTTGCACCATGACCTTGGACCATGATGCTGCGAAGAACATAGTGTCGAATCAGACGCCCGAACCAGTGACGGAGAAACAGTGGAAACCAACCCGAAACTCACAGCCGAGACGACGGAACTTCTCCAGGCGATGATCCGAAACGAATGTGTCAATTTCGGCACGATCGAATCGGGTGAGGAAGTCAAGAACTCAGATCTCCTCGAGACCTTCCTCGAAGGAACCGGCCTCGAGTGCGAACACTATGAATCGGCTCCGGGTCGGCGCTCCGTGGTGGCGCGGATCGAAGGATCGGATCCCGACGCTTCCTCGATGTGTCTGATGGGCCATACCGATGTGGTGCCGGTGTCGCCGTCGGGGTGGGACCGCGACCCGTTCGGTGGGGAACTGATCGACGGTGAGGTGTGGGGTCGAGGGGCAATCGACATGCTCTGCCAGACCGCGGAGATGGCCGTGGCCTTCCGGCACCTCGCCGACACAGGGTTCAAACCCAAGGGCGATCTGATCTTCTTCGGGGTTGCCGATGAAGAAGCAGGCGGGGTCTACGGAGCCGAATGGATGATCGACAACCATCCCGATGCCTTGCGCTGCGACTACGTGCTCACCGAGTTCGGTGGTACGCCTACTGCCACGCCCGCTGGCACTGCACTCACCTTGAATGTCGCCGAGAAGGGCGTCGCCTGGCAGCGCCTCACGGTCAGAGGCACTCCGGGGCACGGCTCGATGCCCTATGAGGTCGACAACGCCCTGATCAAGGCCGCAGAGGTCGTTCGTCGGCTCGCTGAGTACCGGCCCACCCCCCAAATCCACGATCTCTGGAAGTTGCAGGTGGCGAACCTTCCCTACGACGACGACCTCAAACAGATGATGCTCGACTCCGGCCGACTCGACGATGCGCTGTCCCGGATTCCCAACCGTACGAAGGCCCGACATCTACACGCCTGCACTCACACGACGTTCAGCCCCAATATCGCCATGGGCGGGGTGAAGACCAACGTCATCCCCGATGAGGTGATCATCGAGGTCGACATCCGCACTCTCCCCGGTGAGACCAGCAACGACGTTGCCGATCACCTGCGCGTCGCGCTCGGTGATCTTCACGATTCAGTCGAGATCGAAGCCATACACGACAGTCCGTCGACATCGTCGCCCACCGACAACGAAATGTGGGATGTCCTGTCGGGAATCATGACTGCCGCCCATCCAGGAGCCACCATTCAGCCTTCACTGATCGTCGGAGGTACCGACGCGAGGTTCTTCCGAACGGCTGGCGCCGTCGCCTACGGTGCCGGGTTGTTCTCCCCGTCGGTCACCTACGAACTCTTCGCCGACAGGTTCCACGGCCACAACGAGCGCATCGATGTGGAGTCGCTGGCCTTGGGAACCCAACTCTGGATCGAGACTTCGAAGCAGATGCTGGGCGGCTGATTCAGGCTTCCGGTCGAGAGTGAGCCACACTCTTGTATGCCGGTACGCGTCGACAAGTGGCTGTGGGCGGTGCGGGCCTTCAAGACCCGAACGAAGTCCACCGACGCGTGCAGCACCGGCCGGGTGATGGTCAACGATTCAGTGGCCAAGCCGGCCACCAAGGTCGAGCCGGGTGATGTCGTCATCGCCAATCGCCGCGACCGGAAGCTCGTCTACGTCGTCGTACTCCCGATCGAACGTCGGGTGTCGGCCTCGCGTGCGGCCGAGTGCATCGAGGATCAGTCTCCGCCGCCGGTTCCGCGACCCCTGGCCGACTCAGCGGTGTTTGCCAGACGCGATCCCGGTACGGGTCGTCCCACCAAACGGGAACGCCGTGAGACCGACCGACTACGAGGCCGCGAGACCGACTGAAACGGGATCATCCTTCGACGTTGAGCTTCGGCAGGACTCGATCGAGCCAGGCGGGGATCCACCAGTTTCGGGCACCGAGAAGCTCCATGGTTGCCGGCACGAGAAGCATCCGAACGAGCGTCGCGTCGAGAGCGATGGCCACCGCCAGACCCACACCGAACAGTTCGATGACCCGGTTGTCCTCGAGCATGAAACTCCCGAAGACCACGACCATGATCGTGGCGGCGGCGGTGATCACACGGGCAGTAGAAGCCAGCCCATCGGCCACCGATGTGACGGGATCGCCGGTTCGGTCGAACTCCTCACGTACCCGCGACAGCAGGAACACCTCGTAGTCCATCGACAGACCGAACACGATCGCGAACATCATCATCGGGATGAACGGTTCGATCGGGGCCGGTTCGAGCCCGGTCAGCGACGACATCCAACCCCATTGGAAGACCGCGACGATCACTCCGTAGGCGGCACCGATCGAGAGCAGGTTCATGATCACGGCCTTGAGTGGCACCAGCAGCGATCGGAATACCGCCATCAGCAAGAAGAAGGACAAGAGCAATACCGCTCCGAAGAACAGAATCATTCGTCGGCCGAGGAATTCCGAGAAGTCGATGCTGGCCGCGGTTGAGCCCGACACCGACACCGTGAGGCTTGTGTCGGCTGTGTGGACTGGGATGACGTCGTCGCGAAGCCGACGGACCAGAGCACTGGTCTGCTCGTCCTGGGGCGACGACGTGGGTATCACCCGAACGATGAAGGCGTTTGGTGCCGTCTGGTTGTCGGATATGGGTGGCGAAACGACCACAACTCCGGGATCGGAACCGATCGCTTGTGCCAGAGGTGCCACTGCGTCGGCATCGGTGGGCGACTCGACCTCGATCGTCACCAGGAGGGGGCCGTTGAAGCCCGGACCGAACCCGTCGGCCAGTAGGTCATAGGCCCGTCGGGTCGTCGTCTCGGGAGCGAAGTTGCCTTCATCGGAGAAGCCCAATCTCATCGACAACACCGGCACCCCGAGCAGAAGCAGCACTCCTGCTCCGACCGCGGCGGCCGACTTCGGCCGCGATTGGATCAGACGGCTCCAGCGGTACGACCTGGTCTCGCGCAGTGGTTTCACCTTTCGTGCCGGTACCTCGCGTCGAAGAGGCTTGAAGCCGATCCCGACCAGGAGCACGACCACGGCCAGTGGAGCGAACGCGATCAGAGCGGTCACGCCGAGTCCGACTCCGAGAAGCGAGAGGGCGATGAGCGTCGCCGCGATCAGGCCCCGATAGCGGGTGACTTCGATTCTGCCCTGCGCCAGACCCAGCAGGGCCGGCAGGAGCGTGATGGATGCCAAGATTGTGAAAAGCACGGTTGTGGCCGAGGCGATTCCCATCCCGGCGACGAACGGCAGTCCCATCAGGAGGAGTCCCAACAGCGAGATCACCACCGTGATGCCGGCGAACACCACGGCGCGGCCCGCGGTGTCGGCGGCGGCCGCCGCGGCATCGACGGGCGACAGGCCGAGGTGAAGATTCTCGCGGTACCGGGTGACCATCAAGAGCGCATAGTCGATTCCGACACCGAGTCCGATCATGGCGGCCAGGGTCGTGGAGAAGTCGGGCATCGACTTGAAATTCGACAGCAAGAGAATCGCTCCGAGACCAGTTCCGACGCCCGACAGAGCGAGGGCTATCGGTAGTCCCATAGCCAGTACCGATCCGGTCGAGATGATCAGCACGATGACAGCGAACGACAGGCCGATCAGTTCGGAGTCGGGAGGCGAGATCGATGCGAACGCGTCACCTCCGATCTCCACGTCAAGGCCGGGCAGATCGGGTTTCAGCGAGACCATTTCGGCCCCGGTCTGTTCGGCCGCTTCGTCGGCAGATTCGTCGAGGTCGACGGTCGCGTAGGCGACTATCCCGTCGGCGGAGACTCCGCCACCGCTACTTGAGTACGGGTCGGTGAGGGTCACCCCATCGAGCTGGGATACCTGGTCGAACATGTTGGTCATGGCGGCGACGACATCGGGGTCGTCGACTCCTTGCTCGGCGCGATACACGATTGAGCCGCTTCGGCCCGACCCGATGCCGCCGAAATACTCGTCGATCACATCGAAACCTCGGGAGGACTCCGAACTCGGCGGAACGCGACCGCTGTCGAAGGATGAACCAACGACCGTTCCGGCTCCGATCATGACGACGAGCGCGGTGAGCCACAAACCAATGGTGAGCCATCGATTCGCGAAACACCAACGAGACAACCTGACCAGCAACTGACTCTCAGCTCTCGTTGGTGTCGTGAGGGAGTGAACCTCTGGCCGCCCGGAGGTAGGCGTATGGGGTCTCGTCGGCGAAGTTCGACACACGACTCGTGTAGGCGTCGGCGTACTTCTCCACCTGTCGGGCGAACAGGCTCTTGTCGGCGCCGGCTCGCATCAGCGGGCCCCATGTTGGATTGCCCTGCTCGGTCGCAGCCTTGGCGAGGGGAGCGATTCGGCCGTCGATTGCTTCGATCTTCTCGGCCAGGTCGGTGATGTCGGAGTCGACCCGGTCGTGGGGCAAGGTGTCGACCACCCTTCGACGGCGGGCCATTCTGAGACGCGAATGCTGTCGCTCGAGCCCGATCTTCTCCGCCATCATCGATTCGAGTTCGCGTTCGTTCTCGGCGAACCCGGCTGCCGCCTCGACTTCGGCTTCGAGCTCGCGCGCTATGAGGCAGGTGCGCCACCGGAGCAGATCCTTGGTCACGTGCACATCGCCGAACAGGTGGTCACCGACGTAGAGATGCTGCGCGGGGTCGTGCCCTAGCGAGTCCTCCAGCATCAAAGCGTTGCCTCCGTGGTAGATCTCGCCGCGGTCGAGCCGGCCGAGGTGAGGCTCGAGCAAGCCGCGTTCGGTGTCGACCACTCGATAGATGGGGCCGCTCTCGGAGAAGAAGCGCGGCTTGGCTGCGGCCACGATCACCACATCGAACAGGTCTCGCCAAGTTTCGCCGTCGGGCATGTATCGATCGAACGACCACGACATCATCTTCCGGGTGTACGACCACTCCGAGTTGGTGATGAGCAAGAGCTCCTTTCCGGCCAGCCGCTGGTCCTGGAGCGTGTCGACGATGCCGGGGTCGTGATCGACGAATCGTTCCGGATCGGCAACGATCGCGGCCTTGAGCGACCCCTCGGTGTGCGCCGCGGTCAGAGCCTCGTCGATGGCTCGGTAGAGCTGGGCGTAGGAGGCGACCCCTGGGAGCGGCGAGCGGTCGTGAAGGGATACGAGCTGGGTCCACAGGGCGGCTCGACTCAGCTCGAACAGCGTGTTCATGAACTCGAAGCGGTCTTCGGACAGATCGATCACGGTGCCGAAGTAGGCCCGTCGCTGTTCATCGAAATTGAGCTTGTGATCACCGTGCTGAGATCGCATCACGTAGCCGAACCTGGTGGCCTTCACTAGGTTGCCGAGATCGAGATCGAAGGTGAGGCCAAGCGTGAAGGCGAGCGGGTCGAACGCGAGATCACCGACCGGCCAGCCGTCTTCGGAGAGCTTGTTGCGAGCTTGCTCGAAGGCTGCTCGCTCCCATTCGTCGACGTGGTAGTGGATCAGGGTGTAGTCCATGTCGTAACCGATGGCCCTGACCCCGCGAAGATTCAGAGTCCGGTTGCAGAATATGCGTCGCTCCGCGGGCGGGGGACGGCCATGGAATTGGGTCATGGTTCAGTTTCGCACGAGCCGCGCTCAGTTGTTGCGGCTTGCTGCTGCCATATCGACCAGATCGACGAAGGCATCGACGCCGATTGATCCGGCTTGCCGGTGGAGCACGGTGTTGTTTTCGTCGAGCACCACCCAATAGGGCACCGAGGACAGGCCGAACGCGTTGCCGATCGTGTCGGTGTCGGAGTCGAGAAGAACCGGGCTCGACCACGCGACATCTTCGAACCAAGCCGAGGGGGGGTAGTTTCCTCGGCCCGAGTTGACCAACGTCGACACGGCGATGACCTCGACCCCATCGGAGAGGGTGTTGCCCGCGAGCCAGTCCGAAACGGCGGGCACTTCTGCCTGGCAGTGGGGACACCAGTGGGCGAAGAACCCGATGACCTTCGCCGTGTCGGAGGCACCTCCGGCACCGAACACCTCGCGGGAGAAGCCGTCGAAGTCGATGGTGGTGAAGCTCGGAGCCTGCAGGCCGATCGCCGGATCGCCGCCTTCGCTGAAGGTCGGTAGGACGGTTCCGCTCACCTGAACGTTGTCGTTGGTCTGAGCGACTCTCGGATCTCCGGTGCTGTTGCCGGTGAACACGGCGATCAGGCCCACGACGATGCCGGCTGCCGCGAGTGAGGCGATGATGAGCAGCACGCGCTTGTCGAGAGATGCCCCGCTCGGTTTCCGGGGAGGTGGACGGTGGGCGGTCTGGCGGGAAATCTTCCGGCCTGGTCGATTACTCAACTTCTTCCTCCATCGGATTTCTCGGCAGCTTCCGCATCGAATTCGTGCTCACTCACAAGATGAGGGTCACGCGAGCGCGGATAAGGCATGATCCACCACTTCGACGAATCGCGACCACACAGGGATCAGCCATGCCGGATCATCGTCGGCAAACGCCGCTCTCACTTGGGCACGAACCGCAGGGGCATCGTCCCCCACCGGATCGCCGTGGGCGTGGAGCCACGCATCGGCCCGCAGAGATTGAAGCACGGAGATCGAGTCGACCGTCCCGTATTCGATGGCGGCGGCAGTAACTTCGGCGTCGCCGAGCCATTCTTCGGCGCGAGCCAGCCAGTCGCCATCGAGGCTGGCCGAGATGCTCTCGCCGTCGACCATCGATCTCACGTCTCCCCACCAGGCAGTGGCCCGCTGGTGAGCCGGATGGTCGGTCGGGTGATGGCCGATGAGTTCACCGTGGCCCCACTCACCGAGACCGGTGTGGATGTCGATGATCCCGATTCGTGATGCCGACCCTCGCCTCTGCGTGCAGATTCGATGAAGCTGCTCGTGGGACCACACCGGTCCGCTGCCTCCATAGAACACGCCGGTCGGGTGGGCGTACTGTCCGCTGCTCACCTCGGCTTGCAGCGCCTCCAGGCCGATGGTCAGAGCGCGCTCCATCAAAACGTTCGTCGTGCGTTCCTGCTCTTCGGCGGACCAGCTCGAAGGCACCAAGAGGTCGGCGATCTCGTCGTATCCGGAATTGGTGGGCGGTGCCTTCGACCAGTCGATGAAATTGCGATTGAGATCGACGTTGTCCTCGTTGACGCGCCGGACCCATGCGAACCCATGTGGATTGAGCGCGTGAACGAACACCATCCGCACGTTGGGTGGTCGCGTGCCGAGTTGACCGTTGATCCAGTGGGTCTGCAGGGCCGACCCGCAGTAGCCCTCGACACCGTGGGTACCGGAGACGATCATCAGCATCGACTCGGCGTCGGCCGGTCCGTACTCGGCGATGTCGACTCCGATGGTCTCACCGACGGGCCCCGTCGATGGGTGGCGAATGTGTTCGATGGCCCCTCCGGAAGCGATAGCGGTGCCCATGAACGACACGCGTGCCCCCGTGTAGTCGGCGGCGAGTTCAGATGGTGGAAGAGATGGATGTGCTCGGGTGTCTGTCATCACAGGCATGATGGCCCGTATGGCCGTGCGACGCTATGCCACCATCATCAAATATCTCACCGAGGAGCCAGACTCGGCAGTCGAGTTGGCCGCGAGGCTCTCCGACGACGTTCTTGATCACCTGTCGGAGGCGTTGCGGGACGAGGCTCGGGGCCGCGCCGTCGATTCGGGTGACCAACAGGCTCTCCTCGACGAGGCGTTCGAGCAGGGTTTCAGGCGCGATGGTCTGGGGACCGACCCGTGGATCCACGACCGAGTCGTCGTCTGCCCGGGCGCTCTCGCCGCCAAGAGCCGTACCAACCATCGCTGCCGCTTCGTCAGCGTCGACGATGTCTGGATCTGGGAGTCAGCCGAACTCATCTACGAAGAGAAGCGATCCAATCCGGGGCGTGACGAAGGCTTCAGGGCCGTCGCCCTGCTTCCTGTCATCGAAGGAATGATCCTCGACGTGGTCACGGGCCGGGCCCGGGCCGGACAACATTCCGTCGACAAGGCCACTTCCTACCAGGTCCGCCGCGGGGCATTGGTCGAGGTGAGTCACCGGTCGGTCGACAGCCGGGGAATGAAGTAACGCTTCAGTCCGGTGGAGGAATCTCGAACGCGGTCACCCGCTGAAGCGAGTTGGTGTCGGTGTGGTGATACGGCTCGTCGTATTCGTTCATGACGAGTACAGAATCCTGGTCGTAGCTGAGGGTGTCGCCGTCGACCGAGACGTTGATGACATACGACGTGCAGCGGGCGTTCCGATAGAGGTAGGTGTTGGAGCAGATGCCGTATTCGTCGGAGTCGGCTTCCGCTCGCAACGTGAACGATGTGGCGGCCGGGGTAGTCTCGCCGCCGGCGAGAATCACCGATCCGCGGGGTATCACGAAGCCGCGCATCACATGTCGTAGCTCGCTGTCCCACAGCCAGTAGCCGACCTCGGTGTGGAAGGGGTCGGGCTCTCCGAGTCGCCATGCGGCCATCTTGTAGTCGAGCCCGTAGAGCTTCTGGGAGCCGTTTTCGACCGGGCCGAACGGCTTGTTGGTGATGTGTTCGCGGTAGGAGGTGTCTCCCGATTCACCCTCGGCGTGGTGGTGCGAGACGTCGATGCCACCGGTGCCTTCCCAAATACCTGCCAGTTGAGCCAGCGGCCCGAAATGCGTTGTGTCGGTCATGGGCCGACGATAGCCCAGACTCGAGGTCAGGCTTCGGTGGCCATGGCGGTCATCTGGCTGACCGGACCGCTATCGGCCAGAATCAGGTGATGACCGATCCCAGCACTGACGACAACTACGAGCCGAGTCCCTACGACTTCGTGGCCGATCACGTTGAAATGTACCTGTCGAGCAATGGCGAGGAAGGCAGCGAGTTCATCGGATTTCCGTGCATCGTTCTCACCACAACTGGCCGCCGGACCGGCAAGACCCGACGCGCACCTCTCATAAGGATCCGCGACGGCGACACCTACGTGGTGATCGCCTCGATGGGGGGCCAGCCCACCCATCCCGTGTGGTACCTCAATCTGACCGCCGACCCCGGTGTCGTCGTGCAGGATATGGCCGACACCCATCGACTCCGGGCCCGCACCGTCGATGGCGACGAACGCGACCGCTTGTGGAAACTGGCCACGTCGGTGTACCCGGAATACGACGAGTACCAGACCAGGTGCGATCGCCAGATCCCGGTCGTCGTCCTCGAATAGCGCCGATTTCAGATTCGGCTGATGTCGTGGCGGGTCGGTTGGCGTCGATGTCTCGGAGGTCCGGACCCCGTGATCTTCACCATCTTGATCACGCGCATGCGGTGGCCTCGGTAGGGCTCGAGTAACTCGAGCATGCGGGAGTCGTCGCCTTCTTCGCCCGATAGGGCGTAGGTGACCATTCGGGGAAGATGCAGATCGCCGAGCGGCACAGCGTCGGGGTCGCCGCCTGCGATCGACATGGTGAGGCCGGAGGTCCAGGGACCGACCCCCGGGAGTTGCAGCAGTTGCTCCTGGGCATCGGCCGACGAGAGGGTGCTCAGACGCTCGAGCCGGTTGGAGTGCTTGGCCGCGACCCTGACCACGCGGGAACGCGACCGTTCAACCCCGGCCCGGTGAAACTCGGAATCGCTCAGGGCCAGCGCAGCGTCGGGAGTCGGGAAGGTCGCGACCGGCAGGCCCGGGAGTGTGATTCCGTGACGTCGGGAGAGTCGGACTCTCGACTGTTGGGCATCGGCACGAACGACCCGCTGTCCGATCGCAGTCGTGGCCAAGGCTTCATACCACCGACCGGTAGCTCCAATTCTCGGGCTGGCGACCCGCGAGGCAATCGCGGCCAGACGCGGGCTCAAGGTACGGAAGCCAGATGGGTCGTCCGAACGACCGAGCAGATTCGGGAGTTGGCCGAGCGCCCAGTCGGTGCCCGCACCCCACCCATCGGCCCGCACCGCGTCCCCCGCCAATCGAAACGCGGTGATCGCCGGACCGATCGGAGTGTTCGTCGCCCACCAGTGGATGCCGTTGCGTTGGCTCACTGTCTTGGCCCACATCAAGCACATGGCAATGTCGACCTGATGTTCGGGTCGGTATGTGAGTGAACCATCGGGTTGGGGGAACCCGCTCTCGGAGCCCACCGTCAGCGGGTGGAGGCGGTCACCGAGTCAGCCGGCTGATGTGAGACCGACTCACGCAGCGAGATCGCGATCCGCTGGTCGGTGCGATTCGAGAGGAATTGCTGGAGTGGCCGATCGGCCTGAAACGCCACCACGACCAGCAGGGCTGCGACCACAACGTCGAGCCACCAGTGGTTTGCCGTTACGACGACGGCCAGCGACATGGTGAGCGGGTGTATCGCCGCGATCCATCTCCACCGGCTGTCGAGGACACTCACCACGGCCCAAGCCCCAAGGAGGGCCCAAGCAACATGGAGCGACGGCATGGCGGCGATCTGGTTGGCGGTGGACGTGACTGCACCGCTGTCGTAGACCTTCGGGCCATATGTCTGGAGAGTGTCGACGAAACCCATTTCGGGGAACCATCTGGGCGGGGCCAGCGGGAAGACCACGTGAAGGGCCAGGCCCCCCATGGTGACCGCGAACAGGACCCGTCTGACGCGTCCGTAGCGATCGCGGTGGCGTACGAACAGCCAGGTGAGAACGATGGCCGTGCCGAGGAAATGAGCAATGAAGTAGTAACGGTTGAGCAGGAAGACCACGGGGTGGCTGCCGAGAAACGTTGATTGAAGGTTGACCTCGTTGAAGATTCCGACGGCCCGTTCCCAGTCGATCACTCTCTGAGCGTTGGAGAAGGCGTCGGGTAGATCGTCTCTGACCAAGTAACGAACCATGCGGTAGGCCACCAACCCGGCCGCGATCAACATGATCTCTCGGGTGGCGAGCAGGCCAACGCGGGCGCGACGAGGATCGGTCGAGCGTTCTGTCGGCTGATCGAGAGCTACTTGAGCCACTGTTCCTCCCGTCTCTATAACGGTACATGACTCTCTGGCATTCCCGAAGCAAACCAATGATTCGACAGGTGTCGCATCGGGAACTCAGTGAGGACTTCGGGGATACGGGCGAATAGGTGCAAGTGTTGCAGAGGCTTCAATTGCCGGGCTCGGCTGCTTGATTCAACCGCTCTCCGTCAGCACAATCAGACGGTCGAGCAGTTTGCGGTCCGATGACGTGCTACGGATACCCGGGGTGGCCGAGAGGTCGAGCTTGGCTTGGTCGATTGCTTCTCGAGTCCTGGGGCCGATGATTCCGTCGACGCCGCCCATGTCGTAGTCGATCGACTCGAGCAGTGTTTGGAGCTGAGCGATCTCCTCGGTGTTGAGTGGAAGATCGTCGGCTTCCGCCTCAGACCCGATCGGCGGTTCGGGGGACGATGTCGCCTGGATGGCTCCTTCGGAACTGAACGCCTCGTTCACGACCGGGGCAGCCCAGTTGGCTATCCCCAGCAGGACCAAGAATACGGCACCGAGGAGGGCAATTCCCTGAATGTGAATTCGCATCGGCGGACCTCTCAGCCCGAGACTTCGACACCCTCGACGGCATCGACGGCTGCGATCACGAAACCAGCGACGCCGTCGGGTAGATCATCGCGCTGGAAGGCGCGACCACCAAGCCATTTACCACCCAACAAGGTGACCACATCGGCGAGCTTGTCGACCACCTTTCCGGCTCGGAAGGCGTAGGTGACGAATCCGACCGTGGGCTTGTTCCAAATCCCGGGCATGGCGAGCAGATGTGCACTTCCGCCGGGTCGGTGTCCCGCGATGATCAGGCCATCGGTCCAGGTGCCGAGAAACACGAGGTCGGCGTCGGTGAGAAAGTCGAGATTCACCTTGTCGGTCGGCCAGACACCTACCTCGTTCTCGAGGTCCTGGAGGGCCGCGCCGATCATCTGGGCGGCACGCGCTGTGTTGCCTGTGCGACTCTCGTAGATGACCGCGACCTTCACGATTGCTCCTGGTATGGGTATGACATCGGCGTTGATGATCTCGCGTCAAGCAGGATAGTGGCTAGTCAGCTGTGGTCGTTCACATCAATCAACAGGGCCCTGGTTCGGGCGTAGTCCTCGCTGCTTCCGCCGATCTCAGCGGCCGAGAACTCGGTTGCACCGGCATTGGTGATCTCGGCGAGTTGCTCGCGCACGGACTCCTCGTTGCCGCAGACCATGGCTTCGCCCGGCCCGGCCACACCCTCGCGGTCGAGCATCGCCCGGTAGCTGGGAAGCTCGCCGTACTTGGCCAGCACGATGTCGACGAACTCGCGCATGCCCTTCTCGTCGTCGGTCACTGCGATCGGCAGCGAGCAGACGATTCGGGGATCGGGACGGCCAGCCTCTTCGGCGGCCTGGCGAATGGTCGGGGAGATGTGGGACGCGATTGTCTTCGGTCCGGTCATCCAAAGAAGCGTTCCGTCGGTTCGTTTCCCGGCGATACGGAGCATTTGGGTCCCCATCGCGGCCAACAGAACGCTCGGTGGGTCGTCGGTCGGTCGGGGGCCTTCGAATCTCGTGGTGAACGCTTCACCGGAGTAGTCGGACCGGCCTTCTTCGAGAAGTCCCTGCAAGCCGGCGAGGTAGTCGAGAACGTGGCGGATCGGTTTGTCGAAGCTTTGTCCCCAAATCTCCTGCACCGTCGGTGCGTGGCTGACACCGATGCCGAGGGCGAGGCGCCCACCGCACACGGCCTGCGTGGTGAGCGCCTTGGCGGCCAGAGCGGTCGGGTGAATGGGAAAGGTGGGCACGACTGCGGTACCCAGCTCGATGCCGGGGGCGACCGGAGCGGCGACGGCCATCACGGTGAGAGCGTCGATGAGACCGGCCTGGGCGAGCCACCATCCACTCAGGCCATCGGCGGCGGCTTTGGCGGCATGATCGATGACAACCTCGATGTCGGAGTTGAGAAGACTGGTACTGCCGTTGATACTGATTCGCATTGGGACTCCCTGAGTCAGTTATTGCCGCGGTTGACGATTTCCTGTCGGATCTCGGCGCAGGTCTTGCAGACGGGATACTTCGACGGATCTCGGGTTGGTACCCAGACCTTGCCGCACAGCGCGATCACAGGGGTTCCTTCAACTGCGGCACGGGTGGCATCGGACTTCCGGACGTAGTGAGCGAACCGATCGTGGTCGCCGTCGTCGGTGACCGGGCTGGTGACCTGTTCCTCGACGGGTGCGTTGGTGATGTCTGGCATGGCCACAAGTGTGCCCGTTCCGACCGGGGTCGTGACACCCAAGCCTCCGTTAGGCTCGCCCGATGTCGGAGGGAATGGGACTGGCGCTCGTCGCCTACTTGATTTGGGGGCTCTCTCCGCTCTACTGGAAGCAACTCGACGATGTCGCGGCCGGCGACGTGATCGCGTTTCGGATCGTCGCCACGTTCCTGGTGCTGCTGGGAGTGCATGTCCTGAGGCGAACGCGCCGCAGAATCCTCGCCGACCGGGTCAGCCGACGGGCCGCGGCGTTCTCGGCCATCGCCGGCCTCCTGCTCGCCTCGAACTGGCTCATCTACGTCTGGGCGGTGTCGTCCGAGCGAATTCTCGAGTCAAGCCTGGGCTACTTCATCAACCCATTGGTGAGCGTCGTGCTCGGCGTGCTGATCCTCGGCGAGAGGCTGCGCAAGGTGCAGTGGGCTGCGGTGGCCATGGCCTCCGCCGGTGTGGTCGTGCTCACCATCGACGTGGGCACCCTGCCCTGGGTGGCGCTCACGCTTGCCGGCACCTTCGGCGTCTACGGCCTCTTGCGGAAGATGTCATCGATGGGTTCCCTCGACGGGTTGTCGCTAGAGATGTCGGTGCTGTTGCCGCTCGCACTGACGGTGGTGGCGATTCGGGCCGCAGGTGGTGACGGATCGGTGGGCGTGTCGGTTCCCTATCGCGATCTGTTGTTGCTCGGCACCGGAATCTTCACCGCTGTGCCGCTTCTGCTATTCGCCTCGGCGGCTCGGCGCATCGACCTGTCCCTCGTGGGAATCCTCCAGTACATCGCTCCGACTCTCCAATTCTTGGTTGGCGTGTGGATCTACGACGAGAGCTGGTCCGGTGGGCAGGTTGTCGGATACTGCATCATCTGGCTGGCTCTGATTGTGCTCGCCATCGATGGAATCGCATCGGGTCGCCGACTCGATGTGGCCGGCGAGGCATCAGCCGGTGATCAGGTCGAGGGCATCGTGATCAACGATCTGAGCGGCTGACCTCTCGGCCATGGCCATGAACATTTCGTCGCCACGATCGGTCTGGCCGACGGCGATCGAACCGAGCATGGTGATGAACGGCCCCTGAAAGGTGCCGTGGCGGTATTGGGCCATGGTCTCGGCGTGAGACAGATCGATCCCGTGGGCCCCCATGGCGCTCACGTATCCATCGATTGCGGCGGTCTCGTGTTGTCGACGATCGGCCGACTCTGACGAGTTTCCGAGCAGATAGGCGAGATCCCGCCCGCCGGCGCCTATCCCGAGCGTCTGCCAGTCGACGGTGGTGACCGGAGCCCCTCCCTCGGCCGAAGAGAACATGAGATTGTCGAGGCGAAAGTCGCCATGAACGAGAGTGAACGAATCCGACTCGGAACCGATCCACTCGGCCACGTTGGCGCCAAATGCCTCGAACACAGAGCGGGTCTGATCGGTTAGGCGATGTCGGTAGCGATCGATGAATATCGGCGTCACGAGTTCGATGAAATCGATCGCGTTGGCGCCGCTCGCGTCGAGCCAGTCGAGATCGAAGAGGGTCGGATCGTTCCACCTCGGGGCGTGGAGCCCAGCCAGGTCGGTCGCTGCGAGCAGCACCTGCTCGTCGGTGGCGCCGTGGAGTTGGTCTCCCGGTCGGGCCGGGGCGAGATCCTCCAACACCAGGGTGAAGACGGTGGAGTCGTCGGACACGGCGCCATGGATGCAGCCCGCGGTCGAGATCGACAAACCCTCGGCCAGGTCGGTGTAGAAACGAACTTCGCTGCGGTATCCGCCCTGGGCACCGGCGGCACGGCTCTCCTCGCTGGGTGAAGGGAACTTCACCACGACTGTTGCCGGGGAAGTACCGGGGTCACCCGCGGCGAAACTGAAGTGGAACCGCTCGTTGTGGGCCATTTGCCCGGTGCCGACCGACTCGCGTACGAGATCGGTGATCCGAACATCGTGACCGGCCCCCCGCATCACTTCGGTCATCCACTCCGGGGTGACATCGCCAGGGTCACTGATGATCGCTGGCCGGATTGTCATGGAGATCCTGCAGCTCGCCGGATCATGACGAGCTCATCGAGCGGGAACAGCGGCCCGAGAGAAGTTGGCGATGATCGCGTCGATGGTCTCGTCGGTGCGATTGGCCGGCAGGTCGTGGCCCATGTCGGGGAACATCAACAATCTCGACCCGCCAACGGCCTTGGCGGTGGCGATTCCACCGGAGGGCTTCACGAGGGGATCCTGGAGTCCGTGGATCACGAGAGTGGGAACCTTCAATCGCCTGAGCCCGGAGGTGCGGTCGGGGCTGCCGGCGATGGCGGCGGTCTGGCGGGACATGCCTTCGGGTCGGTAGCTCCGTTCGACGCTGCGCTCGACCAACGGACGTTGGGAGTCCGGATCGAAGTTCTCTCCGCCGATCAATACGAATGTCTCGAGTGACTGCTCGACGGCGTTCTCGCGACTCGTTGATTGCAGCTTGCGAGCCTTCATCATCAGACGCCCGGTCATCATCCCGTTTCGCCGGTCGCCGGGGTTGGACATTATCGAGCAGAGCGACACGACGAGTCCGGGATGGTTGATCGCCATGGCTTGGGAAATCATGCCCCCCATCGAGATGCCGACCACGTGGGCGGGCCCGATATCGAGCGCGGTGAGCAGACCGGCGGCATCGGCTGCCATGTCGTCGATTGTGTAGTCGACACCTTTCAGCTTCCGGCGCAGGAGATAGGACCTGATGGTGGCCGGAAGGCCCGGTGCCTCCCAGTCGGTTTCCGAACTGAGCCCAGAGTCGCGATTGTCGAACACGATCGTCTTGAAGCCCCGGTTGACGAATCCGTCGACAAGCTCTTCGGGCCAATCAGTGAGCTGTCCGCCTAGCCCCATCACCAGCAGAACTGGCGGCCCCTCACCGCGGACTTCGTACTCGATGGATACACCGTTGGCTTCGACTGACGACATGTCGTGAAGCTAGCCGGGCCGAGGGGTCGTGGAACAGCGGAGCGGCGAGACGGATCAGCCGAGGGCGAGCGACGGATGTCCGGCGAAGTGATGTAGAGACTCCGGATTGGCGATCGCATCGGCGTTGTCGATTGGCAGGCCGTGGACGACCTTGCGGACTGCAAGCTCGACGATCTTCCCGCTACGAGTGCGAGGAATCTCCGGTACGGCCGCTATCACCGACGGAACGTGGCGGGGCGTTGCCCCCTCGCGGACGGTCCGTTTGATCGTTGCGATGAGCGGGTCGGTGAGTTCCTCGCCGTCACGCAAGACCACGAACAGCACTACACGGGTGTCGTCGCCCCAGTCCTGGCCGATCACGATCGACTCGAGCACCTCCGGCACCTTGTCGACCTGTCGATAAATCTCGGCCGTGCCGATGCGTACCCCTCCAGGATTGAGAGTCGCGTCGGAGCGGCCGTGGATCACGAAGCCGCCATGTTCGGTTCGTTCAGCGAAGTCACCTTGATGCCAAATCCCGGGGAAGCGGTCGAAATAGGCCTCGTGGAACCGTTGGTCGTTCGGGTCATCCACGAATCTCAGCGGCACCGACGGGAACGGCGACCGACACACCATCTCGCCGCGTTCGCCTGGGCCCAACGTCAAGCCCTCGGGTCCGACGACGTCGATCGCCAGGCCGAGAGCCGGACGTTGGATCTCTCCGGCCCACACCGGGGACGTGGGGTCGCCGGCCACGAGGCATCCGCAGAGGTCGGTTCCGCCGGAGATCGAGGCCAAGTGCACGTCGGCCTTGATCGACTCGTGGACGGTGTGGAATCCCTCGGCCACCAACGTGGAACCGGTCGAGGTGATGGTGCGGACGCTCGACAGATCGTGAGTCGTGATCGGCTGGATGCCCGCCTTTGCCACCGACTCGATGAACTTGGCCGATGTTCCGAACAACGTGATGTCGACCTCGTCGATGAGATCGAACAGACGGTTTCCGTCGGGATGGAACGGGGATCCATCGTAGAGCACCAACGTGGCCCCCGATGCCAGCCCCGATGCCAGCCAGTTCCACATCATCCAACCGGCGGTCGTGTAGTAGAAGACGTGGTCGCCGGGCTTCACATCGCAATGAAGTTGGTGCTCGACGAGGTGCTTGAGCAGGACCCCGCCGGTGCGGTGCACGATGCACTTCGGTCTTCCGGTGGTGCCCGAGGAGTAGAGGATGTACCACGGATGGTCGAACGGGAGCCGCATGAACTCAGGTGACCGAGTCTCGACGCCGTCAAGGAAGCCATCGAGTGTGGACGCCCTCTCGATTCCTCCGGTGGTCCCATCTCCCATGAACGGCACCACGACCACGTCGCGAACCGTCGGCAGGGCCGCGGTGACCTCGGCCAGAGGTCCCAGTCGATCATGATCACGGCCGCCGTAGGAGTAGCCGTCGCAGGCAAACAGGATGCTGGGGGATATTTGGCTGAATCGGTCGATCACCCCATCGACGCCGAAGTCCGGCGACGTCGAGGAGAAGACGGCGCCGATCGAAGCGGTAGCCAGCATGACTGCGTAGGTCTCCGGAATGTTGGGAAGCCATGCCGCAACCCGGTCGCCTTCGCCAACGCCGGCGCGCCTCATGGCGCCCTGAAGTCGCCCGACCAGAGTCCTGAGCTCGTTCCAGGTGACCTCGCGATTGGTGATCTCGGGTCGAGCCGTTGGGTCCTCACCACGAAAGATCATGGCGATGTCGTCGTCGGCTGCGCCCGCCCCGGCGAGCAGATTCTCGGCCACGTTGAGTCGGGCGTCGGGATGGAATCGCACGTCCGGCAAACCGCCGGACCGGTCGATGAGCGTGTCGCCCCTCTCCCCGATCATTCCCAGATGATCCCAGGCTGCCGCCCAGAACTCTCCCGGATGGGTCAGCGACCATTCATGGAGTTCCTCGAATCCGTCGACCCCTATTTGATGGGCGAACCGGGTGAGGTTGGCGCTGGCCACCCGGTCGGGCGACGGTGTCCAGATAGGTGACATGCAGTGGAGACTAGGACCCGTCGATAGCCCTTGGCGGCTCGTTCGAGCCGATTGACTCGAACTCTTCGGCGGCGGCATGCCACTGAGCGAGGAGTGATTCCGCCAGCTTGGTTGCCTTCTCGTGGGCTGTCGCCAGCCGATGAACGTCGTCGCGCTTGGCGTAGATCTCCGGATCGGCGAGCTGTTCACCCAGTTCAGCGGCCTTGGCTTCGGCGATCTCGCTGTCGCGCTCGAGCTTCTTGACTCGCTTGCGAAGATCGTTCGTGGCCTGCCGTGATCGGGCCGTTTCACGGCGTCGCTCGGCTCTCGGATCTGTGGTCTTGGAACCGTTCCGTGGCTTGGACCCGACTCTTCCCAGATCGGCAGGCGTCAGAACCGTGTCGGGCACTCCCGCGTGCCAGGTGGCATGCCCGTCCCTCACGTCGATCAGAGCGTCAGCGACGTTTCGGATGAGATGCCGATCGTGGGTCACCAGAAGCACCGTGCCCGGATAGGCGGTGAGGGCATCCTCGAGCACATCGCAGCTCGGCAGGTCGAGGTGATTGGTGGGTTCGTCGAGCACCAGCAGATTCACCGGCTCGATCATGGTGCGGGCCAGAGCGAGGCGGGTTCGCTCGCCGCCCGACAGGTCGCGCACGTGGCGATCGGCAGCATCTCCCGGGAATCCGAATGATCCGAGAACCGTGCGCAAGTTGCGTTTCCCCGGGACGATCCCGCCCGAGAACACCTCGATGACGGTCTTGTCGACGTCGAGTTCGTCGGCTTGGTGTTGATGGAAGGTGGCGATGCTCACGTTGGCGCCGAGTCCGGCCGTGCCGGCCGTGGCTTTCAGTTCACCGAGAATGAGCTTGAGCAGAGTGGTCTTGCCGGCCCCGTTGGGGCCGACCAACGCGACCGTCTGACCCCGTTCCACCGCGAACGACACGTTGGACACGACCGGGAGGTCGTCGTAGCCGACAGTGGCGTCGTGGAACTCGGCCACGACCCGCGATGACCGCGGGGGTTCGGGGAACGCGAACTTCGCGATGAGTTGTTTTCGGTCGGGAGGTTTGATGAGCTCCAGCTTCTGGAGGGTCTTGATGCGGCTCTGGACCTGTTTGGCCTTGGTGGCCTTGTATCTGAACCGGTCGATGAACTGCTCGACCTTGGCGACCTCGCGGGCCTGCCGGCCGGCAGCGGCTTCGATCCGTTGGAGACGCTCCTCGCGGGCCACCACGAACTCGGCGAATCCGCCCACGAACTCGAGAGCGGTGCCTTCGGCGAGCTCGACGACTCGATCGGCAACAGTGTCGATGAAATCGCGGTCGTGACTGACGAACAAAAGCGCAGCCGCCCAGTTGGCGAGGTGCTGTTCGAGCCAGGCGACCGAATCGACATCGAGGTGGTTGGTGGGCTCATCGAGAATCAAGACGTCGGGCTTGGCGAGCAGCAACCGGGCCAGAGCGACCCGCATGCGCCACCCGCCTGACATCTCGCGCACCGGCCGGTCGGCGTCGGAGTCGCTGAACCCGAGGCCGGCCAGTACCTTTCTGGCGTCGGCTTCGAGGGCATAGCCACCCATGGCGCTGAAATGCCCCTGGACCTCGCCGAACTCGGCCAGGACGGCTTCCTGGTCGACCGATGAATCCTGGGTCTGCATTTGGGTTTCGAGGTGATGCAGCCGGTGGGCCAGATCGGCGAGTTCGCCGGCACCTGCGATCACTTCCTCGATCACCGTGCCCGTGGTCGTGTCGACCAGATCCTGGGGAAGGTAACCGAGCTTCATGTCGCGGGGCTTGGTGATCTTGCCTTCGTCGGGTTCTTCGAGGCCGACGAGAATCTCGATGAGGGTCGTCTTGCCCGTGCCGTTGCCGCCGACGAGAGCTATTCGTCGGCCCGCCGACAATTCGAGGGTCACGTCGTGAAAGAGCTGGCGCGGACCGTAGGACATCGCAAGACCCGAGGCGGTGAGCATCGATCAGTTGAAGAGTGAGCCGAGGGCGATCTCGGTGGCGGAGGTCTGCGGAGTATCGATTCCGGTGTCGTCGATACGTCCCAGCCAAGTGACCGAGACGTAGCCGGCCATTACGACGCCGGCATCACAGTCGGGCGGGACCTCGATCGAATCGCCCCACGACATGTTGATCGTGAACGCCCCGTCGTGTCCGGGCTTGGCCTCTCGCTCCACCTTCATCACGGTTCGCGGTGGGAAAACCCCGACGTTGGTTCTTCGCCAACCCAACATCTCCGAGACCGGTGTATTCGGAACGTTGATGTTGAGCAGCACAGGATCGTCGGGTAGATCGACCAGGAGTTGTTCGACCATTGTCGCCGCCACTTCGGCGGCGCTCTGCCACTGCTGGGCTTCGAGCACAGCGTCCCAGCCCTGGCCCTCGACCCCCCAGTTCTCGACCGATTGGCTCACAGCCACGGCGTTGATGCCGCCGTTTCGTGCGGTGATGGCAGCCCCGACCGTGCCGGAGTGATAGATGCTGCGACCGACGTTGGCGCCGGGGTTGATGCCCGACACCACGATGTCGATCTCGCCGAACAGGCCCAGCCTGGCAAACATGGCGCACAGCGCCGGTGGCCCGGTGACCGCCCACGCCTCGTCGATTCCCTCGACGATTGCTTTGTGCATCTCAGGCTTCATCTCAGAGAACGAGCCGACAGCAGCTCCGAATCCCGAGTACTCGCGATCGGGGGCGCCTATCACGACTTCGCCGAGAGGCAGCAAGGCCCGGGCCAGGACGTGCAGGCCCACCGAGTCGATTCCGTCGTCGTTCGTAACCAGAATTCTCACCCGGTGACCCTACCTGCCGTCGCCGTGCCCACGATCCGCGGGAAATCGGCAGTTCTCAACCTTCTCTCACCCGGGCCGGTCATGCTGCGGGGGGTATCGTGCGGTCCGTCCCGCCGATGGAGGTGAGTCGTGTCAGTGATCCTTATCGCCGAAGATGATCGTCGGGTCCGTGAATCCCTCGACCGGGCGCTCCGACTCGAGGGTTACGAGATCGTGACCGCCAACGACGGGATCAAGGCACTGCAGATCCATTCGGAGACTCCAGCCGATCTGTTGATCCTCGATGTGTCGATGCCCAACGCCGACGGCCTCACGGTGTGCCGCAAAATCCGCCGGTCGGGCGACAAGACCCCGATCCTGATGCTCACTGCTCGCCATGAGGTTCCCGACCGCGTCGCCGGCCTTGATTCGGGAGCCGACGACTACCTAGTCAAGCCGTTCGCCCTCGAGGAGCTGCTGGCGCGGATTCGTGCCCGACTTCGACCTTCGGAGGTCGACGACTCCGAGACGCTCGTCGTGGCCGACCTGAGCCTCGAACAACTGGGCCGCCGCGCCTCGCGCGGGAATCGCCACCTCGATCTGTCCAGAACCGAGTTCGATCTGCTCGAGGTGTTGATGCGCAACGCGGGAGTCGTGCTGAGCCGCGAGGTTCTATACGACCGCGTGTGGGACGGCGAACTGGAATACGACTCGAAGACACTCGACGTCTACGTCGGCTATCTCCGCAAGAAGACCGAGCAGGGTGGTGGGTCGAGGCTCGTACACACCGTGCGCGGGGTCGGATATGTGGTCAGGAGCGACGATTCATGAGCCTGCGCGCACGAGTCACGATCGCGGTGGCAACGGTGGTCGCCGTCGTGGTGGCGGCCGTCGGACTCACCGTCTACCGGTCGACCAGAGATGAGCTGTTCGCCCAGATCGACCGCGATCTCATGTCGAGAGCGGAGGTCGTGGCTCGCCAGCCACGGGGATTCGCTCGGCCGACCGCCGGGCGTTTCCAGTCCGGAGATGGTGTCCCGAGAGCTGATCCCTTCGGGGCCATCGTCTCCTTCGACGTACTGGCCCGATTCATCGATGCGGACGGGAATGTGATCCTCTCCATCGGCCCTGACTTCGGTCGCGATCCCGACGTCGACCGTTTGCTCGATGCCGTCGACGGGCCGGTGATCGCGACCGACCACGACGGGTCGGGGTCGCTGCGAAGCGTCGTGGTCCCAGCACCCGGGGGCAACTTCGTGGAGCTGGCGCGACCATTGGACGAAACCCAATCCGTATTGTCCACCCTACGGTCACGGATTCTTCTGATCGGGCTCCTCGCGACAGCGGCCGCGGCTCTCGTGGCGTGGTTCATCGCCCGGCGTACGGTGAGGCCGATCACTCGGCTCACCGAAGCCGCCGAGCGAGTCGCGGCCACCGGCGACCTGAGCGAGACGGTCGAGGGTTCGGGAGGTGACGAGGTCGGGCGCCTGGCCGGGAGTTTCACGACGATGCTCGATGCCCTCGCCGAATCGCGGCGCCAGCAACGTCGATTGGTGATGGATGCCAGTCACGAACTGCGAACACCACTGACGAGCCTGCGCACCAACGTCGATGTCCTGGGGCGGGGCTACGGTCTCGCCCCCGATCAGCAGGAGGCGTTGGTGGCCGACATCGACGCCGAACTCTCCGAGCTCACCGATCTGGTAACCGAACTGGTCGATCTCGCCTCGGATCTCCGCGACGACGAGGAGCCTCAGCTGCTCCGTCTGGAGGACCTTGCCGCGCCGGTGGTGGACCGAACCGCCCGCCGTACCGGTCGCCCGATCGAGCTACGGCCGATTCACTCGACAGTGGTGGAAGGCAAACACGACGCTCTCACGCGCGCCATTCGAAATCTCGTCGACAATGCCGCCAAGTTCAGCCCGCCGGGATCGAGGATCGTGGTGGAGGTCGACGATGGTTCGCTGACCGTTCACGATTCCGGCCCAGGAATTCCCCCCGACGAACGGGATCGGGTTTTCGATCGATTCCACAGAGTCGAGACGACCCGCTCGATGCCCGGGTCGGGGCTCGGCTTGTCGATCGTTCGTCAGGTCGCAGAGAGCCACGGTGGTCGGGTCGGCGCCACCGAATCACCCGAGGGCGGGGCGGCAGTCGGATTCGTCATCCCGACCGTCGACGACTGATCGAACGCGGCAACGCCGGGACCCGAGGGCCCCGGCGCTGCTCGGATTCTGAGCTTGGTGTTGCCTGGAATCAGATGGATTCAGGCCGCTTCACTGTCGGCCGGAGCATCGGTGCCGCCGGGTCCACGGTGGCCGCCCGGGCCACGAGGACCGGCGTTGCCGTCGATCACGTCCTGGGCTTTGGTCTCGGCGTCGGCGAGGATCTCATCGGCCTTGTCCTGGTCTATGCGACCGCTGTCGATACCGGCCTGAACTCGCTCCTCGATGCCGTCGACGATCGTGTCGACGAGGGCCTGAGTGTCGACTCCGTTCTCAGCGGCGATGTCGGCCAGCGACTGGCCGCCCCTGAGCTGTTCGCCGAGCGACTGTGCATCGGTTCCGAGAACCTCAGCGAGACTCTCGAGGTTGGGTCCGCCGGGGCCGCGCTGGCCCTGGCCGCGGTGCTGGCCGCGCTCTGGGCGGGCCTCTTCGAGCGCACCGATGACCGCTTCGACCTGGCTCTCGGTGAGAGTTCCGTCGTCGATGAGAGGCTGAAGGGCCTCGGTCAGGTGGGCGCCCTGGTCGGGCCTTTCGGCGTCGAGGTCCGGGGCGGTCGAGGGTGCCGGATCGGTGGAATCCTGGGCTCCGGCCAATCCCGGGCCCAGCACGGTGGCGCCCGCGGCGACTCCACCGAGCGTTGTTGCGGCGATCAGGGTCGCTGCTAGTGGTTTCTTCATTTGACTTTCTCCTTGAGGTGATTGTTCTTGGGGGTGGTTCGCCTCTCTGGAGAACACATTCGTCGCTGAAGGTAAGAGGATCCCTAGATGTCCACCATCATGCGATGAGGAGTTTGTGAGGGAAGTGTGAGCCGTCGAGTTCTAGGATCGGCTGTCATGGGTTCCGCCGAATCACAAAATCGCTATCTCAACCCGTCGATGGCCGAATTCGGAACGACGATATTTGCCGAGATGAGCGCCTTGGCCGTTCGCACCGGGGCGGTGAACCTCGGCCAGGGGTTCCCCGACACCGACGGCCCGCCTGAGGTGTCCGCCGCTGCGATCGAAGCGATCAGGGCCGGGCACAATCAATACCCACCGGGCCAGGGAATCCAGCCCCTTCGCGAGGCGATCGCCCGACATCGCCGCCGGTTCCGCGGCCAGGTGTTCGATCCGGAAGCCGAGGTACTGGTGACCGCCGGGGCAACCGAGGCCATTGCTGCATCGCTACTGGCGTTGTGCCGCGCTGGTGATGAGGTCATCACGTTCGAGCCCTACTACGACTCGTATGCCGCCAGCATCGCTATGGCCGGAGCGACCCGCCGCGTTGTCACGCTGCAAGCCCCCGACTACACGTTCGATCCCGATGATTTGGCCGCCGCGTTCACATCGAATACCCGGATGGTGCTTCTCAACAGCCCTCACAATCCAACGGGCAAGGTCTTCGATGCCGCCGAGCTTGCTCAGATTGCCGAACTCTGCGTGGAACACGACGTGTTGGTGGTCTCCGACGAGGTCTACGAGCACCTCGTCTACGGAGTCGAACACATTCCGATCGCGACGCTGCCGGGCATGTCGGACCGGACCGTGACCGTCTCGTCGGCCGGGAAGATCTTCTCGTTCACCGGCTGGAAGATCGGGTGGGCGTGTGGTTCCGCCGAACTGATAGCGGCGGTTCGTACCACCAAGCAGTTCCTCACATATGTGAGCGGCGGGCCGTTTCAGCACGCCGTGGCGGTCGGGCTTGATCTCGAAGACGATTTCTTCGACGGCTACACCACGGCGATGCAGTCCAAGCGCGATCGGCTCTGCGCCGGATTGACCGACGCTGGTTTCGACGTGATGATCCCCGATGGCACCTACTTCGTCACCGTCGACATCGCATCGGTCGGAGCCGACGACGGCATCGAGTTCTGTCTCTCACTCCCCGAACGCTGCGGTGTGGTTGCCGTGCCCACGCAGGTCTTCTACGACGACGTGGAGGCCGGCCGGCGTCTCGTGAGATTTGCGTTCTGCAAGCGAGATGAGGTCCTCGACGAGGCCGGACGTCGGCTCGCAGCAATCGTCGAGAGGTCAGGCCGATGATCAAAGCGGCGGCCGTACAACACGACATCGTCTGGGAAGACCCGGCCGCCAATTTCGAACGGGTCTCGCCGCTCATAGCGGAGGCCGCCGATCAAGGATCCGGTCTGGTCGTGTTGTCGGAGATGTGGTCAACCGGATTCTCGATGGAGTCTCAACGAATTGCTGAAGCTCCCGACGGCCCAACCACCACATTCATGCTCGAGCGCGCCGCTCGCCACGACGTCTGGGTGGCCGGCTCGGTGCCGATATCAAGACCGGGCGAAGGCCTTCCCACCAACACCTTGGTGATGGCCTCGCCCGACGGCACCAGCCACACCTACGACAAGATTCATCCGTTCTCGATGGCCGGTGAGCACGAGCACTATTCGGCCGGTTCGGGCTCCACGACGGTGGAGATCGAAGGAGTTCGGTTCACGCCGTTCGTCTGCTACGACCTGCGGTTTGCCGACTTGTTCTGGGAGAGCGCCGCGGACACCGACTGCTACATCGTCCCCGCCAATTGGCCGGAATCGAGGTGCTGGCACTGGATCTCGTTGCTACGGGCGCGGGCCATCGAGAATCAGGCCTACGTGATCGGTGTGAACCGTGTAGGTGTGGCGGGCCGGCTGACCTACTCAGGCGACACCCGCATCATCGATCCGATGGGGGAGGAGACGATGGCCAGGGCTGGGGAGGAACAGATCGTCTACGCGGACATCGATCCCGAAATGGTGCTGCGAACCCGGCGCGACTTCCCGTTCATGGTTGATCGCTGAGATCGTCGTCGGATCCGGTTCCGCGTTGCCAGGCCTGGTGCAGAGTCGCGTAGCGGCCGCCGAGATCGACCAGATCGATGTGCGACCCCGTCTCGACCACGTGACCCTGATCGAACACCACGATGAGGTCGGCCCGTTCGGCGGTCGACAGACGGTGGGCGACACTGATGGTTGTGCGTTCGCGGCTGATCCGATCGAGAGCGGCGGACATGGCCTTCTCCGTGACCGGATCGAGAGACGAAGTGGCCTCGTCGAGCACGAGCAGCCCGGGGTCGGCGAGTTGGGCCCGGATGAGCGCCACGAGCTGTCTCTCGCCCACCGACAGGCCTTCGCCACCGGGACCGAGCTCGGTCTCGAGTCCGTTTGGGAGGCGGTTGATCCAGTTGCGGAGTCCGAGCCGGTCGACGGCGACCTCCACGTCGGCGTCGGAGGCGCCATCGCGGCCGCGGAGAATGTTGTCGCGAACCGAGGTCGCGAACAGGAACCCGTCCTGGGGAACCATGCGGACCCGGTTTCGTCGTTCCGCCGAAGTCACGTACCGAAGATTGGCCCCTCCGAGCCGGACCTCTCCGCGCGTGGGATCGGCGAGGCGGCACAGCAACCTCACGAACGTGGTCTTGCCCGAACCGGTCGCGCCCACGACAGCCACCGATGTGCCGGCGGGAATGTGCAGGTCGACCTCCTGGAGCACCACCTGCGAGTCGTAGGCGAAGGACAGGCCCTGGACGTCGATCGACAGGGCTCCAACGGGCATCGAAGTCGAGGTGAGGTCGTCGGGCTCGGGTAGGGCGGACGGGCGATCGAGGAGCTCCATCGATCTTCCCCAGCCGGCCAACGCCAACGAAGTCTGATCGATGACCTCGGTGAGTTCCGATATCGGCGCAATCACCAACTGGACGAGGAAGAGGAACGCGATGACGGTCCCGGTGTCGAGGTTCCAGTCGGGGCCCCACACGGCGGTGATCACGATCACTGCCGATAGCGCAAGGGTGCCGAAGACGTCGGCGACCGTGAACAGCACGGCGGTGAATCGGTTCACGTCGATCTGCGCCTCGTAGACGTCGTCGATGGCGACATCGAGCGACTCGATGGAGGCATCGCCGTGCCCCAGCGCACGGACCACCTCGGCCCCGCCGACGGTCTCGGACACCTCTCCGAGCAGTACCCCGACCCGTGAACGCATCGTCCGGTAGCCCCGGCGTTGGTGGTGCTGGAGAACCCTCAACACCGGGATCATGAAGAGGAAGCTCGCCAACACCACCAGCGCCAGCTGCCAGGAGTAGAAGAACATCACGATGATGGCGCCGATCGCCACGGACGAGTCAACGATCCACGAATACGCCCCCCAGTCGAGAAATCTCGCCACGGTGTCGACATCGCTGGTGACCCTCGAAACCAGATCGCCGCGACGCTCGTCGGCGTGTTCGGCCAACGAGAGGTCGATGGCCCGCCGAAGCACGAGCACTCGCAGCCGGGCCAGGGCCCGTTCCGCCACCCGAAGCACCGACAGTTCCGCGATCAACGAAGCCAACGTCACGAACAGGATCACCGCCACCGTGATCAGCAGAAGGCGGGTCAGGGTGTCGGTGGAGATACCGCCGGGGCGCAAGAGTCCCTCGTCGATTATGAGCTGGAACAGCACGGGAACGACGGCCCGGCCTGCCGCCTCGAACACCCCCACGATGGCCAACAAGATGGTGGCTCGCTTGAAGCCGGGACTGATCTCGAACCCACGGCGGATGATGTCGAACGTGCCGGGCTCGGTGGCGGTCACGACAGCACCTCCGATGCGAGGTAGGCGTCGACGAGGCCGCGATAGATCGGATTGCGAAGGAGCTCCTCGTGATGACCGACCTCGGCGACCCTTCCCTCGGCCACGAGCGCCACGCGGTCGGCAGCGGTCATCGCCGCAACTCGGTGCGTCACCATCGCGACGGTCATGGGGAGGCCGGCCAGGCGCCGGATGATCTGCTCCTCGAGAGTGGGATCGACCGCTGAGGTGGCGTCGTCGAGCAGGACCATCCCTGGATGACCGGCCAAGGCCCGCGCCAGGGCCACCCGCTGACGTTGACCACCCGAGAGAGTCACGCCGCGTTCTCCGACGGTGGTCAAGTATCCGTCTGGAAGCGTGTCTTGGAGATCGTCGGCGCCTGCGGTATGGAGCGCAGCGAGCAGGTCCTCCTCGTCGATGTCGCGTGCGAACGACACGTTGTCGAGAATCGTGCCGTGGAACAGAGCGGCGTTCTGGGACGCCAAGGTGAGCCGACTTCGCAAGGTGGAGTCGTCGATGCCGGACAGTGGCGTGCCGGCGATCGAGACCGAGCCATCGCCACACGGTCGGAGCCTCGCCAGCACTTCGAGAACCGTGGACTTGCCGCCGGCGGTGGGGCCGACGATAGCGAGCGTCTCTCCGGCCCGAATCTCCAGATCGGCGTGGCGTAGTCGGCGGCGGTCGGAGTTGCCGACGCTGACGTTGGTGAGTGCCGCGCTGAGCGATCCGGACGGCAGCGAATCCCCGTCCAGAGTGTGGAGCAACGGGTCGTCGGGTTCCGACAGCACCAGGCTCACGCGGTCGTGGCCCACCACCGAAGGCGGGAGATCGAAGAGGAAGAAGCCGATCACCTGCAGCGGAAATGCCAAGACGCTGAACAGCGCCACTGCTTGAACGAGACCACCGGCGTCGAGATGCCCGTCGCTGACCCGCACCGCACCCACCGCGAGAATCACGATGGTGGTGAGCTGCGGCACGGCCGAGAACGACACGGCGAAGGCGGTCTTCCTGGTTCCGAGCCGCACCCTGGCGACTCGGAGTTCCTCGACTGTGTCGGCGAACAGATTCGTCTCGGCGTCCTCGCGGCCGAGAGTCTTCACCACCTGCACTCCGTCGATGACCTCTGACGCCGCCGCGGTCACAGCGTTGTTGGCCTGTCTCTCGATTGCCGCGGGGTGTTGAACGACGGTGGCGTTGAGCCAGCTCATGAAGCCGATGACCGGGAGAAGCCCGATGGTTACCAACAGCAGTGGGATGTCGAGCAGGGCCAGGCTGATCGTTCCGAAGATCAACATGCTCACCACGCCGATCGAGAACGGGAGAGGATGGATGGCATCCACGGCGGATTCGGTGTCAGAGTCGATGTGGCTGAGAAGCTGGCCTTGGGGGCGGGACCTGACTCGGTCCAAGGGCATGGCGATGATGCGCCGCGCCACGCCCTTCTGGAGCTCAACCCTGGTGGCCGCACCGGTCTTTCCGGCGTAGTACCGGCGCACGATCACGCCACCGGTGCGCAGAATTGCTACGCCGATTAGTCCGGCGACCGCCCACCACGGGTTGGGGCTCTCACCCTCAAATGCCGGAATGATGGCCTCGTTGGTGGCGTATCCGAGAGCGACGGTCGACAGAACCGACCCGGCGGCGTAGACCACCGACCCGGTGACGGCTACGGCGAAGCTGCCCGGATGGGCCCGGACGTAGCCGGCGACGAGCCGGAATCCCCGGCGGATGATCGATGGTTCAGACATGGGGTTATTGGCCTGAACGGTCCACGCGTCAGTGCCGTCAGCAGACGCTAGTGGTAGCGCGGCCGTACTTCAGGTGGATTTCGACGGATCGAGACGATCGCGCAGCTCTCGCTTGACGAACTTGCCGTTGGCGTTGCGGGGGAGCGGTTCGTCGAGGAACCAGACCATCTTGGGGTGCTTGAAGGCCGCCAGAAGCGGTTCGAGGTGCGCGATGAGAGCGGCGGCGTCGAGCGTGCTCCCATCGACCGTGACGATGGCCGCCGCGACCTCCTCCCCCAAACGTTCGTCGTCGATGCCGAACACTGCGGCTTCCGCGATGTCGGGATGTTGGTAGATCGCCGACTCGACCTCCGTGCAGAAGATGTTCTCGCCGCCTCGGAGAACCATGTCCTTGGCCCGGTCGACGATGTGCACGAATCCTTCTTCGTCTATCCGCACGATGTCGCCGGTGTTGAACCAGCCGTCTCTGATCGCGTCTGCGGTTTCCTCGGGTCGATTGAGATATCCCTTGATCACGGCCGGACCCTTCACGCAAAGTTGGCCGACCGAACCCGATGGCAGATCGTTGCCTTCGTCGTCGACCACCTTGCTCTCGAAGGTCGGCAGGATCGGACCAGCGGAGGTTGGCTTGGCGGTGAAGAAGGCGTGGCCCACCGCCGTGGCCACCCCATGGGTTTCTGTCAGCCCGTAGCCGGTAGTGGGCTGCACGGCGCCCTTGGCGCTGTGGATCTTCTCGACCAGATCAGGCTGAAGAGCGGCGCCTCCGCCTCCGAGGGTCGCGAGGGTCGAGGTGTCGGTGGTCTCCCAGTTCGGATGCATGAGTAGCTCCCGGGCCATCGTGGGCACGCCGGTGAAGCCCGACACCTTCTCGCGTTCCACCAGCTGCAGAGCACGTCCCGGGTCCCATTTGTGCATCAGCACGATCTTGGCTCCGACCGCGGTGACCGGGTGGAGTACGCAATTGCAAGCGGTCACGTGGAACAGCGGCGTGGGAACCAGCACCGCCGGTAGGGCCTCGGCGGCCTGTGCGGTCTGAGTCCCGGTCGCGGCATCGATCTTGGCGGTGCCGACCGATGCGAGCGCGTTGGCGAACCCCAGATGCATCACATTGTGGATCGAGCCCCGATGGGTGAGCTGCGCACCCTTGGGGAAGCCCGTGGTGCCCGATGTGTAGAAGATGCAGATGTCGTCGTCTGGGTCGATGGTTGCTTCCGGCAGAGCGTCCGGTGCGCTGTCGGGGCGCACCACGTCGGTCCAGCGCACGGCGTCGGCCACTTCGCGGTCGGATCTGACCGAGATGATCGGCAACGGGCCACTCTCACGAATCGTGTCGAGTTCGGGTGTCACCCGTTCGAGCCGTTCGTCATCGACAATCAGCGCCTTGGGTCGTGAATCCTCGAGGCCGAACTTCATTTCCGGGCCGGTCCACCAAGCGTTCATGCCGACAATGGCGGCGCCGAGGGACGTGATCGCCCAGTAGCTCACGACCCATTCGGGGTAGTTGCGCATGGCGACCGCCACACGGTCGCCCTCCACGACTTCGACTTCATCGCGAAGGTAATGGGCAAGGGAACGCACCTGGGCGTGCACCTCGGCGTAAGTGTAGGTCTCGTCCTCGAAGACGATGTAGGGCCGGTCTCCATGCTGAGCCGACATCTCCCAGAGCAAACGCATATGGGGAGGGGCCGTGTCGAACACTCGCATCGGTAGGCCACGTACGTCGTGCACCGACCATGCGAAGGGCGCCCCCGGCGCGGTGAGTTCGTTCCAGGTTGATTCGAATGCGTCTATCACGGGCGAATTGATACACCTTCGGGAGCAACCTTCGCCAACTCCCCCGTATCGGCTCGGCTCACGTACCCTCCACCCATGTCATCTCCGAGCCTTCGTGTGTCCGATGAGGTAGCCGACGCGCTCACCGCGAACCGGCCGATCGTGGCGTTGGAGTCGACGATATTCAGCAGCCTCGGCCTGCCTGATCCTCACAATGGCGAGTGCCTCGAGAGGTGTGTCGCCGCGATTCGGGGCGGGGGCGCAGTTCCGGCGCTCACCGCGGTGCTGGATGGTCGGGGTGTGGTCGGTGTAGACGACGACGAGATCGGGCGGGTTCTCGCCGCTACCCGGAAAATCGCGGCCCGAGACCTGCCGGTTGCTCTGGGATCGGGGGCCGACGTGGGGGTCACCACAGTGTCGGCTTCGGTGACGCTCGCCGCCGCCGCCGGAATCGAGGTATTTGCGACCGGCGGCGTTGGGGGAGTCCACCGAGGATCGGAGTTGAGCGGAGACGTGAGCCATGATCTCGTGGCGCTTTCGCGACACCCCGTGGTCACGGTGTCGGCGGGAGCCAAGGCGTTTCTGGATCTGGCACGAACCCTCGAGCTGCTCGAGACGTTGGGAGTGCCCGTGGTCGGTTGGAAGACCGATCGATTCCCTGCCTTCTACGTTCGCGACAGTGGCCTTCCGGTGAGCTTCCGCGCTGATGACCCGACAGTGATCGCCCGAGTGTTTCGCTCGGCCCACGACCTCGGTCATCCCGGAGGCGTGCTCGTGGCCAACCCGATCCCGAGTGCCGACGAGCTCGATCCGGAATTGATCGACTCCGCCCTCGAGGCCGGTCTCGACCAGGTCACGAGACTGGGCCTGTCGGGGCCAGCGGTGACCCCGGTGGTGCTGGGTGCGATCGCGGCGGCCACCGACGGATTGAGCGTGCCGGCCAACCTCGCGTTGGCCGAGAGCAACGCCGCTGTGGCGGCCGAGATCGCCACCGCTCTGGCCCTCGAGCCGAGTTCGGCAGCTGACTGACCGAATGATCTGGCGGGTCAGGCCTGAAGGGTGATGTCGGGCCTCACGTCGGGCCGGCCCGAGTCGAGCCAGGCCATGGCGCTGTTGTAGCCGTCTTCGATGAGCTTGGGGGCCTGCGAGAAGTCGATCGGTGAGATCTCGAGAGGGCACGGAGGAGGCACGATTCGCAGATCGACCTTCTTGTGATAACGCTCGATGTTGAGAACCAGGCGTTGTGAGGACATGATGCCGATGGCATGGAGGATCATGGCCAAGGCACTGGTGGGTGCGCGGCTGGCCGAACACGAGAACCCGGTGGGCAGAGCCCAGATCACGTCGGCGCCTGCACCGATGGCGTGGCTGACCGGGGTGTCGTTGACGACACCGCCATCGATCTGGGGTCGGCCGTCGATGTCGACAGCGGGAAAGACGCCCGGAATGGCCGAGCTTGCCAATATGGCTTGGACGGCGTTGCCGGTGCTGATAGCGGTCTCACGACCGGTGAGAACGTCGGCGGAGATCACCGTGAGAGGTATCGGAGCATCTTCGAGGCTGTCGAACTGGAGCTCGCGTTCGAGCAGACGACGCAGATGCCCGTTGGAAACAAGATGGTCGCGCTTGCCCATGAAGCCGAGCAGGCCTCCGAGAGGCGACAGCGGGAAGATGTCGTTGCGAGACATCCTTTCCCAGGTCGTGGCCAGCCTGTCGATGTCCTTCACGTTGCATCCCGCGGCCAGCCATCCGCCGTTGACCGCTCCCACCGAAGCACCGATGATCATGTCGGGGTGAATGTGTCGCTCGGCGAGGGCTCGCAGCATTCCAACCTGCACCGCGCCGAGGTTGTTGCCACCTGACAGAACAAATGCCGTGGTCATGTTCGGAACCTACTCCGGTACGGTGCTGCGCCGAAGGAGATCGACGCCTTGTCCTCAGATAACACCAGCTCACCCGACGTGATTCCCCGAGGCCCCGTCCACATCGAGGTGCCGGAGTCGAGTGTGTCCAAGGCTAATCTCGACGCCTATCTCTTCGAGATCGAGGGCGACACGGTCACGCCAACCGAACTCTGTGGCGGACCATGGGACCGAGGCGCCCAACACGGGAGTGCGGTGGCGGCAGTGTTGGCCCGGGCGACCGAGACGATCGAGACCAAGGTGCCGATGAGGCCGGCTCGGTTCACCGTCGATCTTCTCAGTCGTGTCCCGCTGACCCCCATGCGTCAGGTGGTGAGGGTCGTGAAGATGGGCCGTGAGATTGCGGTTATCGATTCCGAACTCCACACCGACGACAGAATCGCCGCTCGGGCGAGTGCACTGTTGATACGCGATGGCGCCGATCTCGAGTTCCCGGCCGATGCTCGGGTCACTGCTGATCCGGCCGTGCCGGACACCGATCCGCTTCCGCCCCCGCCCGGAGAAATTTTCAGCTTCCCAGGATTCTGGAACGCCATGGACTACATCAGAACCCAGGGTCAGATGGCGAGTGGCTCTCCGGCGTCGGCCTGGCTACGGCTTCGATGTCGGGTCGCTGCCGGTGAGGAAGTCACGCCGTTCCAGAGACTGGCCATTGCCGCCGACATGGGCAGCGGGCTGGGCAGTTTCCTGCCTTTCACACGGTTTCGATCGATCAACGCCGACATCTCGCTGCACATACTCCGACTACCCGAATCGGAGTGGGTCGGACTCGACGGCGAGACGAGGGTGGTTCCCGACGGCATCGGTCAGTCGACGAGCACGTTGTTCGACGACACGGGGATGGTTGCCCGTATGCAGTCATCGATCCACGCATCTGAGGGCCGGCCAGCCGAGTTGGGGTAGGTCCGGTCGAGCAGGATCGCCGGGCGTGGGTCAGTAGCCCTTCCACTCGGGTGCTCGTCGCTCCCGGAAGCTGGCAAGCCCTTCTTCGGAGTCGACGGTGTGCATGTTGAGCTCGACCGCGAGCGCCTCGTTCTCGATCATGGTGCGCCGATCGGTGTCGAGGCTCTGATTGACCAGCCACTTGGTGAGACCGAACGAGCGGGTGGGGCCGTTGGCCAGACGTTCGGCCCATTCGGTGGCGGCCGCGGCCAGCTCTTCGTGAGGCACAATCCTGTTGACGAGCCCAATCTCGAGGGCCCGTTGCGCCGGGAGATCGTCGGCGAACAACATCAATTCCATGGTGCGGCGAACTCCGATGATTCTCGGCAGCAACCACGGTCCGAGGGCGTCGGGCACCAGACCACGACGCGCGAAGACCTCGACAAACTTGGCCCGATCGGAACAGATCACCAGATCGCACGCCAGAGCCAGGTGGGAGCCCATGCCGGCGGCGGTTCCGTTGACCGCGGCGATGATCGGTATCTCGCAATCGAGGATTGCCGGGAAGAGTGTGTATTGGCCGTCGAGCATCATGCGACGGGCATCGCCCACCACTCGATCGGGGATGTCGGCCGATCGGTCCTGTTGATGGACGTGGGTGAGGTCGGCGCCGGGACAAAACAGCTTGTCGCCCTCCGCTGTGAGCACCGCCACCCGTGCTTCGTGGCTCGTGTTGAGCCGCTTGAAGATGTCGCGGAGTCGGTCTCGGCAGGGCGGATCGAGTGCGTTGCCGACCTGCGGCCGGTCGATGGTGATCCACGCGATCTTGCCGCGGAACTCGAGTCTGATCTGGTCCTCGATCGGGCGGTCGTCGGTCATGTCTCGGTCGTGTCTCGGATCTGGTGGGCTGGATGCGACGCTATATCGGTTGGGTCGTGGCGGCCGCATTCGTGGTCGATAGCGTCGCAGGTCTTGCCCATCCTGACCCACCAGCGGCACTTGTCGAGATGAAACGCAGCATCACCCTGCGTCGATGGCAACACGAGGCGCTTGGTGCCTTTCTCGCCCACGGTCGACCGGACTTTCTCGCCGTGGCCTGCCCGGGCGCCGGCAAGACCACGTTTGCTCTCACCGCGGCCCGTCATTGGCTGCTCGGGGAGCGTCTGCCGCTCGTGATCGTGGCCCCCACCAGCCATCTCAAACACCAGTGGGCTCGCGCCGCGTTGGGCATGGGGTTGCATCTCGAGCCGGAGTGGGACGCCTCCACTCGATCGATTCCGTCCGACATGCACGGCATAGTCGTCACCTATGCCCAGGCATCCACTTCGTCGTCGGCATTGCGCCCACTCGCCCGCGGCGGTCTCGTCGTTCTCGATGAGATCCACCACGCCGGAGGAGACCGAGCCTGGGGGGAGGGTGTGGCCGAGGCGTTCGAAGAAGCCGGCTGTCGATTGCTGTTGTCGGGTACCCCGTTTCGTTCCGACGACCTGCCGATCCCCTTCGTCAACTACACCCTTGGTGACCATGGCGACGCGGTGGCCGACTACGAGTACGACTACGGCCGTGCCCTCATCGATGGCGGTGTGGTGCGACCGGTGTTCTTCCCCCGTTTCGACGGCCATATGGAATGGATTTCCGCTGATGGTTCCCACAAGGAGGCGGGCTTCGCCGACGAAATCGACGCCGATGATCGAGGGGCTCGGCTTCGCACGGCTCTGAGCGCGGAGGGGGAGTGGCTTCCGACCGTTCTCACCCGAGCCGACCATCAACTACGCCGCATTCGCAAAGCTTCTCCGGGTGCCGGTGGCCTGGTGATCGCGATCGATCAGGACCACGCGCGCGGGGTGGCGGCGATGCTGAAGAAGCGCACCGGAGAGGACCCGTTGGTTGCCCTCTCCGACGACCCCCGAGCCTCGGCGGTGATCGACCAATTCGCCGAGGGAACGACCCCGTGGATCGTGGCGGTGAGGATGATCAGCGAGGGAGTCGACATCCCCCGGCTCAGGGTTGCGGTGCACGCCACCACGACCCTCACATCTCTGTTCTTTCGCCAGGCCGTCGGCCGAATCGCCCGTTGGGTTCCCGGTCAGGCCTCTCAGAAGGCGTACTACTTCATCCCCGACGACGTTCGCCTTCGTCACCATGCCGGAACGATCGCCGAGCAGCGTCACCACAGCATTGCGAAACGAATCGAATCGGGCTCGCAGGACGGATCGGTGCTCGACGATCTGAGCAGGGCCGTTCGTATCGAAGCGCAGCCGTCGCTGTTCGAAGCGTTGTCATCCGTGGCGGTGGTGGCGACAGCGGACGACGGAATCGACCCGCACGAGGACCTGGTGGCCGCGGCTGACGATCTGTCGGGCCAGCCGGTCGATCTTCCGCCGGCCCCTCCGCTACCCGAACGTCAACCCGATGCCCGCTCGACCCTCGGGGATCTCCGAACCCGGCACGCCCGAAAGAAGGAACTCCGACAATGGAACGCCGATCGAGTTGTCGAGTTGGTGCGAGCAACCGGGCTCGACCACCGATCGGTCAACGCCGATCTCAACCGACGCTCGGGAGTCGGACGGGTCGCCGAAGCCGACGAGCGGTCGCTCAGACGGCGACTCGAGGCCGCCGACGGCTGGCTCGAATCGCTACGCAGGTAGTGGGGCTGTTGGTGAAAAATTGGGCCGTCGGGCCGATGGAATGTGCCGCGAACCCTGATTTGATGCGGTACCGTGATTCCATAAGGGACCCCGACTCCTCGTGAGCCGGCCCCTGATCCGACCTGATATGACGAATGCCACTGGTTCCCTCGGAATACTCTTCCTCTTGGAGGCGCTGTGACTGACATGAGAGATGTCGAAGCCACCATTCACGTGATGCGCGAAGCCGTAGACGGCGATGTGCTGAGTCGGTCACGGGTCATGGATTCGCTGCTGGATCTTCGCCTCGAGGCCGCTCAGCGCACCGATGTCGTCGAACTCGTGGACTCGGCGCTGGCCGATCTGCCCGGCAAGAACATGGTTCCCGCATCGTGGTGGACCGAACAGCTCGACATGTTCGAGCTCACCGCCATCAACCCGATAGAGCCGGTCGTCTGATCCCAGTCGTCGTCTCCGACGACGAACTCAATCTCTCGGCTGATTGGCGCGCCCACGTTGAATTGTCGATCATCTGACATGGCCGACACTGATGTGAAGGGGTTCTGGAAGATCGCAGAGACCGATCCCGGTCATGTGGCGATCGTAGAGCCCGACTACAGCGAGGTCACCTACGGAGAGCTCTACGGACTCACCAACAGGATCGCGAAGGGTCTGGCCGCGGCGGGCCTCGGCCCCGGAGATCAGGTCACAACGGTGCTGCCCAACGGTCTCGAGCAGGTGGCGGTGTGCTTGGCAGCGTTCCAGAGCGGCCTCTACGTCACGACGGTCAACTGGCACCTGGTCGGACCGGAGATTTCCTACATCGTCAACGACTCCGACACGAAAGCGCTGATCGTCAGCGATCTGTTCGCGGCCGAGGCGGTGAGAATTCTCGAGGATTGCGTGACCCCGACGGAGAATCGCTTCTCGGTGGGGGAGGTGGACGGCTTCAGGCCATTCGACGACCTGATCGAGGGGCAGACCGGAGAACGTCCGGAGAAGCTCGCCACTGGTTCGTACATGTTCTACACATCGGGCACTACCGGGCGGCCCAAGGGGGTGAGGCGAGCGCTCGACCAGCGCGGGCCCGACGAGGCCGGGGCCGCAGCGGGTGGCCTATTCATGCTTTTCGGTACTTTGCCCCACGACGACAATGTGCAGCTCACCCAGGCCCCGCTGTACCACACCGCGGTCAACAACTGGACCACGATGTCGCTCCACATGGGTCACACAGTCGTGTTGATGGACCGCTGGACCGCGGAGGGCGCGCTCGAGCGGATCGACCGGTGCCGCGTCACCCACTCCCACATGGTTCCGACGATGTTCAACCGACTGCTGCACCTGCCCGACAACACTCGGGCCCGCTACGACGTGTCGTCGCTTCGCCGGATGGTTCACGCCGCGGCGCCGTGTCCGGTGGAGACCAAACGCCGGATGATCGAATGGTGGGGCGACACCATCTGGGAGTACTACGCCGCGACCGAAGGAGGCGGCACCTACGTGGGCGCCGCCGACTGGCTCAACCACCCGGGCACCGTCGGACGTCCATGGCCCGGAGCTGAGGTGATCGTCGTCGACGACTACGGCGAAGATCTACCGGCGTACGAGAGCGGCACGATCTACATGAAGATGCCGGGCAATCTGTTCGAGTACAAGGGTGACAAGGACAAGACCGTCAACTCCAGGTTGCGGGGCTTCTTCACCGTCGGTGATGTCGGGTACCTCGACGAGGAGGGATACCTCTTCCTCAACGACCGAGCCAACGACATGATCATCGTGGGTGGCGTCAACATCTACCCCGCGGAGATCGAGGGAGCGTTGGTGCAACATGAGGCCGTCGGCGATGTGGCCGTGTTCGGTGTCCCCAACGTCGACGTCGGCGAGGAGATCAAGGCAGTGATCGAGCTGCGTGAAGGGTGGGAGCCATCCGAAGCGACCACCCGAACGATCATGACCTGGCTGGGCACTCGGGTGGCGAAACAGAAGTTGCCTCGGTCGGTGGAATACACCACTGAGATGCCTCGTGATCCCAACGGCAAGCTCTACAAGCGTCGCCTGCGTGATCCCTACTGGCAGGGTCACGAGAAGTCGATCTGACCGGCCGAAGAGACTCAGGTCGAGCCGCGGAGCGAAGGATCGCTGCCGCACCGCCGTTCGAGCAACATGGTGTCCCAGTATTGGCCGAGCTTGGTGCCGACTTCGTGCAGAATGCCGACCTCCGAATAGCCGAGCTTGCGATGCAGCGAGACGGAGGCGTCGTTGGGTAGAGCAACTATCGCCACCGCGAGGTGGACCCCTTGCTCGGTGAGGCGATCGAGTAGAGCACCGAGCAGAACGGTACCGAACCCCTTTCCGCGGCACGCATCGTCGAGAACGATCGTGGTCTCCATCGTCGAGCGGTAGCCGAGCTTGGGCCGGTAGAAGGTCGAGTAGGTGACTCCCACCACGGTTCCGTCATCCTCACCGACCAGACAAGTGAGGTCGGGGTGCCGGTCGTCCCACCAGGCGGAACGGCTCTCGAGGTCGAACGGCTCCGTATCGAACGACACGTGGTTGTCGACGAGTGTCCAGTTGTAGATCTCGTTGATTCGTCCGAAATCCGATCGGGTCGCGTCGCGGATCAGCATTTCCCGACTTTAGGTCGTGTCTTCGCGAGCCTGCTGCGCGCAATCGTGGAGGTTTCCGCGATACTGAGCCGGTGACAGACCAAGCAGAGATCGCCAGAGCCCACGCATCGTTGGGACTCACCACCGCCATCGCCGACCAGGGCGTCTACCAGAGAACCGTTGACCGGTTCCGTGAGCGCAACATCGCCCTGCCGACGTTCGCCGAGTTGGCCGATCCCTCAACCATCCCTTCGGCGCGGATCGAGGCTTTGAGTGGGCTCGACCGAAATGAGCCCGATGCCCGAAACCTGTTCCGGGTCAACTGGTTCGGGAAGCTCGACGGCAGCGGGCCCCACGCCGTACCCGACTACATCGAGTTGCCGAGCGAGCTCACTGGAGTCGACGCGCGCATCGTGCTGGCATTCGGAAACCGTTTCCCGATGATCAAGGCTCACAAGGTGCTGGCCGCCTACGCCTGCCTCGTCCCGCGGCTCGTGACCGGCCGGTTCGATCCGACGGCCCACCGAGCGGTCTGGCCCTCCACCGGCAACTACGCCCGCGGTGGTGTGGCGATCAGCCGCATCATGGCGTGTCGTGGCGTCGCCGTGCTGCCCGAGGGCATGAGCAAGGCCCGCTTCGATTGGCTCGAGAAATGGACGCTCGATCCCGCCAACGACATCATCCGCACGCCCGGCACCGAGAGCAACGTCAAGGAAATCTACGACACGTGCAACGAGCTGGAGAAGGATCCCGAGATCGAGATCCTCAACCAGTTCTCGGAGTTCGCCAACTATCTCGGCCACTACTCGGTCACCGGTCCGGCCTTGGAGAAGGTCTATCTCGATGCCGCCGGCAACAACCCCGACTCGCGTCTGGCCGCCTACGTGTCGGCTTCCGGTTCGGGTGGCACCCTCGCGGCCGGCGACTATCTCAAGGCCAACCACGGTGCCCGGATCGTGGCAGTTGAGGCGCTCGAGTGTCCGACGCTTCTCGAGAACGGGTTCGGAGACCACAACATTCAGGGCATCGGCGACAAGCACGTGCCGCTGATCCACAACGTCATGAACACCGACGACGTCGTGGCCGTGAGCGACCGGTCGACCGATTCGCTCGACGCTCTGTTCAACACGCCGGCCGGCCGGGCCTACCTGGTCGACAACATCGGACTTGCACCAGCGCTGGTCGAATCGCTCCACGACATGGGCTACTCGTCGAGTTGCAACGCCCTGGCCGCCATCAAGATCGCCAAGGAACACGATCTCGATCACAACGACGTGATCGTCTCGGTCGCAACCGACGGTGCGGAGATGTACGACGCCGAGCGAGACTCGTACTTGGCCGATCATCACCCCGGCGGATACGACACGGTCGCCGCGGCCGCCGATTTCGGCCGCGAGCTGGCATCGGGCGACACCGCACAGCACCTCGAGCTCACCCAGGCCCAACGTCGCCGCATCTTCAATCTCGGTTACTTCACCTGGGTCGAGCAGCAGGGCACTGATTTCGCCGACTTCACGGTGCGTGCCGACCAGGCGTTCTGGACGGGAATGCACGGGTTCGTCGCTGACTGGGATGAGCAGATCCGAGAATTCAACGGCCGCACCGGCACCCGCGCCGCCGACTGACGTGGCCGAACAGCGGTCGACATTCGAGATACACGCCGATCGGCTCGACTCTCATCGACTAGCACTCGACTCCGGGGTCGGCGCCGAAGCGGTGTTGTTGATGATCAGACAACTCGACGCGGCTGTGAGCGACATCGACGGTCGTGGCTTCCTGCCGACCCCGATTTCGATCGAGTCTCGGCTGGCCTCCGCCCTCGGCATTGAGTCCGAGCTCTGGGTGAAGGACGAGACCCACAACGTCTCAGGATCCCACAAGGGTCGCCACCTGTTCGGGGTGGCGCTCCGTCACCTGGTCGACGCGGCCGGCGGACAAGGCTCGGAGGGCCGCTATGCCATCGCCAGTTGCGGGAACGCTGCACTAGCGGCCTCGGTCGTGGCCAAGGCAACCGGGCGGGAGCTCGATGTCTTCGTGCCGACCTGGGCCGACGCTGGAGTCACCGACCGCATCGAGTCGCTCGGCGGCTCGGTGATCAGATGTGATCGCGATCCCGATGTGCCCGGTGACCCCTCCCATCACGCCATGGTCGAGGCGATCCGAGAAGGAGATGTCGCATTCTCCTGTCAGGGAACCGACACACCGTCGACTCTCGACGGAGGCCGCACGCTCGGCTGGGAACTCGTCGATTCCCTCATCGCGCACGACAACGCCGACACCACGCATCTCGACCGGCTCGTGATCCAGGTGGGGGGTGGGGCTCTGGCATCATCGACGGTGCTGGCTCTGGCGTCCGATGTCGCCGCCGGGCGGTTGGCGGCCATGCCCGTGATCCACCCGGTTCAGCCCGAGGGGAATCACCCGTTCGTTCGGGCCTGGGACCTGGTCGTCGGCGAGCTTCTCGTTGCTGAAGTGACCGCCGACCGGGCCGGTGCCGCGGCGTCGCTCGGCCGGCTCGACTCCGCGGCGGTGCGTGTCGTGCTCGCCCGGATCGGATCTCGCCCCGACACCTACATGTGGCCCTGGGATGATGAGCCGATGTCCTACGCGTCGGGGATCCTCGACGATGTGACTTACGACTGGCTGCCCATTCTCGAGGCGACTCTCACCACCGGCGGATGGCCCGTGGTCCCAACCGAGGAGCAGTTCCGGCTGGCGCACACCCTCGGCCACGCCCACACCTCGATCGACGTCTGCCCGACCGGTTCGGCGGGGCTGGCGGGGCTGGTGGCCCTGCTGGAATCGTCGTCGATCCCGACGGTCGACGAACGGGTCGCCCTGTTGTTCACCGGCCTCATGAGATCGGGCGACCCACAGCCAGAACCGCTGGCCTGATGGCCGACGACGAGATGCTGGCCCCGCTGACCCCCTATCTCGAGGGGCGCCAGAAATCGACCATCGAGGTCCTGATCTGGGTGTTGCGGACCGGCCGACAGGTCGAGGCATGGCTTGCCGACACGGTGTCGAGCGAGGAGCTCGACACTTCTGAGTACGCCATGCTCTCGGCGCTCTGGCTCGACGGTTCGCCGCACCGGCTGTCGGCGGGTGAGATTTCCATACGCATCGTCCAGACCACCGGCGGCACCACCAAGACCATTCGTCGTCTCGAGGAACGGGGTTTGGTGCGCCGGATTGCCGACCCCGACGACGGGCGCAGGTCGCTCATCGAACTCACCGACGAGGGCCTGGCGTTGGCGCGTTCGACTCTCGATCATGTACTCGACGCTTTTGATCTCGACATCGGCGGTCTCGATACCGCCGAACGAACCGAGATCAGCGAGCGAATGGTGAAGCTCTCAGCCGAACTCGACGACAGGCTTCGTCGGCGCTGAACTCCTCAGCCTTCCGGCGGGGCCACGAAGTCGATGAGTTGCTCGACCGCACCGAGGAGAGGAGTCTCGAGGTCGGTCCATGAGTCGACCTTCCCCAGGAGCATCTTCCAGAACTGGCCCGATGTTCCCGTGAATCCGATCGAGTCGAGCACGCCCTGTTTCCA
>JAJCXX010000083.1 GCA_029263195.1 Acidimicrobiales bacterium
TGGCGATCCCGGCGAGGCCGTGACCGGCCAAGAATGGATTTCCGACTCCAACGGCACTTGGGAAGTGTCGGACTTCGCCTTGAATTACTCCTCGGCCGACGCCAACCTCGGTTACCTGGTCGCCGACACCGGATTCCCCGACGCCCGGATGTCCTTCATCGTTACTGAGATTCCAGAGACGTTCTGGGCCGTGTTCCGCTACCGCGACCCCTCCAACCACTACAGGTTCGGCAGAGATGACGGCGGTTCCTACCAGTTTCAGAAGGTCGAGAACGGTGTCACACAGGGCTTCGCTCCTTTTGGACGAGACATCACTCCGCGTGAAGGCGATCGCATCGACATCAACTACGAGGCCGACGACTCGATCAACGTCTACCGCGACGACGACTGGCTCTACGGCGACGGGCTGCTGTTCAACATCACGGAGACATCCATCGGATTTGCATCCGGCGATAGTTCGATTGACGCCACCGGCACCACGTTCAAGATCTCAGACTTGGAGGTGGTGCCGTACTCAGGGATACCCGTCACCGCGGCGGTTCAGGTCAACGCCGCCACGGGCGGGGTGATCGTCAGCACCATCGATGTCAGCCCTGACAACGACGGAAACTGGACCTCCCGTCTCGAGGTACCGATCCAGAGCGGCACCGGTGACTACACGCTCACTGCCGTCTGCAGCACTCCGGGATACCAGATCACTTATTCGGATCTCTCCACCAGAGTCAACTTCGCAGCATCGGCCGAACTGATCACTGATTTCGTGGCTGAAGTCGATTTCGCTAGTGTGGAGGACTCCCCCACCCTCGATCCGGTGACAACAGCGGTGATCGTCATGCTGGCTGTGTCAGCCTTGGGATTGTTGATCCTGGGCGGCTTCGCCGCTCGACGACTATCGGATTCGCGCGAAACGTGACTCGGCTCAATCGCTGGCTGTTGGGTGCCGGCGCCGCCATCGTCGTGGGCGTTCTGCTGCAGGTCGTCCTTGAATCGACCAGATCAGACATCACAGTGGCCGCCGAACCAGAGCCGACATCCACCACCGTTCTTCGAGCTCCACGCAAGTCGCAGCCGGTGGAGCCGGGGACCGTGGGCTTCATGGGCGACGAGTCAACATTGACGGTCATCGACGACGCCAACGACGCCCCACCAGGAACGATCTGGGTCGACGACGGGCAGTATCTGGCAGTCAACGCCGACGACCTCGTGCTCGATGGGGTCTACATAGTAGGCGGTCTCGACTTCTACGGCTCGGGCACCCTTACCATCCGCAACAGCGTCATTGAGGGAGGCCACGGGGGCTGGCAGACCATCATGCTCCGCGACACTGGCAACCGTTTGGAACTGTCCGACTCCACGCTCCGCTGGCATCAGGCCGGGATTCAGTCTCCAGGCTCGGGGCCCGGTTCGATCCAGATCTCGGGACGACACTCGGTATCCATTGTTCGCAACGACATCTCGGGCATGCCCGATGGCATTCAGGTGACCGGCGACGACATCGTCATCACCGACAATTGGATACACGACCAAATCGTGCTCGGTGAGGGCGCAAACGCCACCCACAACGACGGGATTCAGCTCTACGAGGGCTCGACAAACGTGTTCATCTCCCGAAACCACATCGATATCGGTGTGGTTGAGGGCCACACCAACGGAGCGGTGTTCGCATCGGGGCCCAGCTCGGGAGAAGTCAGCAACAACTACCTCGCGGGAGGCGGCTACTCGCTGCGCCTCAGCGGCGGCGAGTGGTCGGTCACCGGAAATGTGTTCGGCCCCGACCATCTCTTCAACTACGCGACGATTGCCGACGTCGAAATCGGCGAGTGGTCCGACAACGCTGCATACGACGGCACGATCGTCAATCCGTGATCTCTCGAACAAATCCGATTCGACGTCTGGCCCGCACAATCGCCAGATCCACTATCGGCACCTTTCCACTTTTCGACCTCAGACTCAAGGTGAAGGGCGCTCCGGCTGCGATCAAGGCTCGCCGACTCGAGAAGCGTGAGGCATCGCGAATCGTCGACGCTCTCGGAGCAGCACCCGAGGCGATGGTCGTGACGGTGATTCCGACCTACAAGCGACCAGCGCTACTGCTCGACGCCGTTCACTCTGCTCTGGCCCAGACTATCGAGGACCATGTCGTGATGGTGGTCGACGATGGCGCCGGTCTACCCGAGCTACCCGCTGACCCCCGGCTGTTCGCGGTGTCGCTGTCGAAGAATCAAGGCACCGTCTCCACCACACGAAACGTCGGGATACTCGCAACTCGTTCCAAGTATCTGGCGTTCCTCGATGACGACAACACATGGGACACCAACCACCTCGAACGCGCTCTCGCCAAACACGAACTCGGCGCCGAACTCACCTACAGCGCCCTGAGACGGGTCGACGCTCAAGGCAATCTGATCGACCTTTTCTCGGTTCCATTCGATCGCAAGGCTTGTCGGGAAAAATCCTTTGCCGATGCCAACTCCATCGTTGTGAGGCGGGGACGGCACACCGTATTCAGCCGAGCGCCCCGACCGTTCGGTTCATTCCCCAGAGAGGACTGGGAGTTTGTCTACCGGTTGAGTCGGCGTCTTCGCACCGTCCACATCGAAGACCCGACCGTGACCTACACCGTTCACGACGACAGTTTCTACACCGAGTGGAAACCTGAATGACCATCCGCGTTTTGCACGTCCTGCCCGACCTGGCCGTCGGCGGCGGGCAGCAGGTGGTCCACGACGCGATCGCATCGGGTCAACGAGATCAATTCGAGTATCAGGTCGCGTTCATTGCCCCCGTCGACGAGATGAGGCAGCGTTTCGAGGCCATCGGAATCAAGCCAATCCATGTCGGGGGCCACAATCCTGCGATCACCACCGCAAGATTGGCACGGTTGATACGTCGAAGCTCAGCCGACATCGTCCATGTCCACAGCCCGGTCGACCGGAAGTACGGCCATGCAGCCGCTCTCATGACCGGACGCCCGGTTGTCTCGCACCTGCATTCTCCCTGGGATCATCGAGGCACCCGCATCCCCGAAGGGGCCCGATCCCCGCTCCGGCTGCTCAAGCAAATCAAGGCTGGGGGCCGCGACTGGATCGAACGACGCGTCGTCGAGAACTACATATCGGTCTCCAGCGCGGTGAGCGAGTTCTTCGCCGACCGGGGCCTTGGCGATGTGACCTTGATCGACAACGGAATCGATGTCTCGAAGTTCAAGTCGGGACCACACGCCACTGCCACGGCACGCACCGCCATAGGAGTCGACGCTCCGACGGTGATGTCGGTCGCCAGATTGGCCGACGGCAAAGGTCACCTCGACCTGATCGAGGCCCTGGCCGGCTCCACCCGCCACGACTGGCAGCTGGTGTTGGTGGGTAGCGGACCGTTGGCCGACGACATCACCGCGCTGGCAGCCGATCGGGGAGTCGACGATCGACTTCACATGCTCGGGTCGAGGGACGATGTCCCTGAGATTCTCCCCGCCGCCGACATTTGGGTCCTCGCCAGTTCCACCGAGGGACTGCCCATCTCGGTGATGGAGGCGATGGCCGCGGCCCGTGCCATCGTTTGTTATCACCTCCCGACCTTGGCCGAGATGTTGTCGGATGGCTCGGGCATCCTCATCCCGCACGAAGCCACCGCGCTGGCATCGACAATCGATGGCCTCCTCGGCGACGAAGAGAAACGAGTCGAACTCGGCCGGGCCGCGGCCACCCGCTCCGGTCGCCACTACGACGCCCGCCTGATGGCTTCATCGATCGAAGCCGTGTACCGCCGAACCCTCGAGAAGTAGTCGGCCCCTTCAGGGCGCACTGACCGCCGAACCATCGAAGCTCGAATTGTTGGTCCACGCGACCACCGACGCCCCATCCCCGACTCGGACCGGGCCGTAGAGGTGATTGGGGCCGAACACATTGTCGACCACACTGATTTGACCGTTCTGGGGATAGAGGGAGTAGCCGCCGCCATCCAGGTAGTTCCCTTGGATGGTCACGGACCCGATACTCGAACCCTGCAAGAAGACCGGTGAGTTGCTGTATGGGCTCACCGCGCCGATCTCGATGCGGTTCGAGACGATTCGGTGACCGGTCCCGTTGTAGAGCTGAACTCCATCGTTGTGGGTGTTGTTGGGGTACGACCCGATCATGGCCAGCCCGTGAATCCAGTTCTGCTGGATCGTCCAACGATCTCCCGCGACTTGAATACCGTCGGGGTTACCGGAGATGTCATTTCGCAGGATCAGGGAATCGGAGTGGTCTCCCGATACCTGAATTGCGCCGGATCCGCTGCCCGCCGACGGCGAACCTCCGGCCCGCCAGCGGAGGGTCGAGTCCGTCAACTCGAGTCGGCCTGCTCCATCCCGCAACATGATGATCATCCAGCTTCCGTAGCCACCTTCGACGATCGAGTTGCGAATTGTGAGCGTGCCGGCTCCGTAGAAGTCGATTCCGCCCTTCACATGGACACCGTCGAGCGTGACACCGGCTGATCTGATGTCGAGATAGTTGTACTGAGCGTTCCATTGCGTGCCCGCGGGGGCCGTCTCGGCACTGTCGATCACCGTGAGGCTCGACTCGCTTCCGCTATACCCGACCGATCCGGCCGCCGGGACTCCGGGAACCGAGATTGCG